>NZ_JBEOWY010000012.1:0-198344 GCF_040296285.1 Kitasatospora sp. NPDC002227
GGCCGAGGCGGCACCGGTCTCGGTGATGACCATGTTCAGCGGGGCCGAACGGCCACGGCGGTCGGCCTTGTGCCGCCGGGTACATCTCCCAGCACTACTCCCAGGAGCACAACGGCATCGACATCGCCGCCGCCTACGGCAGCCCCATCTACGCGGTCGGTGACGGCCAGGTGCTGGTCTCCGGCACCGCGCAGGGCTACGGCCAGTGGATCCGCATCCTGCACCCGGACGGGACCATCACCGAGTACGGCCACATGTACGAGCGGGACGTGGCCACCGGCGACCATGTGACGGCCGGTCAGCAGATCGCGCTGGTGGGCGCCGAGGGCGAGGCCGACGGGCCGCACCTGCACCTGCGGGTCTGGGCGGACTCGAACGCGACCGTCCGCACCGACCCGGAGCCCTACCTCGCGGAGCGCGGCCTCACCGTGCCCTGCACGCCGGGATCCCGCCCGCGCCCCGCACCGCCGGTGTACCCGGCGCAACCCGGCCGGGTGGTGTCCGCCCGGTCGGCGGACGGGCGCCTGGAGCTGTTCGCGGCCGGGGCGAACGGCGTCTCGCACGCCTGGCAGACCGCCGCCAACGGCGCCTGGTCCGAGTGGGAGACCCTCGGCGGGCCGGGCGGCGCCCGGCTCGCGATCGGCGCGGACGCCGACGGCCGGCTCGAGCTGTTCGCCCTCAACGGCAGCACCCTGCAGCACCGTTACCAGCTGCAGCCCTCCGGCGGCTGGTCGGGCTGGGAGACCTTCGGCGGCGGCGGGCACAGCCTGGCCGTCGGCGCCAACCAGGACGGGCGCCTCGAGCTCTTCGCCTCCGGCCCGGTCGGCCTCTTCCACCGCTACCAGAGCGCGCCCAACAGCGGCTGGTCCGACTGGGAGCCGGCCGGTGGCGGGCCCGCCGACAGCGAGGTCGGCCTGGGCAAGGCCCCGGACGGGCGGCTCGAGGTGTTCGCGCTCAACGGCTCGACCTTCCAGCACCAGTGGCAGACCGCCGTCAACGGCGGCTGGTCACCCTGGGAGACCTTCGGCGGCGGCGGACACGACCTCACCGTGGACCACAACCAGGACGGCCGCCTCGAGGTCTTCGCCTCCGGCCCCGCCGGCGTCTTCCACAAGTACCAGACCAACCCCACCAGTTGGTCCGACTGGGAGCGCGCCGGCGGGCCGGCCGACTCGCAGCTCAGCAGCCAGCCCACCGCCGACGGCCGGGTCGAGGTGTTTGCCATCAACGGCAGCACCGCGCAGCACAGTTGGCAGAGCGACCTGAACGCCCCGTACAGCCCTTGGGACACCTTCGGCGGCGCCGGCACCGAGATCGTCGCGGCGGCCGACGCCGACGGCCGGATCGAGGTCTTCGGCACCAGCAGCGCCGGGGTCTACCACAAGTGGCAGACCGGCTTCCAGACCTGGTCCGACTGGGCCTGGCTCAACACCACCGCCGGACCGGCCGTCAGTTGAGGAGCCAACAGATGAAACGCATCCGCCGCACCCTGCTCTCCGGTCTCGTCATGCTGGGCGTGACGGCCGGGTCGGCCATCGGTGCCACTCCCGTGTCGGCCGCCACCGGCATCGACCTGTGCGCCGAGGTCGGCTACGACGCGGGCTTCCGGGGTGACGCCCTGGTGACGGCGATCGCCGTCGGCATGGCGGAGTCCAGCTGCAACCCGCTGGCCTCCAACGTCCAGAACAACACCCCGCCGTCCACCGACCGCGGGCTGTGGGAGATCAACAGCTACTGGCACTCCGAGGTCAGCGACGCCTGCGCCTACGACGCGCGGTGCAACGCCGACGCGGCCTTCCGCATCTCCAACGGCGGCACCAACTGGCGCCCCTGGTCGACCTATGTCGAGGGCGCGCACCTGCGCTGGATGGACGCGGCGCGGGCCGCCGCGGACCGGCTGGGCCACCCCGGCCCGGGCCCGGCGCCGGTGGTGTACCCGGCGCAGTCCGGCCGGGTGGTCTCGGCCCGGTCGGCGGACGGGCGCCTGGAGGTGTTCGCGGCCGGGGCGAACGGCGTCTCGCACGCCTGGCAGACGGCGGTGAACGGTGCCTGGTCGGACTGGGAGTCGCTCGGCGGCCCGGGCGGCGCGGAGCTGGCGATCGGCGCGGACGCCGACGGCCGGCTGGAGATGTTCGCTCTCAACGGCAGTACGCTGCAGCACCGCTACCAGCTGCAGCCCTCCGGCGGCTGGTCGGGCTGGGAGACCTTCGGCGGCGGCGGGCACGACCTCGCGGTGGGCGCCAACCAGGACGGGCGCCTCGAGCTCTTCGCCTCCGGCCCGGTCGGCCTGTTCCACCGGTACCAGACCGCACCCAACGGCGGCTGGTCCGACTGGGAGCCGGCGGGCGGCGGCCCGGCGAACAGCGAGGTCGAGGTCGGCAAGGCGCCGGACGGCCGCCTGGAGGTCTTCGCGCTCAACGGCTCGACCTTCCAGCACCAGTGGCAGACCGCCGTCAACGGCGGCTGGTCACCCTGGGAGACCTTCGGCGGCGGCGGACACGACCTCACCGTGGACCACAACCAGGACGGCCGCCTCGAGGTCTTCGCCTCCGGCCCCGCCGGCGTCTTCCACAAGTACCAGACCAACCCGACCACTTGGTCCGACTGGGAGGCCACCGGCGGCCCCGCCGACTCCCAGCTGACCAGCTCGCCCTCGCCGGACGGCCGGGTGGAGGTGTTCGCCGTCAACGGCAGCACCGCGCAGCACCTCTGGCAGAACGACGTCAACGCGCCGTACGGCCAGTGGCAGACCTTCGGCGGCGCCGGGACGGAGATCACGGCGGCGGCCAACGCCGACGGCCGGATCGAGGTCTTCGGCACCAGCAACGCCGGGGTCTACCACCGGTGGCAGACCGGCTTCTCGACCTGGTCGGACTGGGCCTGGCTCAACTCCACCGCCGGGCCGGCCGTCAACTGACCTGGAGCGACAGCGATGCACCCCGTCAGCAGGCGCGGCCTGCTGCGGGCGGCCGGAGCGGGAGCCCTCGTGCTCCCGCTCGCGGGCCGTTCCGCCACCCCGGCCGCCGCGGGCACCCTCCCGGCCCACCAGTGGGTCACCACCGGCCCGTTCACCCGGGTCTACGACCCCTCCACCACCCGCCCCCGCTATCTCAACGACCACTCGCTGATCCGAGTCGGGGGCGGCTGGCACCTGTTCAGCATCGTCGGGGACAGCGCGCCGCCCGGGCAGGCCCCCGACAGTTCGGCCGAGGTCTCCCTCGCGCACGCCTCGGCTCCGGCCCTCACCGGGCCGTGGACCACCCACCCGGACGCGCTCACCGTCGACCCGTCCTACTTCGGCGAGGAGCACCTGTGGGCCCCGCACGTGGTCGAGGCCGACGGGCGGTACTGGATGTTCTACGCGGCGGGCGGGCGCGGCGGCGCCGCGATCAACGCAGCCACCTCCACCGACCTGTTCAACTGGACCAGACTGCCGTCCGGACCGCTGTTCCGGGGCAACGCCGCCCGTGATCCGATGGTGCTGCGGATCGGCACCGAGTGGGTCATGTACTACACCGAACTCTCCGCCGCCGACGGCCACCACCAGGTCTGCTACCGGCGCTCGGCCGACCTGCTGAACTGGAGCGCTCCCGGCACCGCCTTCACCGACCCGTCCACCGCCGCGGACGGCGTCTCGGTCACCGAGTCGCCCTTCGTGGTGGCGCAGGGCGGCTGCTACTACCTCTTCCTCGGGCCCCGGGGCGGCTACGAGGGCACCGACGTGCTCGCCTCGCCGGACCCGTTCCGCTTCACCCTGGACGGCTGGTCCGGCCACCTCCCCGGTCACGCCGTGGAGGTGGTCACCGACGGGCAGCAGTGGTGGGCGAGCGCCGCCGGCTGGTTCCGGCACGGTCTCTCCCTGGCCCCGCTGACCTGGCAGTCCACCCCGCCGCCCTGGCAGAGCCCGGACAACCCGGTCGCCGCGCTGGACGCGCAGGGCCGGCTGAACCTGTTCGCCCTGGACGCGGCCGACTGCTCGATGCTGCGCCGGGTGCAGCTCGATCCGGCGGGCGACGGGTGGTCGGAGTGGGAGGTGTTCGGCGGCCCGGCCGGCGCGGTTCCCGCGCTGGGCCGGAACGCGGACGGCCGCCTGGAGGTGTTCTCGCTCGCGCCCGGCGGCCTCGCGCTGGACCACCGGATCCAACGGGCGGACGGCAGTTGGGCAGACTGGGATCGGTTCGGCGGCCCGGCCGCGGCCTCTCCCGCCGTCGCCCTGGGCGCCGACGGCCGGTTGGAGGTCTTCGCGCCCGGCCCGGGCGGCGCCCTGATCGCCCACCGGCGCCAGACCTCCCCCGGCTCGGCCGGCTGGGACGACTGGGACGCGGGCTTCGGCGGCCCGGTGGGCGCACCACCGGCCGTGGCGGCCAACGCCGACGGGCGCCTCGAGGTGTTCGTACTCACCCCCGGCGGCGCGGGGCTGACGCACCGGTGGCAGACCTCGCCCGGCGGCGCCTGGTCCGGCTGGGAGCAGTTCGGCACCCCGGCCGGCGGCGCGCCCCGGGTCGCGCGGGACGGCACCGGGCGGCTGAACGTCACCGCGACCGCCCCGTCCGGGACGGCGGCCTTCCAGCGCCGCCAGTCCGTCCCCAGCGGGGGCTGGGACGCCTGGCAGCCGCTCCTCGGCTGGTCCGCCGCCGCGCCGCTGACCGTCGCCGGTGCCGACGGACGGCTGGAGGCGCTGAGCCTGGCCCCCGGCGGCGAACGGCTCGCCCACCGCTGGCAGCTGGCACCCGCCGGGGCCTGGGCGCCGGCCGGGGTGTCCGGCGAGGACTTCGGCGAGCCGGGCCTGGCACTCGCCGGACCGCCCTCCGCCGCGCTCGACCCCACCGGGCGGCTGCACGTCTTCGCGGTCGCCGCGGACGGGCGGCTGCGCACCCGGGTCCAGGACCGGCCCGGCGGCGGCTGGCGGCCGTGGGCCGCCTTCGGCGACCACGCGGTGGCGCCGCTGGTCTGACGGCCGCCCGGCCGGCGCACTGTCACGTGGTCTGCGCCACTCTCCGGTTTACTGTCATGCACAGAGAGGTACCGTTGCTCCGTGCCGTGACGGTCGGCACACGGAACGGGGGAACGGTGCGCGAGGCGGAGGAACGGTGAGCGGCATTCTCGTCCACCTGCCCGAGGGGGCCGGCGAGGAGGCGGTGAGCCTGCGGCTGGGGCCGGGCGAGCGGGCCCGGTTCGGCCGTGGCTCGGCCGACGCGCCCGTGGAGCTGCGGCTCGGCGACGAGGCCGTCTCCCGGCTGGCCGGGGAGATCCACGCCACCGACGACCACTGGCAGTTGAGCAACCTCAGCAGCACCCACGCCTACCTGGTGGAGAACCCGGAGGGGGCCGGTGAGTACCTGCGGGTGCCGCCGCGCCGGATCGGCGCGCCGATCCCGTTCGAGTTCTCCCGGGTGGTGCTGCCCTCCCGGCGCCAGACGCCGCTCTCCTTCCAGGTCTTCGCCCCCGACCACGTCTACCTCGACGCGCACGCCCGTGGCGCCGGCTCCTGGGAGAGCCGTACCATGACGGCGTACTCGCTGGACGAGACCGCCACCTACTTCCTGGTCCTGGTCGCGCTCTGCGAGCCCTGGCTGCGCGACCACTCCCCCGCCGCCGTGCCCACCACACCGCAGGTGGTCGCCCGGCTGCGCCACCACCCCGGCTGCGCCCGGCTCACCGCCCGCGCCGTCAGCTCGCACCTCGACTACCTCGCCGACGAGAAGCTCCGGATCGACCTGCCCGAGGGCCCGGAGCGACGCGGCGGCAAGCGCGAGGCCGTGGTGGGGGTGGCCCTGAAGTTCGGCATCGTCCGGGAGGAGCACCTCGCGCTGCTCCCGGGCCCGGACCTCCGGTGAAGGCCAGAGTGGCCTTCCGGGAGGACGGGGAGGTGCTGCTGCCGCCCGGCCACCGGGCCGGTGCCTGGACCGTCACCGAGCTGATCGGCGAAGGCGGTTGGGCCACCGTCTACGCGGCCCGCCCCTCGGACGGCCCGGGCGAGGCGGTCGCCCTCAAGGTGCTGCCGACCGCCGGGCTCGCCCCCCGCCAGGCCCGCCAGGTCGCCGAAGCTGCCCGCCGCGAGGCCGAGTTGGGGCGCACCGCCCCGCACCCCCGGCTGGTCCGGCTGCTCGACACCTTCACCCTGGCCGCACCGGAGCACCCCGCGCTGGACGGCGCGATCGTCCTGGTGATGGAACGCGCCCGGTGCACCCTGCGGGACTTGCTCGCGGCCGGCCCCCTCGGCCCCGCCGAGGCGGCCGGGATCGTCGCCGGGATCTGCGAGGGCCTGGCCCACCTGCACGGCTCCGGCTGGGTGCACACCGACCTCAAGCCCGAGAACGTGCTGATCGGCCAGGACGGCGAAGTCCGCCTCGCCGACTTCGGCCTCGCCATCGAGCTCAGCGGCACCCACGGCCTCTGCGCCCCGATGGGCACCCCCGACTACCTCCCGCCCGAGCGCCGGCGGGAGCCGATCGGCCTGCAGGGCGTCAAGGTCCGCACCACGGCCGACATCTGGGCACTCGGCATCGTGATCCACGAGATCTTCGCCGCCGGAGTGCCGCCCTTCCCCGGCGCGACGCCCGCGGCCCGCAGCGCCGCCGCCCAGCAGTACGCCGAGGGCCGGGCCGAGCTGCGGCTCGACCCGGCCGTACCGCCGTTCTGGCGCGCCCTGGTCACCGACTGCCTCGCCCCCGCCCACGCCGACCGCGCCCCGCACACCGCCGAGCGCCTGCTCGCCCGGATCCGCGCCCACCGGGCCGGCCGGCGCCTTCGCCGCCCCCGCCCGCGGACCGCGCTGCTCGCCCTGGCCGCCTGCGCCGCCGTCGTCGGCACCGCGGCCCTCTGGCTCGACCACGAACCGGCCGAACACCCGGCCACGATCCGGGTCTTCAACGCCGAACGCGGCTGCCAGGACCGCACCGACCGCGACCCGCAGTGCAGCCTCGGCCTCGCGGTCGACCCGCTGCGCCCGTACACGGCCGACAACGTCGTCCCCACCCGGGTGTGGAACGGCGACGCCCTCGACGCCGACTGCGAGCTCCCCGCCGGCCTGCCGGTCATCGACGAGGAGGACCTCACCTCCACCCTCTGGTACCGCGTCCGCCTCCCCGGCCCCACCACCGCCTGGCTCCCCGCCGTCCGCACCAAGGACCGCCCGGCCCTCCGCCGCTGTCCGTGACCGCCGGGTCCGACCAGGGGCTGGTTCTTGAATGAACACTCAGTTATGCTCCTCCCATGCCACGACCACGGGAGTTCGAGCCGGAGCAGGTCCTGGACGCTGCCATGCGGCGCTTCTGGGAGCGCGGCTACCGGGCCACGTCCATCGAGGACTTGGTCAAGGCCACCGGCGTCAAGCCGGGGAGCATCTACAGCGCCTTCCCCGGTGGGAAGCGCGCCCTGTTCCTCAAGTCGCTGGAGCGCTACGCCAAGCTCGTCGTGCCGCAGAAGCTCGGCGAGCTGGACACCCCCGGCGCCTCGGTGGCGCAGGTCCGCGGCTACTTCGACGGGCTGGTCCGTGACCTGCTGAGCCCGGAGGGGCGGCAGGGCTGCCTGCTGGTCAACACCGCGATCGAGAACGCCGCCGAGGACGACGAGGCCGCCGCCGTGGTGCGCGGCCACCTGGCCCGGCTCGAGCACTGCATGACCCGCGCCCTGACCACCGCCGAACGGCGCGGCGAGGTGCGGGCCGGACTCGATCCGGCCGGTACCGCGCGACTGCTGGTCGCCACCTGCCAGGGCCTGATGGTCGTGGGCAAGGCCAACCCGGACGGCACCGTGCTGCGGGCGATCGTGGACAACGCCTTTGCCGGCCTGGCCTGAACACCCCGTCGAAGGGCCGTCGCACCACGCGGCGGCCGTTTTTTCGGCCTCATAGTTGAATGAACGCTCAAGAATGGAGACAGCCCCATGCGCGCCATCGTCATCTCCTCCTACGGCGGCCCCGAGGTCCTCACCCACACCGAACTGCCCGACCCGCGCCCGGGCGAGGGCGAAGTACTGGTCCGGGTCCGCGCGTTCGGCCTCAACCACGCCGAGACGTACATGCGCGGCGGCGCCTGGGGCGAGGTTGCCCCGGTCACCGGCATCGAGTGCGCCGGCACGGTCGAGCACGACCCCAGCGGGCGGCTCGCGGCGGGCACCCCCGTGCTCGCCCTGCTCGGCGGCATGGGCCGTACCCGCAACGGCAGTTACGCCGAGCTGGTCACCGTCCCGGCGAGCAACGTGGTGCCGGTGAGCACCTCGCTCGACTGGGCGGAGCTGGCCGCCGTCCCCGAGGTGTACGCCACCGCCTGGAGCGCCCTGCACGGCAACCTCGCCCTGCGGCCGGGCGAGACCGTACTGGTCCGCGGCGCCACCTCCTCGCTCGGCCAGGCCGCCGTCGACCTCGCACACGACCACGGTGCGAGCGTGGTCGCCACCACCCGCGACGCCCGGAACGCCGAGCTGCTCCACTCGCTCGGCGCCTCCCATGTCCTGGTCGACGACGGGCAGTTGGCCGCCCAGGTCCGGCACGAGGGGATCGCGGTGGATGCCCTCCTCGACATCGTGGGCAACAGCGCGCTGCGCGACTCACTGGCCACCGTCCGCCCGCGCGGCCGGGTCTGCCAGCTCGGCTTCCTCGGCGGCCTCGCCCCCGTCCCGGACTTCGCGCCGCTCACCGATCTGCCGACAGGTGTCCAACTGAGCTTCTTCGGCAGCGCGTTCGTCCTCGGCACGCCCGAATTCCCGCTCTCCGACGTCCCGTTCGACACCATCCTGGCCAAGGTCGCGGACGGCACCCTCCGGGCCCGGCCTGTCCGGGTGTTCGGCTTCGAGGAGATCGTCGAGGCACACCGGCTGATGGAGTCCGGCACCGCCCTGGGCAAGCTGGTCGTCACCCTCGACCGGTAGCCGGCGGGGGGCGCCGCCGGGCCTTCGCGCGCCTCACTTCACCGATCCCGCCGTCAGCCCCGACACCACGTGGCGTTCGATCAGGGCGAAGAGGATCACGACGGGGATGATGGCGACGATCGAGGCGGCGAAGACGTAGTTCCACTGGACGCTGTAGGCGCCGATCATGTTGTTGATGCCCACCGTCAACGGCTGCCGGTCGGGCGAGTTGGTCAGGGTCAGGCCCATGATGAACTCGTTCCAGGCCGAGATGAAGGTGAAGATCACCGCGGTGACCACACCGGGCAGCGCGAGCGGCAGGGTGACCCGGAACAGCGCGCCGATCCGGCTGTTGCCGTCGATCATCGCGGCCTCCTCCAGCTCCACCGGGATCGAGCCGATGTAGGCGCTGAGGATCCAGATCGCGAAGGCCAGGTTGAAGGCCGCGTTCGCGAGGACCAGCACCAGCTGGGTGTCCAGCAGGTCGAGCGCGTAGAACTCGCGGTAGAGACCGACCTGCAGTGCGGTGGGCTGGAACATCTGGGTGATCAGCACCAGCAGCAGGAACGCCTTGCGCCCGCGGAACCTGACCCGAGCGGTGTAGTACGCGGCGGGCAGCGCCACCAACAGCACCAGCAGCGTCGACCCGCCGGCCACCAGCAGCGTGACCTGGAGGTTCTGCCCGAGGGTGGTGTCGGTCCACACCTTGGTGAAGGCGGACCAGTCGAAGTGCGTCGGCAGGTAGGAGTTGTCGCGCAGCTGGTCGGCCGGGCGGCCGCCGGTGACCAGCATCTCCAGGTACGGAAGGAGGAAGAGCGCGGCCAGCGCCCAGGCGGTGACCGCCAGCACGGCCGTCCGGCCGGTTCGTCGAGCACTCATCAGTTCTCCTCCCCGTTCCAGCGGCTGACCTTGAGGAAGACGATCACCATCAGGATCACCACGCCGAAGTTGACCACCGACATCGCGGCGGACTCGGCGACGTCGTAGCCGCGCAGCATGTACATGAACACGGTGGTGGTGGCGGTGTCCGCGTTCGGCCCGCCCTGGGTCATGCCCCAGATCACCGGGAAGGAGTTGAAGACGTTGATCAGGTTGATCACCAGCCCGACCAGGAAGGCCGGGCGCAGCAGCGGCAGGGTGACCTTGCGGTAGGTCTGCCAGGGCGTGGCGCCGTCGACCCTGGCCGCCTCGTACACCTCGGCGGGGACGGTCTGCAGGCCGGCCAGCAGGGTGTAGGTGGTGAAGGGCAGGGAGACGAAGACGGCGACCGCGACCAGCCAGGGCCTGGCGTGGGCGGCGTCGCCGAGCCAGGCCCTGGAGTGGTCGATCAGGCCGAGGTCGAGCAGCAGCCGGTTGAGCACACCGGCGACCTGGTCGAGCATCCAGCGGAAGCCGATCGCCGTCATCAGCACGCTGGCCGCCCAGGGGGCGATCAGCGCCCAGCGGGTGATCCGGCGGCCGGGGAACTGCTGGTTGAACAGTTGGGCCAGCGCGAGCGAGATCAGCATGGTCAGGCCGACCACGGCAACCGTCCACACCGCCGTCCAGCCGAGCACGGCCGGCAGCCTGGGGTCACCGAACAGCTTGTGGTACTTCAGCAGGCCGGCCGGGCCGTGGTCGGTGCCGGTGGTGTCGATCCGGCGCAGCGAGGTGCTGACCATCTCGACCACCGGCCACACGACCACTCCCAGGATCAGCAGGACGGCCGGAGCCAGCCAGGGCAACGGCCCGAGCCGCTGGAACAGCGAACGGCGGCGGACGGGTGGTTCGGGGGCGGCCGTCCGCCGGGCGGCGCGGCCCGGCGGTACGGCGGTCGTGGTGCTGTGGGACACGGGATCTGCTTCCGACGTAGTGCGGTGGTACGGAGGCCGGCCGACGGCAGGGGTCGGGGCGCCGGCCGGCCTCCAGCTGGGGGTCCGGCTTACTGCCCGGCCTGCTGGGCGGCCTGCTGGAGGGCGTCCAGGGCCTTCTTCGGGTCGCTGACGGCGCTGCCGATCTGGGTCTTGATCTGGGCGGAGACGCCCGGCCAGGTCGGGTCGCTGAGCGGGTAGAAGCTCGCGGTGGGCAGGATCTTCAGGAACGGCACCAGTGCCTTCTCCTCCGGGTCGGCCTGGAGGGCGGCGGCGGCGGACTGGGTGACCGGGAGGAGGTTGTACTCCTTCTCGAACTTCACCGTGTTGTCCTTGCCGTAGGCGAAGTCGAGGAAGGCCTTGATCTGGTCCTTGTGGCCGCCCTTCTTGAAGGCCATCACCCAGTCGCCGACCCCGAGGGTGGCGTTGGTGGCACCGTCCTTGCTCGGCATCGCGGCCCAGGTGACGTCCATGCCCTTCAGGTCGGCGAGCTGGCCCGGGAAGCCGTTCTCCATGCCGACCTTGCCGGAGGCGAAGTCCTTCTGCAGGTCGGTGCGGTTGACGGCGGCCGGGCTCTGCTCGGTCAGCCCGGCGTCGACCCAGGTCTTGAGCTGGGTGAAGGTGTCGATGTTGGCCTGCGAGTTGACGGTGTAGTGGCCCGAGGCGTCCTGGTACCCGCCGTGGTTCTCCAGCATCCAGATGAACGACTCGCCCTGCGCCTCCTCCTTGCCGAGCGGCACCCCGAGCGGCACCTCGACCCCGGCCTTCTTCAGCGCGGTCGCGGCGGCGGTGATGTCGTCCCAGGTCTTGAGCGGCTTGGCGGGGTCCAGCCCGGCCTTGCGGAAGAGGGCGTTGTTGACCAGGAACATCCGGGCGCTGGAGACGAACGGGATGCCGTACTGGGTGCCCTCCTGCTCGCCCGCCCGGGACATCGCGGGGATGAAGTCCTGCTGGGTGGCGCCGGAGAGCACGTCGGTGGCGGGGTAGAGCAGGCCGTTCTTGGCGAAGTCGGCGTAGCCGCCGGTCTGCAGGATGTCCGGCTGGTTGCCGTTCTGCACCATGGTCTTGACCTGGGTGTCCAGGTCGTTCCAGTTGATGACCTGGAGGTCGACCTTGATCTTCGGGTGTTGCTGCTCGAACGCCGAGATCACACCCTGCCAGTACGCCTGGGTCGGGTTCTGGCCGTTGGATCCGTAGTCCGCCGCGACGAACCGGATCGTCGTGGTGCCGTCGGCCGAGGAGCCGGAGCCGCCGCCGGAGCTGCAGGCCGAGAGCGCGAGCGCGGCGGTCAGACCGGCGGCCGGGAGGACGAGGGAGCGACGATTCATCGCGGGTACCGCCTTTGCACGAAGCAGCGAGGGGAGGTGTACGCACCGGAATGCGTGAAGTTGAGCGAAGCGACGCAGTTTCGATCAGCTATGAGCGTCGATGCCGAGAGTCTGCCGCGCCTTCGCGCCACTAGCCAGTAGGCGTTACCAAAGTGTTGCCCTGATCAGCCGATTGAGCCCGACGCCTTGACGCGGGGGACCGGAGCCCGGAAGCTGTGCGCCATGCATGAGTGAAATTGCACGATCAACCCCAGATTAGTGCAGCTTCACTCAGTACCGAGAGGATCCCCCACCGTGACCAAGCGCACCCTCCCCCGGGCCGTACCCGCGCTGCTGTGTACGGCGCTGCTCACCACCGGCTCCGCCCTCGTGGCCGCCCCGGCCGGCGCGAACGACGGCGTGAGCCGCCCGGCCGCCAACTACTCCACGGCTGCCACCCCGCAGGGGCCGATCGCCGCGGCTCCCCCCATGGGCTTCAACAACTGGAGCCGGGCCCAGTGCACCCCGCAGGCCCCGCTCGACGGCTCGCCGCGGATCAACTACTCGTTCCAGCAGTACATGGAGGACAACGCCAAGGCGCTGGCCGACACCGGCCTGATCGCCGCGGGGTACAAGACCGTGACGGTCGACGACTGCTGGATGTACCGCAACAGCTCGGGCTATCTGCACGGCGCGCTCAACTGGGGCGGCCTGACCGACGTGCGCGACACCACCAAGCAGCCCGGCTTCGACTACGAGCTCTCCGGCTACGGCGCCTACCTGCACAGCCTCGGCGCGAACTTCGGCATCTACGAGACCTCCGGCACCCACACCTGCTCCACCACCACACCGACCTCGCCCAACCAGGCCAACGGCAGCGAGTACCACGAGCAGGCGGACGCCAACTCCTTCGTCTCCTGGGGAGTCGACGAGCTCAAGTACGACAACTGCGGCCAGCAGGAGCCGGCCCAGACCCTCGAGAGCCGGATGGCGGGCGACCTCGCCACCGCCGTCACCAACGCGAACAACGGCGGAACGCCCACGCCGAACGTCATGTTCAACATCTCCGCACCGGCCGGCTACGGCAACGGCGCCACCAAGTTCTCCGCGATGGAGTGGGTCCGCCCGCTCGGCCAGCTCTGGCGGGTCGGCCCGGACATCTTCAACGACTACGACAACGGCGCCACCGACCCGTGGAACCAGCCGCTGGGCGTCCAGTCGGGCTACAACTTCGGCGCCTACCAGAGCGTCGACAACACGCTGGAGCTCAGCCGCTACCAGGGCCCCGGCACCTGGAACGACGCCGACATGCTGCTCATCGGCGACAACGGCATGACCACCGCCGAGGAGCGCAGCCAGATGTCGCTGTTCTCCGCGATGGCCGCCCCGCTGGTCATCTCCACCGACGCCCGCAAGTTCGAGCCCGCCTACCTCGCCGCCCACCCGTCCGAGGCGGCGCACCTGCAGAACTCCATTGCCATCCTGGGCAATTCCGAGGTCATCGCGGTCGACCAGGACTCGCTGGGCGCCGGCGGCTACCGGGTCTCGGGCGGCGGCGCCAACGCCGACGGCACCCCGGCGGCGAGCAGCGGCATCGACGTCGTGGTCAAGCCGCTCGCCGACGGCGGGAAGGCCGTCGTGGTGACCAACAAGGGTGCCTCGACCGCGAGTTACAACCTCAGCCTGAGCGCCCTCGGCTTCAACGGCTCGGGCTCCTACACCGTCCGCGACCTGTGGGCGCACGCCACGTCCGCCTCGACCGGCACGGTGGCGCTCACCATCGGCTCGCACGACAGCGCGATGCTGCGGATCACCCCGCCGAGCGGCGCCACCTCCACCCCGCGCGGCCAGCTCACCGTCTCCCGCAACACCTGGTCCAAGGCCTCGCTCTGCCTGGACAACTACCAGTCGCGCACCAGCAGCACCGCCGTCGACGTGTACAACTGCACCGGCGGCTCCAACCAGCAGTGGCAGCTGAACGCCGACGGCTCGGTCCAGCTGCTGCAGACCGGCACCTCCGGCCTCTGCCTGACCGCGCAGAGCGGCACCGGCGCCGGCGTGATCAACGGCCAGCAGGGCCGCTGGGTGGGCGTCGCCGCCTGCGGCTCCGCCCCCGGCCTGCAGAGCTGGACCTACAACCGGGACGGCAACCTGAAGCTCGCCGGCACCGGCCTCTGCCTGGACGTCTACAGCGGTACCACCACCACGCCCGGCACCCCGGTCGACCTGTACAGCTGCGGCGCGGCACCCGACGCGATCCAGACCAACCAGACCTGGGCCGCCCCCTTCAACGCCCCGCCCGGCGCCTGACCCCTACCGCTGCGGGGGTGCGGGCCGCCGGGCCCGCACCCCCGCTTCCGTACGTCACGGCCTCGGCCGGTCGGCGGCATGCTCCAGCGCCACGAGCAGGACATCCCGGAGCCGGGCGATGTCTCCGGCCATGTCCACCGAGGGGTCGAGCAGCCACTGCTGCTGGAGCCCGTCGGTGGCGGCGATCAGGATCCGGGCGGCCCACTCGGGATCCGCACCGATCGTGGTCTCGGGCTGGTCCGCCGGACGGCCGGCGGCGAACTGCTCGGCCCAACGCCGCCGCAGGACGTCGTAGCGCTCGGTGAAGTACGCGTGTCCGGGGTGCCCGGGCTCGGCGGCGGCCGCCGCCAGGTCCACGAAGAGCTTGACCAGCCCCGGCGTCCGGGCGTTCTCGGCGAGCATGTCGGGGCGCCAGAGCGCCTCTCCCTCGCCGTACTTCTCGGCAGCGGCCGTGTCCCGGGCCTCCAGGACGGCGGTCAGCAGCGCCTCCCGGCCGCCGAAGTGGTGCAGCACGCCCGCGTCGGTCAGGCCGACCCGCTCGGCGATGTCCCGCACCGACACCCCCCGGCTGCCCGCCTCCGCGTACGCCGCCAGCGCGGCCTCGAGGATCAGCTGCCGCTTGGCCGCGCTCTTCGCGTAGGGGCCCCGAGGGCCACGAGTAGTCACCGGAGCAATCTAGCCCGCCCGGCCCTTCCATCAAAACCTTGCCTCTCAAGGTTTTGGCATTTACCGTGGCAGGACCGAGCGCGCCCACAGCCGCCGGTCCCCATCGGCAGCGCAGTGAAGGAGCCTGGCGATGCCCGTACTCTCCCTCTCACCCGAGGTCGCCGCGCCCCCGCGGCCCGCCCGCCTCGGCCGGCTCGGCATCCTGCTGCTCCTGGCACACTTCGGCTGGCTGCTGCCCACCGCCGCCGGAGCGACCCTGATCCAGGCCCTCCTCGCCCGCACCGACCCCGCGGCGAAGCTGGCGCACTACGCCACCCTGTGCACCGTCGGAGCGGTGGCCGCGGCCCTGGCCAACCTCGCCTTCGGCGTGCTCTCCGACCGCACCCGCTCCCGCTTCGGGCGCCGCAACCCGTGGATCCTCGCCGGTGGCCTGACCGCCTCGGCCGCGCTGAGCGCGACTTCGCTCGTGCACGGTTTCACCGCGCTGGCAGCCCTCTGGCTGGTCTTCCAGATCGCCCTGAACGCCCTCCTCGGCCCGCTGCTCGCCGTCCTGCCGGACCGGGTGGACCCCGCCGAGCTCGGCCAGGCCTCCAGTTACGTCGGTGTCGGCCAGCTCCTCGCGCAGAGCCTGGGCGGCGTGGTCGCCGGGTGGTTCCTGGCCGTTCCCGAGGCGGGGCTGCGCTGGGTGCCCTGGCTGATCGCCGCCGGTGCCGTCGCCTTCTTCCTCCTCGCCCCGGACCGCTCCGGGCGTGGCGAGCCGCGCGAGCCGTTCTCCCCCGCCCTGCTGCTGCGCGCCCTGCGGCCGCCGCGCGACGCCGACTTCGCCTGGGCGCTGGCCGGCCGGTTCCTCGCCGTGCTGAGCCTGTCGATCGTCCTGCTGTACCAGCTCTACACCCTCACCGACTACCTCCGGCTCTCCCCCGCCGCCACCGCCGGGGCCCTGGCCACCAGCGGCGTGGTCCTCGCCGTCTGCTCCGGCACGGCCGTCGCGGTCGCCGGGCCGCTGTCCGACCGGTGGCGCCGGCGCAAGGTGTTCGTGACGGCCGCCGCGCTGCTCATGGGCCTGGCCGTACTGCCGCTCGCCGTGACCCCCTCCCTGGGCGCGTTCTACGCGGTGATGGCCTTCGGCGGCCTCGGCTACGGCGCCTACCTCGCCGTCGACCAGGCGCTGATGGCGGAGGTCCTGCCCGACCAGGAGCACCGCGCCAAGGACCTCGGCATCCTCAACATCGCCAACACCGCACCCCAGATCGCCGGGCCGGCCATCGCCCTGGCCGCCGTACCGGCGCTCGGCTTCCACGCCCTGTTCCTGCTCGCCGCCACCGCCGCGGTCGCCGGAGCGGCCTGCATCCTCCCCATCCGCCGCGTCCGCTGACCCGTACCACCCCTGGAAGGCCCCGCCATGCTCGCCTGCGCCGAAGGCACCCCGCTCCCGGACGGATTCCTGTTCGGAGCCTCCACCTCCGCCCACCAGACCGAGGGCGGCAACACCAACAGCGACTGGTGGCAGCTGGAGCACCGCACCGGCACCCCGCTGGCCGAGCCCAGCGGCGACGCCGCCGACAGCTACCACCGCTGGCCCGTCGACATGGACCTGCTCGCCGAACTCGGCTTCACCGACTACCGGTTCAGCATCGAGTGGGCCCGGATCGAGCCCGAGCCCGGCCGCTTCTCGCGCGCCGCGACCGACCACTACCGCCGCATGGTCGACGGCGCCCTCGAGCGCGGGCTGCGCCCCATGGTCACCCTGCACCACTTCACCCTGCCGCGCTGGTTCGCCGAACGCGGCGGCTGGACGGCCCCCGACGCCGTCGGCCTGTTCGCCCGCTACGCCGAAGCCGTGGAGCCCGTCCTGCGCGAGGGCGTCCGGCACGTGTGCACCATCAACGAGCCCAACCTGCTCGCCACCCTCACCGCCGACGCCGCCCCCGCTCCCGGACTCCCGCTGCCCGACCCGGAGTTGACCGCCACGCTGATCGCGGCCCACCGGGCCGCCACCGCCGCGGTCAAGGCGGCCGCACCGGCCCTGCGCACCGGCTGGTCCGTGGCCAACCAGGTGTACCAGGCCGTGCCCGGCGCCGAGGAGGTCGCGGCCGCCTACCGGCGCCCCCGCGAGGACGTCTTCCTGGAGGCGGCCCGCGCGGACGACTGGATCGGCGTGCAGGCCTACACCCGGACCAGGATCGGCCGCCACGGCCCGCTCCCCGTCCCGAAGGGCGCCGAACTCACCCTCACCGGCTGGGAGTTCTACCCGGCCGCGCTCGGCGAGGCGATCCGTCACACCGCCTCGGTGGTCGGCGACGTGCCCGTGATCGTCACCGAGAACGGCATCGCCACCCACGACGACGGCCGCCGGGTCAGCTACACCCGCGGCGCCCTCGAGGAGCTCGCCCGGGCCCTCGCGGACGGCATCGACGTCCGGGGGTACTTCCACTGGAGCGCGCTCGACAACTACGAGTGGGGCTCCTTCCGGCCGACCTTCGGCCTGATCGCCGTCGACCCGCGGACCTTCCTGCGCGCCCCCAAACCGTCCGCCCACTGGCTCGGCCGGATCGCCCGCAACCGCGTCCTCCCGCTGTAGCCCGGCCGACACGCCGCCCCACCTGCCGAGGCCGTCCCCGGCCCCGCCCGATGATCGATCCGTCCGGAGAGGAGACCCCGTGTCCCAGCAGCCGTCCGTCTCACCGCAGGCCCCCCTCCTGCCGCCCGTCCTCCTGCCCCCGACCGAGCCGGTGACGGCCCCCGACGGGACCACGCACCACGACGGCATCACCTACGCCAGCACGCCCGGCTACCGCCCCCGCCTCCTCGACCTCCACCGGCCGGCGACCGACCAGGCCGTGCCCGTCGTGGTCTGGATCCACGGCGGCGGCTGGGCCGACGGCGACCGCCGGTACCCGCCGCCCACCGTCTCGCCCGAGCTCCTGTTCGGTTCGGTGCTGAGCGCCGGTCTCGCCGTCGCCACCATCGACTACCGGCACAGCCTCGAGGCCGCCTTCCCGGCCCAGCTCCACGACGTCCGCGCGGCGATCCGCTACCTGCGCCACTTCGCCGCCGAGCTCGGCCTCGACCCCGCTCGCCTCGCCCTCTGGGGGGAGTCCGCCGGGGCTCATCTCGCCCTGCTCGCCGCACTCGCACCCGCCACCGGTCCGGGCGGCACGGACCTCGAAGGCGACCAGGGCGTCACCGGGCCCTCCAGCGGTGACATCACCGCCGTCGTCGACTGGTACGGCCCCACCGAGCTCGTCTCCGGCGCTGCGGCCTTCCCCGCCGCCCTGACCGAGTCGCCCCTCGGCAATCCGGCCCTCACCCTGGTCGGCGGCGGGCCCGACACCCAGCCCGGACTCCTGCGCACCGCCAGCCCGGTGACCTACGCCGACGAGCCCGCACCGCCCCTCCTGATCATCCACGGCACGGCGGACCAGATCGTCCCCTACTCCCAGAGCACGCTCCTCGCCGACCGCCTCGCCCCGCACAGCAGCGTCGAGCTGATCCCCGTCCCGGGCGCCGACCACATCTTCGTCGACGCCGTGGACGTCAAGGGCCTGGTCGCGCGCAGCGTCGGCTTCCTCGCCCACCACCTGACCGGCCCCCGGGGCTGAGGCCGGGCCAGGAGCCTTCAGCCCTTGCGGTCGAGGTTGAGGCAGAGCGGACGGCGAGCAGTACAGCGAACAAGACGGCCGGGCGGTGCGGCGCTCTCGGCCGCCGAGCACGCCAACGCCTCTGGTACGGGCTCAAGTTCTCCCCCTGGAACACTCAGCCCCGCCCCTGTGCGGTCCACGGGATCGGTACAGGGCAGGCGGAGTCTACCGGGCGAGGCGGCCCAGCAGACCCGAAGCGACCGTGATCCCCGCGGCGGTGGCCAGGGCCAGGACGGCGAAGTCCAGCGGGAGGTGGGCCGGGGTGCCGATCAGGAGGCCGCGCAGCGCGTCGACCTGGTAGCTGAGCGGGTTGGCGCGGCTGACGGCCTGGAGCCAGCCGGGCATCAGTTCCACCGGGTAGAGGGCGTTGGAGCCGAAGAACAGCGGCATGGTGATGGCCTGGCCGATGCCCATGAGCCGGTCCCGGGTGAGCACCACCCCGGCGATCGCCATCGACAGGCAGGAGAAGAAGGCCGAGCCGAGCACCACGGCGGCCGCCACGCCGAGCAGCCGCAGCGGGTTCCAGGTCATGCCGACGCCGAGCACCGCCGCCAGCACGACCACCACCGCCGCCTGGATGACGGCCTTCACCCCGGCCGCGAAGGCCTTGCCGGTGACCAGGGCCGCGCGAGGGGTCGGGGTGACCAGGAGTTTGGTGAGCACCCCGGAGTCCCGCTCCCAGATGATCATGATGCCGTAGAAGATCGCGATGAACATCGCCGACTGCGCGATGATCCCCGGCGCCAGGTAGTCGAGGTAGGGGATGCCACCGGTCGGGACGGCCCTCAGCCGGGTGAACGTCTCGCCGAAGATCAGCAGCCAGAGGGCGGGCTGGACGGCGCGGGTGTACAGCTCGGTGCGGTCGTGGCGCAGCTTCTGCAGCTCCACGGTGCACATCGCCACCACCCGGGCCGGCACCACCCGCCAGCCGGTACGCGCCCTCGGCGGGACCAGGAGCAGTCCGAGCTCAACCGACTCGGCCTGCGGTGCGACGGGTGCGCCGGACATCGCCGATGTCTCCTTCCGTGGCCTCGCCGCGGGTGAGCCCGCGGCCCGAGAAATGCCGGAACACGTCGTCCAGACTGGGGTCACCCGCGGCCGGATCCTGCTCCCTGACCCGGGACTTGAGCTCCTCGGGGGTGCCGAGGGCGCGGATCCGGCCGCGGTCCATCAGGGCGATCCGGTCGCAGTGCCGGTCGGCTTCGTCCATGTAGTGGGTGGTGACCAGGACGGTCATCCCGGTCGCCCGGCGCACCGCGTCCACCCGCTCCCACACGCCCGCGCGGGCGATCGGGTCGAGGCCCACCGTCGGCTCGTCCAGGACCAGCAGCCGGGGCGCGCTGACCAGCGCCTGGGCCAGCTCGAGGCGCCGGACCATGCCGCCGGAGTACGTCCCGGCCATCCGGTCGGCCGCCTCGGTCAGGTCCACCGCCGCCAGCGCCTGGGCGACCCGGGCGGCCCGCTCCGCGCGGGGTACGTCGAAGACCCGGGCGAACAGCTCGACGTTCTCGCGGCCCGTCAACCCCCCGTCGGCGGAAAGCTGTTGGGGCACGTACCCGAGCAGGCGGCGCACCTCGGTGCGCTCGCGCGCGGTGTCGTGGCCGAACACCCGGACCATGCCCGCCGGCGTCGGCAGCAGGGTGGTGATGGCGCGGATGGTGGTGGTCTTGCCCGCGCCGTTCGGGCCGAGCAGGCCGAACACCTCGCCCGTGCGCACCGCCAGGTCCACCCCGTCCACCGCCCGGGTGCCCGCGTCCTTGCGGCGGCCCCGGTGGAAGGTGTACTCGAGGCCACTGCACTCCACCGCGTTATCGGTCACTTCGCCCGCCCTCCTGATCCGGGCCCCGGCCCCGCAGGCCGTCCGCCACGGCGAGCAGCGCCGGCAGTGCGGCGGCCAGCGCGGCCCGCTGCCCGGCGGGCAGTTCCGCCACCACGTCGCAGACCAGGGCCGTCCGCCGGACCTGCCAGTCGTCCAACCGCACCACCGCTTCGTGGGTGGCGTACAGCAGTGCCGCCCGCCGGTCCGCCGGGTCGGTCTCGCGCCGCAACAGGCCGAGCACGATCAACTGGTTGGCCAGGGTGGAGACCGAGTTGTCGGCCAGGCACAGCTCGCGCGCCGCCGCCGAGACCCGCAGCCCCGGTGCGTCGATCACCAGCCGCAGCAGCTCGACCTGCGCCCCGCGCAGCCGGGGCTCGGTCAGCCCCTCGCGCAGCCTGCGCCGGACCAGCCGCTGGATGCCGACCAGCAGCCCGGCCAGTTCTCCGCCAAGTGCCTCCCCGGGCACGCCGATTGAAGTCACATCGCCATATTAGCTCTAATTGGGAGCTAATTGACCGGACTCCGCACCGCAAGACGCCCGAAAGCCGCCCGGACGGTCGATTGTGTTGACTCTTGTTCGCTCCTGTTGTGTGCAATATCGTATGGCACCGCCGCCGGGACGGCGGTACCCCCACGTTGGAGCCCTCATGCGCACCTCTCTCCACCGCCGCCTCACCGGCGCGATGGCCACCCTGGCGCTCGCCGCCTCGGGTCTGGGCGCCCTCACCCTCGGCGCGGCCACCCCCGCCGCCGCCCTGGGCAACGGCAACGCCCTCACCCCGCCGATGGGTTGGAATTCCTGGAACAGCCTGGGCACCCAGGTCAACCAGCAGCAGGTCAAGCAGACCATCGACTTCATGTCCGCCAACGGCCTGGTGCAGGCCGGGTACAACACCGTCACCATCGACGACGGCTGGTCGAACCGCCACCGCGACGGCCAGACCACCGACTTCGCCAAGACCGCCGACGGCGCGATGCAGCTGTACGACAACTACGGCAACCCGGTCTCGGGCACCGACGGCAACGGCAACGACACCACCAGCGGCCACCTGGTGCCCGACCCGCGCAACTTCCCGAACCAGACCGTCAACGGGCAGACGCTCAACGGCATCCAGTACCTGGCCTGGTACGCCCACAGCAAGGGCATGAAGTTCGGCCTGTACGCCACCGACACGTACACCACCTGCCAGGGCCACCCCGGCAGCCTGGGCCACGAGTCGGTCGACGCCACCGACTTCGTCAACTGGGGCGTCGACTTCGTGAAGTACGACGACTGCCCCTACGGCCCGACCATCTACGGGCCCGACGGCTACGCGTACTACCCGCAGGGCCAGGGCAAGGAGCTCACCCAGTCCATCTACGCCCGCACCCAGACCTTCCAGCGCGCCCTCGACGCGGCCACCAACGCCCAGGGCAAGCCGAAGGTCACCCTCAGCCTCTCCGCCCAGCCCGCGCACACCGGCATCCCGTACCTGCTGAACGCCAATGACCCGGCCCGCACGGACCCGGCGATCCTCGCCGCTGGCCCCACCCCGGCGCACCAGGCCCCCGGCTACTCCCCCACCGGCGTCTGGTGCGGCCAGGTCGCCAACATGTGCCGGATCGGCGGCGACCGCAACAGCCAGCTGGACGGCGTGCTCTACAACGGCCAGCTGCAGACCGCGCTCAAGTACCCCGGCAACGTCCACCCGGGCAGCTGGAACGACCTGGACATGATGTTCGCCGGCTGGCAGGACGTGAACGGCGTCTGGGGTGTCACCGACAACTACCCCGGCAACAAGCCCTTCACCGACGACGAGTCGCGCACCGAGCTGTCCATCCTCTCGATGATGGCCGCCCCGCTGGTCTCCGGCGCCGACCTGCGCGCCAACGCCGACGCCCAGCACAGCGCGAACGGCTACACCTGGTCCACCGGGATCACCTCCTCGGCACTGGCCATCATGAAGAACCCCGATGTGATCGCCATCGACCAGGACTCGCTGGCCAAGCCCGCCACCCTGGTCGGCACCATGCCGAACTACCCGGCCTCGCAGACCGCGCCGGTGATCCTCAAGCGCACTCTGGCCAACGGTGACCTCGCCGTCGCCCTGGTCAACCAGGACCCGAACAACTGGGCCATGCCCAGCGCGACCTTCGCCCAGCTCGGCCTGACCGGCTCCTCCTACAGCTACCGGGACGTCTGGACCGGCTCCACCGGCACCGTCTCCGGCACCGTCGGCGGCGCCTGGATCCCCGCCCACGGCACCACCCTGCTCCGGATCATCGGCGCCGGTAACACCTCGGGCGGCTCGGGCGGCTCCGGCACGCAGGGCGCGAGCATCGTCGGCGACGGCAAGTACCACGCGATCAGCGCGGGCGGCACCGGCGGCCAGGCGCTGGAGATCCAGGGCGGCTGCTACGCGAACGTCGGCGGTAACTCCGACATCGGCGCCTACCAGAGCGGCAACGCCGCCCAGCAGTGGCTCTTCGCACCAGGCGGCGACGGCAGCGTGACGATCAGCACCAACTGCTACACCTCCGCCCAGAGCCACACCGTGCTCGCCGCCGGCGGCGGGGTCGGCACCGCCTACCTGCTCAATCCGAGCGCCAACAACCCCTGGCAGAAGTGGAAGGTCACCCAGAACGCCTCCGGCGCCCTCACCATCACCAACGTGGGCAACGGCCTGACCCTGGACGTCTCCGGCACCTCCGCCGGCTCCAACGGCATGACCGACCCGGCCAACTCCTCGGCCCCCGGCCAGAGCTGGACCGTCCTGTCCTGACCCGCCCCCGCAGGGCCGGGGCGGCCACCGCCGCCCCGGCCCTGCGGGCTGCCCGCCCCACGGCGGGCCGGAGGATGATGGAGGCATGGGTCGCTCCTGGCGCGCCTTCGCCTGCGCCGCCCTGGCCGGCGTATCGCTGGCCGGCTGCACCTCGCCGCACGGCGGCGGGTCGGCGGCGCGCGGCGAGCTGCACGGGCAGGTGCTGCGCCCGGCGGGCCGGGATCCGCGCAGTGGCGGCATGCACCCCGGCGGCAGCCCCGGCACGCTCTGCCGCGGGCCGGGGGTCACGCCGGTCGCCGGTGACCCGGTCGAGGCCCGCGACCTGCGGGGCCGGGCCGTGGCGAGCACCGCAACGGGCCCGGACGGCTCGTTCTCGTTCAGTCTCCTGCCGGGCTCCTACCGGGTGGTCGAGAGCATCCTCGGCATCGGCGCGAACGCCGAGGTACGCGCCGGCGGGAGCACCTCCGTGACCCTGACCGTCCCGAGCGACTGCTCGACCCCGGTCCGCTGATCGGCCACCCGAGTGGTCCTGCGTGACCGAACGAGTGGCCGGGGCGTGCGCCTGACATCGTGCGGGCTCGCCCGCTCGCCAGGCTGGCGGCACAACCGCCCCTCGACCAGGAGCCGCCATGGCACCCACCGGGCCGAACCCTGCCCAGCCCCCGTCACGTTCGGCGATCAGACGGCTGCTCGGCGCCGCCGTCCCGCTCTGCCTCGCCGCCGTCCCGCTGACGGCGCTGCCCCAGCCGGCGAGCGCCGAGACCGCACCCGCCCACCAGGACGTCAGCAGCTACCAGACCCGCCCGCACCGCCCGGTCAGCCCGGGCGGCCCGCGCACGGCGCAGCCGAGGCTCTCCTCGGCCGGGGTGTTCACCCTCGACGCCACCGTCGCGGCCGGCAGCAGCGGCGGCCAGGAGCCGGCCATCGCGGTCAACCCGGCCAACCCGAAGCAGATCGCGATCACCCGCTTCACCTTCCCCTGGAACAGCAACGCCGACCTGCTCTACTCCACCGACGGCGGTATCACCTGGTCGGAGGAGTCGACCATCCCCGCGCCGCCCGGCCTGGACGACACCGCCGGCTGCCCCTGTGACCAGACCATCGACTACGGGCGGGACGGCCGCCTCTACGGCACCTTCCTGACCGACCTGCAGACGACGGACAGCATGGGCAACGTGACGTCCACCAAGACCCGGATCGTCACCGGCTCGACCACCGACCCCACCAACGCGTCCTCCTGGAGCTGGAACGGCAACCCCGCCCAGGTCATCAGCAGCCAGGTCTCGACCACGGCCAACCCGTCCAACGTCGACCAGCCCTGGCTGATCGTCAACCGGGACACCGCCGACTCGACCAAGGACAACGTCTACGTCGGCTTCCAGGACTTCAGCAACGCCACCACCCGGGTCGGTGTCTCCACCCAGAACGCCAGCCCCGTCAACATCACCAAGAACAACAAGGCCGGCACCATGACGCTGGCCGGCACCAACGGCGGCATGCGGGTGGCGGGTGACCCGCGCAACGGCACGGTGTACTCGCTCTACCAGCAGTCCTCCGGCACGGCCGACCCGTGGAGCGTGACGTACCGGCTCAACCGCTCGACCGACGCGGGCAGCACCTGGACCCTCGGCGGCAACAGCGACGGCGTCGTGGTCGACACCGTCAACAGCGACCAGGGCTTCGTCAACAACACCCAGAACTCGCCGACCTACGAGTGGGGCGGCAACAACGCCCTGTTCGGCGGCGTCGACCACCTCGCGGTCGACCCCTCCAACGGCGACGTGTACGTGGTCTACGGGCAGGACGCCTCGGGCAACAACCAGATCAAGATCCGCCGGATCACCTTCGACGGCTCGGGCAACCCGACGGTCGGGGCGGTCTCCGACGTCTCCACCTCGACGAACGCGGCGATGCCCTCGGTCGCGGTGCTGAGCGACGGCACGGTCGGCGTCCTGTACACCACCTCCGACGGCACCAACACCTCCGGCTTCCCGACCTTCTCGGCGCACCTGGCCCGCAGCACCGACCACGGCGCGACCTTCAGCGACACCACGCTGCAGTCCTTCGCCACGCCGAAGAGCGACGGCACCTCGAAGGAGCGCGAGCTGGGCGACTTCCAGCAGCTCAAGGCCGTCGGCACCACCTTCTACGGCGTGTTCCCGGGCAACACCACCCCGAACGCCACCAGCACCCCGGCGGTGGACGCGATGTTCTTCAGCGTCCCGCAGCAGACCCAGACCTCCCTGAGCTCCTCGGCCAACTCCTCGGTCTACGGGCAGCCGGTCACCTTCACCGCCACCGTCAAGCCGGTGCCGGACGGCGGCACCGTCTCCTTCACGGTCGACGGCAACGCGCTCGGCTCGGCGGTCCCGGTCGACACCACGACCGGGCAGGCCACCTCGGCGAGCATCTCCTCGCTGACCGTGGGCGACCACAACGTGGTGGCCGTCTACAGCGGGGACGGCGACTTCAAGGGCAGCACCGCGGCCACCCTGGTGCAGCACGTCGACCAGGCGGCCGTCGCCACCACGCTGACCCCCTCGCCCAGCCCCTCGGGCTTCGGCCAGCCGGTGACCTTCACCGACGTCGTCTGCCCGGCCGCGCCGAGCACCGATCCGACCCTGCCGCCCTCCGGCACGGTCACCTTCCGCGACGGCACCACGCTGCTCGGCACCGGCACCCTCGCGGCGGGCGGCGGCACCCACTGCGCCCAGGCCCAGATCACCTTCGCCAACCTGCTGCCCGGCAGCCACACCATCACGGCGAAGTACAGCGGTGACACCGACTACCTGGCGGGCGGCCTGGAGAGCATCACCCACACGGTGACCTGCACCCGGACCATCACCGGCCAGGTGAACGGCGCGGTGTTCGCCGGCAGCGGCAGCACCTGCCTCATCAACGCCACGGTCAACGGCACCGTCCACGGCGCCCCCGGCAGCGGACTGTTCATCAGCAACTCGACGGTCCGGGGCAGCGTGCTCTCCTCCAACGGGTCGCTGTTCGCGCTGTGCGGCAGCACGGTCAACGGCGGCTCGGTGAACGTCTCCGGGGCGAGCGGCTTCGTGCTGGTCGGTGACCCGGCAGACGACGGCTGTGCCGGCAACACCGTCAACGGCTCGGTCCTGCTGTCGAACAACCACAGCGGCACCGAGGTGATCGGCAACCACATCACCGGCTCGGTCCAGGTGAACGGCACCACCGGCACCGGCCCGTTCCCCGGGGACGACCGCGCCGAGATCGAGAACAACACCATCGGCGGCGGCCTCTCCTGCTCCGCCAACACCCCGCCGCCCACCAACGGGGGCAACCCCAACACGGTGCACGGCCCGCGCGCCGGTCAGTGCTCCACGCTCTGACCTGACCACAGCCCGGGTGTACCCCACCCCCGTGGGGCACACCCGGGCTCCACGCTGTCCGTTCGAACGGGAGGCGACGTGCCCGGACAACCACCCGTCCTGCCCATCACCCGTAAGTGCCGGGGGCGCCCCGGCCAGGAGCGCTGGATGGGAGGCATGTTCTCCCGCCACGCGTGCACGAACCCTTCGGCGGACGACGCGGCCCGCAGCGCCGACACCCAACGGGCCCGGGCCGCGCAGGAGGAGGCGAACCAGCGGTGGTGGAACGGGCAGGAGACCTCCGCGTCCCCGCCCACCGGGAAGCCGTCGTCGCTGGTGAAAGGCTGCTGCCTCTCCCTCGCCGTCGTGGCCGTCCTCGCCGTCCTCGCCGTGGTCGGGTGGGTGCTCATGGGCGGGCACCACTGACCCGGTCCGCCGCGCTCAGCTCCCGCCGACGGGCGGCGATCTCCCCCGGATCCCACCCAGGGTGGGGCACCGAGGCGAGCAGCAGGCGGGTGTACGGGTGCTCCGGCTCCGCGAGCAGCTCGGCCGTCGGGCGGTGCTCGACCGGTCGGCCGCGCCAGAGCACCAGGGCCTCGTCGCAGACGTACCGCACCACGGCGAGGTCGTGGCTGACGAAGACCAGCCCGATGCCGGCCTCGCGGCGGATGTCGGTCAGCAGGTTGAGCACCTGCGCCTGGACGGAGACGTCGAGCGCGGAGACCGCTTCGTCCAGCACCAGCACCGCCGGTTCGACCGCCAACGCCCTGGCGATCGCCGCGCGTTGGCGCTGACCGCCGGAGAGCTGGCGCGGCCGGCAGGCGGCCTCCCGCTCGCC
Organism: Kitasatospora sp. NPDC002227; assembly: GCF_040296285.1. Classification (NCBI taxonomy): domain Bacteria; kingdom Bacillati; phylum Actinomycetota; class Actinomycetes; order Kitasatosporales; family Streptomycetaceae; genus Kitasatospora; species Kitasatospora sp. NPDC002227. Next base: position 27,379 of record NZ_JBEOWY010000012.1, read on the forward strand.
GAGGCCGACCTGGGCCAGCAGCTCGCGCACCCGCCCGGCCCGGGCCGCCGCGTCGCGGTGGCCGTGCAGCTTCAGCACGCCGTCGAGGGTGGCGCCGACGGTGAGCCTCGCGTCCAGCGAGAGGTACGGGTCCTGGTAGACCATCTGCACCGCCTTGGCCCGGGCCAGCCGGGCGGCCCGGCCCCGGACGGCGGGTGCCAGCGGGCGGCCGAGCACGCTGATCGACCCGGCGTCGGGCCGTTCCAGGCCGACCAGCATCCGCGCGGTGGTGGTCTTGCCGGAGCCGGACTCGCCGACCAGCCCGAGCGCGCCGCCGGGCGGCAGCGTGAACGAGACCCCGTCGACGGCCACGGTCGGGCCGTACGTCTTGCGCAGTCCGGTCACTTCGAGCAGCGCCGTCACGACCGCACCTCCTCGGCAGGCTCGGCGAGTTCCACGGCCCGGACGCACGCGACCGCGCGCCCTGATGCCAGGGGCAGCAGCTCCGGTACCGCCGTCTCGCACCGCCCGGCCTGGGCGTGGGCGCACCGCGCAGCGAACGCGCAGCCCGGAGCGGCCTGGTCCAGGCCGATCGGCGTGCCCGGCACGGGCTCGAGCCGCTTCAGCGGTCCGCGCAGCGGCGGGGTCGAGCCGAGCAGGCCCATCGTGTAGGGGTGCCGGGGGTGGCCGAACAGCTCGGCGGCGGGGGCGTGTTCGACGATCCGGCCGGCGTACATCACGTACACCCGGTCGCAGCCGGCCGCCGCGAGTTCGATGTCGTGGGTGATCAGCAGCAGGCCGAGTCCGCGTTCGCGCTGCAGCCCGCCGAGCAGGGCGAGGATCTCCGCCTGGGTGCTGACGTCCAGCGCGGTGGTCGGCTCGTCGCACAGCAGCAGCCGTGGCTCGCCCGCCAACGCCCCGGCGATCATCACGCGTTGCAGCATGCCGCCGGACAACTCGTGTGGGTACCGGTCGAGTCGCAGGTCCGGCAGCCCGACGGCCGCCAGCAGCTCGGCGGCCCGCTCCTCGGCCCGGCGGCGCGGCCACCGGTGGGTGAGCCGCAGGGGTTCGGTGAGGAAGTCGCCGATCCGGCGGACGGGGTTGATGCCCGCCCGCGGGTCCTGGAAGATCATCGACACCGCGCCGGAGCGGAGCCCGCGCAGCGCCGCCCGGTCGGCCGTGAGCACGTCCTGCCCGTCGACCAGCACCCGGCCCCGCTGCCGGGCGCCCGGCGGGAGCAGCCCGAGCGCGGACCGCGCCGTCACCGACTTGCCCGAGCCGGACTCGCCGACCAGCCCGACCACCTCGCCCGCGGCCACCCGCAGGCTCACGCCGTCGAGCACGGGCCTCGCCGCGCCGGGGAGTTCGACCCTCAGTTCCTCGATGTCCAGCAGTGCACCGCTCACCGCGCGCTCCTCTCGCCCAGCCGCTCGCCGACCACGTTGAACGCCACCACCGCCAGGACGACGGCCGCCACCGGCACCTCCGCCGAGAGCGGCTGCCCGGCCAGCACGGCCGACTGGGCCCGGTTGATCATCGCGCCCCAGTCCGGGGTCGGCGGTTGCACGCCGAGCCCGAGGAAGGAGAGCGCGGCCAGGTCGAGCAGCGCGTAGCCGAAGTTGACGGTGGACTGCGCCAGCACGGTCGGCGCGATGTTCGGCAGCACGCCGCGCACCGCGACGTACGGCGCCGCGTGGCCCTGCACCAGGTACGCCGCGACGTACGGGCGGGTCTTCTCCTGCGCGGTGAGGCCGCGCACCAGCCGGGCCGTGTACGGCAGGTAGGCGACGGCCATGGCCAGCACCGGCGCGCCCAGGCCCTTGCCGAACAGCGCGACCGCGAGGATCGCGAGCAGCAGTGAGGGGAAGGCGAACAGGATGTCCAGGACGCGGCTGATCACCGCGTCCACCCAGCCTCCGCGCCAGCCGCTGAACAGGCCGACGGCGATGCCGCCGAGGCCGGCGAAGACCACCACGCCGAGGGGGCCGAGCAGGCTGGTGCGGGCGCCGAGCAGCAGGGCGGAGAAGGTGTCGTGCCCGCCCTGGTCGGTGCCGAGCCAGTGCTGGGCGCTCACCCCGGCCATGGTGTCGGCGAAGTCGCCGACCGTCGGGTCCTGCGGCGCCAGCCAGGGCGCGAGCAGCGCCACCAGGACCAGCGCCGCCAGCACGCCGAGACAGGCCTTGAACAGCCGCTCCCCGCCGCCGAGCCGGCGCAGCAGCGGGCCGATCCGCACCGCGACGGTGCTCATCGGGTCTCCTTTCTCGCGACCCGTGGGTCGATCAGCGGATACAGCAGGTCGACGGCCGTGTTCACCAGCACGAAGGCCGCGACCACCAACAGCACCAGCGCCTGGACGACTTGGAAGTCCAGCTGGTCCACGCACTGGACGAGCAGCGAGCCGATCCCGGACATCCCGAAGGCGGTCTCGACGATCGCGGTGCTGACCAGCATCCCGGAGACCAGCAGGCCGGAGACGGTGACGATCGGGCCGAGCGCGTTGCGCAGCACGTGCCGGCGCAGCACGGCCAGCCGGGGGGCGCCCCGGCTGAGGGCCACTTCGACGTGCTCGCGGCCGAGTTGGTCGATCATCGAGCTGCGGGTGACGCGGGTGACCAGCGCCATGAAGGTCACCGAGAGCGCGACCGCGGGCAGCAGCACGTGGTGCAGTTGGTCGAGGAGCCCGCTGCCGTTGCCGATGGTCGGGAACCAGCCGAGCTTGACCCCGAACACCGAGCGCAGCAGGATCGCGGCGGCGAAGGACGGGATCGCCGCGCCCACGGTGACCATCAGCAGCACCGCGCCGTCCGTCCGGCTGCCGCGCCGCAGTGCGCCGAGCCCGCCGGCGCCGATGCCGACCACGGCGATCAGCACCGTGGCGACGGTGACGAGCAGCAGCGAGGCGGGCAGCCGGGCACCGATCACGGCGGCGACGTTCTCGTGGAACAGGTAGGAGCGGCCGAAGTCGCCGTGCGCCGCCGCGTCGAGCCAGTGCCAGTAGCGCAGCAGGAAGGGCTGGTCGAAGCCGAACTGCCGCCGGATCGCGGCGAGTTCGGCCGGGTTCGGGCTGCGGCCGCGGACCAGGAAGGAGACCGGGTCACCGGGCGCGAGGTAGAGCGAGGAGAAGACCAGGAAGGAGGTGACCAGCAGGGTGAGGGCGGTTCCGGCCAGCCGTCGCAGGAGGGCGAGCGCGAGGCTCATCCCTTCGCCCCGACCGTGGCGGCCCAGGGGTAGTACAGGTAGTCGATCGAGGGCTGCAGACCGGTGATGCGGTTGCCGAGGAAGACCGAGACCGGCTCGGTGTAGAGCGGCAGCCAGGGCAGTTGGTCCATCGCGATCTGCTGGGCCTTGGCCGTGGCGGTGGCCCGGGCGGCCGGGTCGGCGGCGCCGACGGCTTCGTTCAGGGCGGCGTCGAACTGCGGGTCGGACCAGTTGCCGTAGTTGCTGAACGCGCCGGTCTGCAGCGAGCCGTACATGTCCAGCGGGTCGGTGATCGAGGTGTACCAGAAGGTCTCGAACAGGTCGATGCCCTTGCGCGCGGCCGGGTCGGTGAAGAGCGCGGTGTACTTGTCGGGCGAGATGCTGTCGATCTCGGGCTTCAACCCGATGGCGGTGGCGGCCTGTTGGACGGCCTGGGTGATGATGGTGCTCTGCGAGTCGAGCGGGCTGCTGGCGATGACCACCTTCTGGCCGTTCACCCCGGCGCTCGCGGCCAGCTCCTTCGCCTTGGCCGGGTCGTACGGGTACTGCTTGAGGCCGCCGAGCAGCGAATCGACAGTGTCCTTGGGGCTGTTGTTCCAGTTGTTGCGGGTGACCAGCGCATCGGCCACCTCGCCGACCCCGCCCACCCCGGCCTTGACGATGCCCTTGCGGTCGATCGCCATCAGCAGCGCCTGCCGCACCCGGGCGTCACCCAGCGGGCCCTGCAGGTTGGAGACCACCTCGTCGGCCACGGTGGTGCTGCGGCCGTAGTAGAGCCTGCCCTTGGCGGACGCGCCCAGTTGCTTGTACGAGTCGGCCGGGACCATCCAGCCGCCGTCCACCTCGCCGCTCTGGAAGGCGTTGACCCGCGCGGTGGCATCGGGGAGGAAGACGAACTTCACCTGCTTCGCCTTGGCCCGCAGCGACTTGTCCCAGTAGTCGTCGTAGCGCTTGAGCGTGATCGACTGCCCGGGCGTCCAGCCGGCGAAGGAGAACGGACCGGTGCAGTCCACGCCCTTGGACGGGTTTCCGTAGTCCTTGCCGGCCGCCTGCAGCGCGGCGGCGGACTCGACGGTACCGGGGGCCGCGGCCAGGTACTCGTTGAAGGTGGCGTCGGGGGTGTTCAGCGTGACGGTGACCTGCATCGGGCCGGTCTTCTCGACCGACTTCACGTTGCGGAAGGGGTAGGCCCAGTCGCTGCCGACCGCCGGGTCGAGGTTGCGGCGGAGCGAGGCGACCACGTCCTCGGCGGTCAGCGGCGCGCCGTCGTGGAAGTGCACGCCCTCGCGGATGGTGTAGACCCAGGTGGTGGGGGTCGGGTTGGTGAAGGCGGTGGCCAGGCCGGGCGAGGTGGTCAGGTCGGGGTTCCAGCGCAGCAGGCTCTCGCAGACGTTGGCGAGCACGGTGTTGGGCGGGTAGTCGAAGGAGAGGGCGTAGTCGATCGAGACCGGCTCGGCGAACAGCGACCAGGTGAAGGAGTCGAGTTCGCCGCCGGGCGCGGTGCGGTCGGTGAGCTGGTAGGCGGCGGCGTCGGTGGACGGGCCGGGCTTCGCGGTGCCGCTGCAGGACGTCAGGGCGAAGACGCCCGCGAGCGCGGCCAGGGCTGCTCTGCGTGGTCTGGTCAAGGGGGGCCTCCGGTCGGTCAGTTGGCGGTGGTGTGGACGGCGCGCCCGTCCACGAAGGTCATCCGGACGTGGGTGGCGCCGATCTCCTCGGGCGGTCCGGCGAACGGGTCCCGGTCGAGGACGACCAGGTCGGCGCACTTGCCGGGCTCGACGGTGCCGGTCTCGGCGTCGAGGTGGTTGATCCAGGCGCTGCCGGCCGTGTAGGCGGTGAAGGCCTGGGCGAGGGTGAGCGACTGCTCGGGGTAGAACGGGGGGTGCGCGGTGCTGTGCGGCACCTGGCGGTTGACGGCGACGTGGATGCCCCAGAGCGGGTTGGGGCTGCTCACCGACCAGTCGCTGCCCGCGACCAGCCGGGCCCCGGCCCGGGCCAGGTCGCCGAACGGGTACTGCAGGGCGGCGCGCTCCTGGCCTAGGAAGGGAATGGTGAGCTCGTCCATCTGCGGCTCGTGGGCGGCCCAGAGGGCCTGGATGTTGGCGGCGGCGCCGAGCTCGGCGAAGCGCTTGAGGTCGTCCGGGTGGACCACTTGCAGGTGGGCCAGGTGGTGGCGGTTGTCGTTGCCGCCGTTCGCTGCCCGGGCCAGCTCGAGGGCGTCCAGTACCTCGCGGACGGCCCGGTCGCCGAGGGCGTGGAAGTGCAGTTGGAAGCCGAGCGCGTCCAGCTCCGGCACGGCGGCGCGCAGGACGGCCGGGTCGACGAAGCTCAGGCCCGCGTTGGCGGTGGCGCAGCCGCAGGCGTCGAGGTAGGGCTCCAGCATGCTCGCGGTGAAGTTCTCCGCGATGCCGTCCTGCATGATCTTGATGGTGGTGGCGTTGAACCGGCCGACCCGGCCGTGCAGCCGCCGCTCCACCAGGTCGGGGATCTGCTCGGTGCCGCGCCGCCGGTCCCACCACAGGGCGCCGACCACCCGGGCCTTCAGGATGCCCTCGCGCGCGGCCTCGACGTACACCGGGAAGTTGTCCGGATTGCCGGGGAAGGTGCCGATCATCGCGTCCTGCCAGGCGGTGACGCCGAGCGAGAACAGGTACTCCTGCGCGGCGATCAGCCCGGCCCGGGCCTCGGCGGGGGTGGCCACCGGGACGTGCCGGGCCACCAGGTCCATGGCGCCCTCCTGGAGGGTGCCGATCGGGTTGCCGTCGCTCTCGCGCTCGATCCGGCCGTCCGCCGGGTCGGGGGTGCGGCGGTCGACGCCGGCCAGCTCGAGGGCGCGGGAGTTGACCCAGGCGCCGTGGCCGTCGCGGTTGGTCAGCAGCACCGGGCGGTCCGGGACGATCGCGTCCAGCATGGCCCGGGTGGGGATGCCGTCGGGGAAGACGTCCATCGACCAGCCGCCGCCGCAGATCCACTCCGCGTCCGGGTGCCCGGCGGCGTAACGGGCCACGGTGGCCAGGTAGCCGTCGATGCTGCGTTGTTGGGACAGATCGCAGCGCAGCAGCTGGACCCCGGCGACCACGGGGTGCACGTGGGCGTCCTGGAAGCCGGGGGCGAGCAAGCCGCCGTCGAGGTCGATCACCTCGGCCCGCGGGCCGACCAGCTCCCGTAGGTCGTGCTCGTCGCCGAGGGCGAGGATGCGTCCGGCGCGGACGGCCACGGCGGCCTCGACGGGCTCTTCGCCGCTGCCGGTGCTGCCACTCTTGCCGGTGAAGATGCGTCCGCCCCGGAAGAGCAGGTCCGCCGGGCGGTGTGAGTGGTCGTCATGGTCCATGGGCTGGTTCCTCCCCGAGTGGTGGTGAGGAGGAGTGAAGCGCTGCGCAACACCGTTGTCAACGGTGTTGCGCAGATCCGGAATTGCGTCGTTACACTGGCGGCACCATGTCGAATACAGCCTCGAACCCGCCCGCGCCGCCCACCGCGGCCGCACCGGCCCGGGCGCGCAACCGCCGCTCGGGCACCCAGCTCAGCCCCGAGATGATCATCGAAGCCAGCCTGCGGATCGCCGCCCGCGGCAGCGCCGACGCCTTCACCGTGCGGCGGCTCGGCGAGGAGCTCGGCGCCGACCCGACCGCCGTCTACCGGCACTTCCGCGACAAGGACGAGCTGCTCCTGGAGGTCGCCGACCGCACGCTCGGCGAAGTCCTCGACAGCATCCCCGAGGGCCTGGTCTGGCAGGACCGGATCCGCGCCCTGGCCGACGGCTCGCTGGCCGTCGCGCTCAAGTACCCGGCCGTCGCCTCGGCGATGGCCAGCCGCACCACCCGCCGGGCCAACGAGTTCCGGGTGGTCGAGCTGATCCTGGGCGCCGTCGCCGAGGCCGGCCTGACCGGCGCCGAGGCGGCGGTGCACTACCGGATGGTCGGCGACTCGCTGCTCGCCCTGGTCGGCCAGCGCGCGGCCTATCTGCTCTTCGCCCCCGAGGCCCGGGCGGCGGACGAAGCCGCGTGGTCCCGCGAGTACCGCTCGGTCGACCCCGAGGCGTTCCCGCAGATCACGGCGGTGGCCGGGGAGCTGGCCCAGGTCACCCAGGACGGGGTCTACCGGGTACGGGTCGAGGCGCTGATCACGGCGATCGAGCGCCGCGCGGCGGAGCTGGCGGTACTGCCCGCTCGGGACGAATCTGCGCAACACCGTTGACAACGGCGTTGCGGCGCCGTTCACTCCTGGTCAACCGATCGATCCCCCACTGGTCGATCTCCCGGAGAGGGGCTCCCCCATGGGCCAGGAACCCGCCAGACCGCGTACCACCTCCCCCACCACCACCCGGACCGGCCTGCCGACCGGGCTCGGCCTCGCCTTCGCCCTGGAGGGCGAGGCCCGACGGCGCGGCATGCCCGTCGCCGAAGTAGCCGGCGAGCGGGCCGCACAGCACCTGACGCGCCGTCAGCTGCTCGCGGCAGGAGCCGGAGCGGCCGCCACCGCGGCGCTCACCCCCACCCGCGCGGCCGCCGCCGCACCCGACCCCACCGCCGTCAACCCCGCCACCGCACCCCGGATCGTGATCGTCGGCGCCGGCCTGGCCGGACTGCGCTGCGCGCACCGGCTCTGGACCGGCCCCCGGCCGCTCGCCGCCACCGTCTACGAGGCCGACACCACCCACCTCGGCGGCCGCTGCTGGTCGCTGCGCGGCTTCTTCGGCGACGGCACGGTGAGCGAGCACGGCGGCTCGTTCATCAGCTCCACCGACACCGCCGTGCTGGGCCTCGCCAACGCCTTCGGCCTGAGGACCGAGTACGCAGGCGGCGGCGAGCTCAACTCCGGTACCTATGCCGGGTGGTTCGACGGCGCCCGGTACGACGGCCCGCAGCAGCAGGCCGACTGGGTCGCCGAGGCGTACTCCGCCTTCGCCGCCTCCTATGCCGCGATGGGCACCCCGCGCTGGAACGGCTCCACCGCCGAGGCCCGCCGCCTCGACCAGCTCTCCTGCCTCGACTACCTGGCCGAGATCGGCCTGCCCACCGGCTCCGCGCTGGGCGAGCTCATCCGGTCCGTCCAGTTGCAGAGCGGCGGCGAGCCGGGCCTGGCCTCGGCGCTGGGCATGATCGGCTTCCTGGGCGGCTCCTCGACCTTCGACGGCGCCGCCGGGTTCGACGAGAAGTACCACCTGGTCGGCGGCAACGACCAGCTGGTCAGCCGGATGGTCGCCGCCCTGCCGGCCGGCACCGTGCAGCAGGGTCACCAGCTGGTCGCGGTGGTGCAGAACACCGACGGCAGCTACACCTGCACCTTCGACCGCACCGACGGCGCCGCCCCCGCCGTCTCCGTCCGGGCCGACCATCTCGTGCTCGCCCTGCCGTTCAGCACCCTGCGCGCCGTCGACCTGAGCCGGGCCGGGCTCTCCCCGCTCAAGCTCCGCGCGATCAAGGAGCAGGGCATGGGGCAGAACGCCAAACTGGTCACCCAGCTGCAGACCAAGACCTGGCCCGCCCTCAAGTACAACGGCGTCAGCAACACCGCCCCGGCGGGCTACCAGACCGCCTGGGACGGCTCCGTCCAGCTCGGCCCCAAGGGCGGCCCGGCCCTGCTGGTCAACTTCCCCGGCGGCGACACCGCCCGCACCACCCTGACCGGCACCGCCCACGGCCCGGCCCCGGCCGCCGACGTGGCCTGGTTCCTCGACCAGATCGAGCGGGTCTACCCCGGTACCAAGGCGGCGTACACCGGCCTCGCCTACGAGGACCACTGGTCGCTCGACCCCTGGCACCTGGGCGCCTACCACTACTACCAGGCCGGCCAGTACACCGCCTTCGCCGGCTACGAAGCCGTCCAGGAGAACCGCGTCCACTTCGCGGGCGAACACACCGACGTCGACAACGCCACCCTCGACTCGGCCGTCGCCAGCGGCGAACGGGCGGCGGCGGAGGTCGCGGCGCAGGTCTGACCGTCAGCCGCTCCGGCACCGATGGCGCCGCCCGTTCGCCGGCCTCGGTGCCGGAGCGGCTCCCACCGCCGCCCGGTCCGCCGCCACCGACCGGCTGCGCCCGGCCGCCGCCACGCTCGTCGCCAAGGTGACGGACCGCCGATCCTCGCGGAGTACTGTCTGAACTGCTGACAGCACCTCACTCGCCAAGGAAACGGATCCGCATGAGCACCACCGTCGCCGCCTACGCCGCGCCCGCCGCCGGCGCCCCGCTGGAGCGCACCACCGTCGAGCGCCGCGCGGTCGGCGAGCTGGACGTACTGATCGACATCGCCTTCGTCGGGATCTGCCACTCCGACATCCACCAGGCCCGGGCCGGGTGGGGTGCGGCGATCTTCCCGATGGTGCCCGGGCACGAGATCACCGGGGTGGTGGCCGAGGTGGGGCCGGGTGTGACGGCGTTCGCGGTCGGCGACCGGGTCGGGGTCGGCTGCATGGTCGACTCCTGCCGCACCTGCGAGAACTGCGTGGCGGGCCTGGAGCAGTACTGCACCGGCGGCGGCCCGGTCTGGACGTACAACTCCCTCGGCCGGGACGGGCAGCCCACCTACGGCGGCTACTCGAAGCAGGTCGTGGTGGACCAGCATTTCGTGGTCCGGGTGCCCGACGCGCTCGCGCTGGACGCGGCCGCGCCGCTCCTCTGCGCGGGCATCACCACCTACTCCCCGCTGCGGCACTGGCAGGCCGGCCCCGGCAAGAAGGTCGCCGTGGTCGGCCTCGGCGGGCTCGGGCACATGGGGGTGCAGCTCGCGCACGCGCTCGGCGCCGAGGTGACGGTGCTCTCGCAGTCGCTGCGCAAGAAGGACGACGGCCTGCGACTGGGCGCCGACCACTACCACGCCACCGCCGACCCGGCGACCTTCGAGCAGCTCAAGCGGAGCTTCGACCTCATCCTCAACACCGTCTCCGCACCGCTCGACTTCGCGGCCTACTTCTCGCTGCTGCGCACCGACGGCGCCATGGTCAACGTCGGCCTCCCGGAGGAGCCGGTGCTCGTCAGGCTCCAGTCGCTGGGCGGCCTGCGCCGCAGCATGAGCAGCTCGGGCATCGGCGGCATGGCGGAGACCCAGGAGATGCTGGACTTCTGCGCCGAGCACGGCGTGGCGGCCGAGATCGAGCTCATCCGCGCGGACCAGGTCAACGAGGCCTACGAGCGTGTGCTGGCCAGCGACGTCCGCTTCCGCTTCGTCATCGACACCGCCACGATCTGACGCCGCCCCCGGCGCACCCGCCGCCGACCAGGACTCGATGGCCTGATCTGACAGATCCTGGTCGTTGCAGCCCTCCGTGGCCGGGCGCAATGATCAGGGCATGCCCTCACCGCACCGCGTCGTGATCGTCGCCTTCCAGGGGATCGAACTGCTGGACGCCACCGGACCGGCCGAGGTGTTCTCCGTCGCCTCCCGGGTCGGCGGCGGCGAGCACCCCGGCTATCTCGTGCAGGTCGCGACGCCCGACGGCGGCCCGGTGACCACCTCCAGCGGCCTGCGGCTGATGGCGGACCTGGCCTTCGACCAGGTGGCCGGCCCGGTCGACACCCTGCTGGTGTCGGGGGCCGTCGAGCACGTCGGCGGCGCTGTGCAGCCGGTGATCGACCAGCAGGTGGTCGGGTGGCTGCGCGGTGCGGCGCCGCTGGCCCGGCGCACCGGCTCGATCTGCGCGGGGGCGCACCTGCTGGCCGCCGCCGGGCTGCTGGACGGCCGGCCCGCCACCACCCACTGGCTCACCGCCGGCCGGCTGGCCGCCGACCACCCCGGGGTCCGGGTCGACCCGGACCCGATCTTCATCCGGGACGGCCGGGTGTGGACCTGCGCCGGGGTCACCTCGGGGATGGACATGACGCTGGCCATGGTCGCGGAGGACCACGGCCAGGACCTCGCGCTCGCCACCGCCCGGATGATGGTGATGTACGTCAAACGCTCCGGCGGGCAGAGCCAGTTCAGCGTCCCGCTGTCCGTCCAGACCTCCTCGGACGACCGGATCGACAAGCTGTGCCGGTGGATCACCGAGCACCTCACCGAGGACCTGTCGCTCGAGGTCCTCGCCTTTCAAGCCCACTTGAGCCCACGTCACTTCACCCGCCTGTTCCAGCGGCACACCGCCACGACCCCGGGCGCCTACGTGGAAGCCGCCCGCCTCGAGGCCGCCCGGCAGTTGCTCCAGGACACCGACCACAGCCTGCCCGAGGTCGCCGCCGCGAGCGGACTGGGCTCCGTCGAGACACTGCACCGCGTCTTCCGCCGACGGCTGGGCACCACCCCGGCGGAGTACCGCCGCCGGTTCTGACCCCGCATCACCACACTCCTGCATCCCCGCATCCCCGCGTCCCCGCCCGACGGCCGGCACCCACCGGCCGCGCTCCGCCGTGCCCACCAGCAGACAGACCGAGGAAAGCCATGTCCCGCACGAAGGTCGTCCCGATCCCGGTCATGGGCCGGCACAACATCAACGCCTACCTGCTGCTCGGCCGCCGTCCGGTCATCGTGGACGCCGGTACGCCCGGCAGTGGCCGGAAGATCCTCGACCAGGTCACCGCCCACGGCGTCGACCCGGCCGACATCTCACTGATCGTCATCACCCACGGCCACATCGACCACTTCGGCTCCGCCGCCGAGCTCCACCGCCTCACCGGTGCCCCGCTGGCCGGCCACGTCGCCGACCTCGGCCAGTACCGCTCGGGCCAGGTCCGCGAGCCCTACCTGCCCACCGGCCCGATGGGCCGCGTGATGGCCCGCAACCGCAAGCTCCACGTCAAGGCCGAGCCCTTCGAACCCGCCGTCCTCGTCAGCGGCACCACCAGCCTGGACGACTTCGGCCTCGCCGCCCGCATCATGCCCACCCCCGGCCACACCGCCGGCTCGGTCTCCGTCCTCACCGACGACGGCGACCTGGTCGCGGGCGACCTGATCGCCGGCTCCTTCATGGGCCTCCTCCCCACCAGGCCCGCCAACCCGCCCTTCCACGACGACCCCCGCCAGAACCTCGCCAGCCTGCGCGCCATGCTCGACCTGGGCCCCACCGCCCTCCACGTCGGCCACGGCAGCGCCCTCGACCCCGCCCGCGTCCGCCGCTGGGCCGAGCGGGAGTACGACCGCCTCACCGCCCTCGACGCCGCCGACCGCCTCCCCACCCGCACCGGGTGACAACAGGCGGCGTTTCCAGGGGAATTTTGCCCCGGAGAGGCCACGTCCCGCAGCGGTCTCGCACGCCGGGAAGGGTGCGCGAGACCGCTGCGGGGCCGCCGACCGGTTCGGCGGGTGGTCAGCTGTAGACGACGTTCCACTGCTGGCTGTGGTCGCCGGTGCGGCAGCCCTCGATGGTCGCCTGGCCCCAGGGGTGTGCGGTGAGGCAGCCCTGGTCGCCGTCGGCGGAGTGGATGTAGGCCCCGGCGTCGCCGGCCGCGTACCACCAGCGGGCCCGGGTCGCGGTGTTGTCGTACGGGTTGTACCAGACGTTGGACTCGCTGAGCTCGGCGGTGTCGGAGAACCCTCGGCGGAGGTTCTCGTACCTCTTGCTGTCGCACAGGAGGTTGGCGCAGCTCTGCGTCTCGTACGAGGAGAACACGACGGTGTTCGTGGACGTCATCGTGACGTACCACCACTGGTTGGACTGGCCGCTCTGCGGCCAGGTGTAGACCGCCGCGCCCTGGCTGGTGTTGTGCGCGTAGTCGTCGAGGTACTGGCCGGTGCCGACGTTCTGGACGTGGACCCAGCCGTTCGGGACGGCGGCCTGTGCCGGTGTGCTCACGGCCATGGTGCCGGCGAGAGCGGCGGCGGCCAGTGCTGTCGCGGCGATGGTGTTTCTGATCTTCTTCACGTGCTGATCCCCCGTCGGCTCAGTTGTAGATGATGTTCCACTGCTGGCTGTGGTCCCCGGTCCGGCAGCCCTCGACGGTGACCTGGCCCGTCGGGTGCGCGGTGAGGCAGTCGTTGTTCCAGGCGTCGGAGTGGATGTAGGTCCCGGCGTCCCCGGCGGCGTACCACCACTTCTCCTCACCCGGCAGGCCGCGCGAGAAGCCGCTGCCCCCGACCCACACCTGCTGCGGGCCGAGTTCGCCCTGGTTGTTGCTGTTGCGGGTGAGGTTGCGGTACCACCACGCGTTGAGGCCACCGGACTGCTGGGTCTCGTACGACGAGAAGCTGACCGTGTAGCCGGGGTTGTTCGCCACCCACCACCACTGGTTGGACTGCCCGGTCTGCTGCCAGGTGTAGACCGCCGCGCCCTGGTTGGTGTTGTGCGCGTAGTCGTCGAGGTACTGGCCGGTGCCGACGTTCTGGATGTGGGCCCACCCCTGCGGGACGTCGGCACTCGCGGGCGATGCCAGCATCAACGTGCCGGCCGCCGCAGTGGCGGTCAGCACGGCGGTGGCCACGGCGGCTGCGCTCCTTCTCACGACTCTCTCCTCCGATGAACGGTGTGTGCAGCGGCCCTTGCACGCTGCTGGAAGAGAGGCTGGCCGAGGAGTGTCTACAGCTTGTGTACAGGCAGTACACGACGCAGGCCGGACAGACCCTGGCCGCGGGTCAGCGCCCGGAAGGTCTCCAGTTCCTCCAGCAGGCGGCGGGCGTCCTCCCGGGCCGCGGGCGGCAGGGCGGCCAGCAGCTCGCCGACCGGTACGGGCGGCCGGGCGGCGAGGCGGTGCAGCAGGGGGTCGAGCTGCTGAGGAGTCAGCGCGGTGCGGGTCACGTGCCCGTTGGCGGCGCACAGCAGGGCTCCCCCGGCCGGCGCGTGCAGCACCCGGGTGCGGGCCAGCACCGCCGTGGCGTCGTCCAAGGGCCTCGGTGGCTCGGGCGGCGGCGCGGGGCACAGGCCGGAGGCGGTCAGGTTGCGGAGCGAGACGGCCGTGACCCGGTCCCGCATCCGGTCGGGGTCGCGGTACTCCTGGAAGACCCGCAGGGTCTGCTCGAGCGCCTCGGGCAGCGCGCCGTCCGCCGGCGGTCCGGGCACCGAGAGCGGGGCGGTGGCGGCGGGCAGCCGCACCAGGCCGGCGTCCGGGTCGACCATCGCGTCCGAGGTCTTGCCGAGCAGCAGGTCGTCCACGTCGTAGACCGCCCGGTGCGCCTCCCGCGGCACACCGACGTTGACACTGGTCGCCGACCCGCCGTCGACGCTCTCGCCGACGTGGTAGTAGTCGGCCGGCCAGTACAGCAGGTCGCCGGGCTCGGGCTCGGCAGTGAACGAGCTTGCCAGGTAGGGCTGGTAGTCCAGCACGGTGGTGACCGGCGCCGTCCACGGGCGCTCCCGCCAGAACCGCATCCGCTTGCGGCCCTCGAGGGCGAACAGGAAGGTCGCGAAGCGGTCCTTGTGGACGCCGACCGGGGTGTGCTCGTAGTTGCCGTGGAAGAGCGTGGTGATCGCCCCCGACAGCGGCAGGCCCGTGCGCTCCCACAGCGGTTCGAAGAAGGCCCGCTGGCGCTCCCACTGCCCGGCGTGGAAGGCGTGGAAGGCGTGCACGGTCAACGCGTACCGCGTCTCCTTCGAGAAGGCCGCCAACTCGGTGTCCAGCCGCCGCCGGTAGCCGTCGAAGCTGCCGTCCTCGGCGCACGGGAACCAGCCCGCGGGCTCGGACTGCTGGAAGCGCCCGACCGCGAACTGGGCGTTCGGCGGCATCAGGTACGGGCTCGGCGGCCGGGTGGAGAGCACGGCGGTCGCGAAGACCTCGCCCAGCTCGTAGGGCGCCGGGCGGACGCCCTTGATCAGCACCGGTCGCTGGTCCCAGTAGCGCGCGGCGAACTCGTCCCAGTCGAGGGGGCCTTGGACAACGGCCAGCTCGCTCGCAGGTGCCGTGGTCATCCGTCCGTCCTCCCGCTGTCGGCCAACTCGATCCCACGCAGCCGGTAGAGCTTGCGCAGCAGTGCGGTCACCGCGCCGTTCCGCTCGTCCGCTCCCACCGCCTCGCACAGCTGACTGACCGTCAGTTCCCGTCCGGGCAGCAGGTGTCGGGCGATCCGCTCGCCCGCCTCCCCGCCGACCGGGAAGGCGTGCCCGTTGACCGCCCAGATCCGGCGCCCCGGCCCGTCCGGCTGCCGCACGATCTCGCGCACCACCCGCAGCCGCTGCCCGGGGACGAGAGCCACGTCGGCGCGCGGCTCGGGCGCGGGCTCAAGACCGGCCGAGGAGCACCAGGCCGCCCACCGGGTCCGCAGCGCGGCGGGCAGCTCCGCTCCTGCCGCTGCGGCGCGGGCCGCCTCGCCGATGGCGAGCATGGGGGCGGCCGGCTCACCGTCGGGGGGCGGGTAGGGCAGACAGGGCACCGTGCCGTCGTACTCCAGACGGTCCCGCACCTCCTCGGCCAGCAGGTTCTTGACCGCTCCGGTCGCCAGGCGCTGTGCGCGCGGGACGGAGATCCGCAAGCTCAGGCAGCCGTCGTGGTGTTCGCGCCAGCGGGAGCCCTCCGGCCAGTACAGCAGGTCACCGGCGCCGGCCCGCAGGACGCGGAGCGAGCCGTCGGCCTCGTGCAGCTCGGCCTCCAGGGAGCCTTCGAGGACCCAGGTCAGCACCGCGTGCTCGGAGGCGACGGCCAGGCCCCGGACGCGGGTGAAGCCGTCCCCCTCGGTCAGCTCGGCCTCGACCGGCAGGCACGGCCAGCCGACCTGGCGCCACAGCCCGGCCAGGGTGTCCCGGACCGCCGACCACAACGCGTAGTCGGTGTGCAGGGGTTGGCGCACACTGAGCAGGAATCCCGCGTCCGGCCCGCTGCCGGGCGGCTCGCGGCGCAGCCGGTGCCGGTAGCAGGCCAGGTCCCGGTCGGCGGCGTCGGGCAGCAGCCGCCCCGGCGCGCCGAGCCAGCCGAGCGGGGTGTGGAAGCGCACCTGCGGGAAGGTCCGGAACACCGTGCCGGCCCGGAAGGCCTCGCAGGCGGCGACGATCGTGCGGTGCAGGTGCGCCTGGTCCGCGGGTGCGGCGGCCGGGAGCAGGGCCGGCTCCTTGCCCCAGACCTGGCCGAGGAGTTCGGTCCAGTCGGTCTCGGTCACGCCTGTACCCCTTCGTTCTCGGGCGCCGGGTACTTCGCCGCCAGCAGGGCCGCGTAGGCGGCCAGCGGCTCCAGGCCGGCGGCCGCGCGGCGCTCGTCCACCCGGCCTTCGTCCTCGATCGGGCAGGGCCGCAGCCCGCCGTCCGCGGCCCGCTCGAACTTGGTGCCGTACAGCTGCGGGCGGCCCTCGGCCCGGCGCAGCGAGTCGGTGAGGTAGGCGGCGTCGCGCCGGAGCATGTCGCCCTTGTCGGCCGCGGCCTCGATCAGGGCCAGGCACTCGCGCTGGAACTCCAGGTCGCCGCTGTGGTGCTGGAGCAGGGCGCCGGCCACCGTGGCGGCCTCCGGGCCGACCAGGGCGTGGCCGGGCCAGCCGTGCTCGGCGACCACGCCGCGCAGCCAGGCGATCCCGGCGCCGGTCAGCCGGTCGAGCCGCGCTTCCAGCTCGGTGTCGGTGAAGCCCCCGGCGGCCCAGGGGGCCCGCAGCGCGGCGTCGGTCCGGCCCAGGCGCAGCAGCCGGTCGCGGATCCCGTCGGCTGTCCTGACAGCCGTGCCGGGACGGACGTCTCCGGTGCCGGTCAGGGGGTCGACACGGAGCCGCAGCTTCGTCTCGCTCCAGGAGTACGTGATGCGGCGGCCCGCCTCCGGCCAGTCGAAGGAGACCTCGCCCTCCCGGGGGCCGCGCAGGTCGATCCGGACCCCGCGCCCGGGGTCGGACAGTTCGCCGGGCTGCTCCGGGCCGCCGTGCACGTACTCGACCGCGTCGCGCAGGGCGATGCCGAGCCCGGCGAGGTCCAGCTTCCCGCCCTGGCGGACGGCGGCGACCGGCGGCCAGGGCCGGTCCTCTCCCCAACCGGGGGCGTCGGCCGGGTAGGTGCGCAGCTCGCGGCCCGGCGGCATCCGCATCGCCAGCAGCGGGCCGCCGTCGGCCGCGCGGAAGAAGTAGGGGACGTCGCCACGGGCGAGCTGTTCCGACTCGCCTTCGGTGAACGGGAGTTCTCCTCCGTCCGGATACTCGGCCGTCGGGCGGGCGATCACCCGCACCACGTGCCCGGCGGCCCGCTCGCCGATGAACTCCGCGATCCTGGCGCGATGACGGCACATCAGGGTCCAGGCGTCGAACATGCCGCGCAGCATCGCCGTCAGGTGGGGGCCGTATCCGATGCGGCCCTCGGTGTCGCCGACCACCGTACGGGTCTCGGTCCGGGTCAGGGAGCGGGTCCGCCGCTCCAGTCGCAGCGAGCCGTCCGGCTGCGGGCGCCAGCAGGTCGCGGGGCCGTCCAGCTCGCACCAGCGGGCGGCGTTCTCCAGCCCGGCGTGGTGGTGGGTGGAAATGGCGGGGTCGACCACCAGCCCGGTCTCGAACAGGCGCTCCAGCTGGGCGAAGTACGCCTCCAGGTCGACCGGGTACGGCAACGGTTCGCCGTCGCCCGGGCGCTGACCGATCAGTACGTTGCCGCCGATCAGGTCCGCGATCCCGAACCCGAACGCGGCGGCGGCCAGCGATCCGGCGCGGTGCCAGTAGCGGTCCGCCGCCCCGGTGTCCAGGACGGCGCCGCGCAGGCTCAGCGAGCCCTCGGCACGCAGCACGCCCCAGGCGTCCGGCGGCTCTATCCACTCCTGCCAGGAGTAGCACGCGTGGTCCGGGCCGGTGCCCGGCCGGACTCGCATCGTCGGCAGCCGGATGTCGCCGGACGCCGGCGGCAGCGCGTTGAGCCGGGCGAACACCGAGCCCTCGGCGGCCAGGAACAGGAGCTCGCCGGTCGCCGGGCGCGGCTTGTACGCGAGCCGGCCGCCGTCGGCGAAGTCGACGCGCAGCACCCGCTGGCCGCCGTTGTGCGTCTCCTCGCCGTTCGCCCACAGGCCGGTGACCTTGCGGTCGGCGGGCTGGTCGCGGGCCAGCCGCTCGAGGAAGAGGCTCAGGAAGTCCAGGTACTGCGCGGTCCGTTCGGCGGCGGACGCGGCGGCCTGCTCGGGCGGCCCGGCCGCGCAGCTCTCCAGGGTCTCGCTGAGCAGCGGGCCGAACAGCTCAGCGTTCTCCGCCCGGAGCACCCGCGGATCGAACCGCCCGGTGTCGGCCGGGATTCGCGCGGACCACGCGTCGATCTTCCGCAGCACCTCGTGCAGCGGCGCGAAGCGGGGGTGCGCCAGCGCGAACGCCAGGGCCCGGGCATCGGACGGGCCGCCCAGCAGGCGTTCGACGGCGAGCGTGCCGTCCGGCCCGGGGACGGCCACGGGTGGGAATGCCCGGCCCGCCCGGCCCTCGGCCAGGGCTGTCAGCAACTCCGTCGTTGTGGCAGGGAGTTCGGGAGCACGGGACGTGCCGCCGAGATCGCGCAGTTCCATTCGGCCCCTCCCCGGGCGGTCGAGGTCACGGCCGCGCGGCGCGGCCGGTCAGGCCGTGCCGCGCGGCGTCGTGGTGCTGCACCCTGCCTAGAAACAGCAGTAGACGCCCGCACACGAGGACGAGTGCGGGAAGCTCTCCATCCTGGTCTGCCGGTGCTCCGGAACGTCCTGCTCCAGGTCACCGATCACCAGGTCGAACTCCGCGTCCGCGGTGAGGGCGTCGCCCGGCCGGACCAGCGTCGAATTCTCCATCGAAATCCCCTGACACTAGAAGTGGCACTTCAGGAGTCGGGCACCGCCTGATCGACGGTACCGCGATTTTGATCTGGGGGGGGAGATGCTCCCCGGGGAAATCCTCGGAAACGACTACTGGAGAACGCAGTAGATGCGGATGCAGGTACCGGCTTCCGACGTGCTCTGCGGAACGTCCTGCTCCAGTTCGCCGATCACGAGATCGAACTCCGCGTCGGCGCCGAGGGTGTCACCCTGGCGCGCCTGAAGAGTGGGAGCTGCCATGAGAATCCTCCTGACAAGTGTGGAATACGCCCCGGCCGCGCATGGGCGGGACCGCCAGCCAGTCTTGCCCAGCCCCGACAGGATCGTCAACAGAAAGTCCGCACTCGCACACAGAATTCGATTATCCGAAATCGGGACGGAACAGTAGCTCAACGGCATATCGCTCTCGAACGGGTGAACGTGCGGCGCGGCGCCGCCGGGCGCCGGGCGGGGCGGGGCACCATCGGGGGACTCGGGGGTCGCCCACACCGTCGGAGTCGCTCATGCGCATCCTCCTCGTCGCCAGCGCGTTCAACAGCCTCACCCAGCGCCTCCACGCCGAACTGCGCGAGCGACGGCACACGGTGACGGTCCAGCTGGCCGGGGCCGACGAGGAGCTGCGGGCCGCCGTCCGGGCCGACGCCCCGGACTTGGTGGTCGCGCCGATGCTCCGCACGGCGCTGCCCGCGGACGTCTGGTCCGCGCTCCCCTGCCTGATCGTGCACCCGGGCCCGCCCGGTGACCGCGGCCCGTCCGCGCTCGACTGGGCGATTCACGAGGGCGCCGCCGACTGGGGTGTGACGGTGCTTCAGGCGGATGCGGAGCTGGACGCCGGCCCGGTCTGGGCCGAGGCCTCCTGCCCGCTGCCGCCGCTGGCCAAGAGCGACCTGTACCGGGGCGAGGTCTCGGACGCGGCCGTCCGGGCGGTGCTCGAGGCCGTGGCGCGCTTCGCCTCCGGCACGTACGAACCGCAGCCGCAGCACGGCCCCGGCTGGCGGGCGCCCGACCACACCCGCCCGTACCTGCGCCAGGAGACCCGCCGGATCGACTGGGAGCGGGAGGGCACCGAGGCGGTCGTCCGCAAGCTGCGGGCCGCCGACTCCCAGCCCGGGGTGCTGGACGAGCTGCTCGGCGCCGAGTGGTTCCTGCACGGCGGCCACCCCGAGCGGGCGCTGCGCGGGCGGCCCGGTGCGCTGCTGGCGACCAGGGCGGGTGCCCTCTGCCGGGCCACCGCCGACGGCGCGGTGTGGCTGCCGGAGCTGCGCCGCCGCCGCTCCCCCGGCGGTCCGGCCACCTTCAAGCTGCCCGCCGTGACGGCGCTCGGCTCGGCGCTGCCGCACCTGCCCGAGGCGCCGGCGCTCCACCGTGACGACTGGTCGGACATCCGGTACGCGGAGGACGGCCCGGTCGGCCTGCTGCGGTTCTCCTTCCCCGGCGGCGCGATGAGCACCGACCACTGCCGCCGGCTGCTGGCCGCCTACCGGGAGGCGCTGGAGCGGCCGACCTCGGTGCTGGTGCTCGGCGGCGGCCGGGACTTCTTCTCCAACGGCATCCACCTCAACGTGATCGAGGCGGCGGCCGACCCGGCGGCGGAGTCCTGGGCGAACATCAACGCCATCGACGACCTGGTCGAGGCCGTCCTCACCACCACCGACCGCCTGACCGTGGCGGCGCTGGGCGGGAACGCGGCGGCGGGCGGGGTGATGCTGGCGCTGGCCGCCGACGAGGTGTGGTGCCGCGAGGGCGTGGTGCTCAACCCGCACTACCGGCTGATGGGGCTGTACGGCTCGGAGTACTGGACCTACTCGCTGCCGCGCCGGGTCGGCGGCGCCGAGGCCAGGCGGCTCACCGAGCAGGCGCTCCCGGTGGGCGCCGGGGCGGGCCTGCGCAGCGGTCTGGTGGACCGTGTGCTGCCGTGTCCGCCGCAGGAGTTCGGCCGCCAGGCGGCGAGGCTGGCCCGGCTGAGCGCCGACTCGCCGACGCTGCTCGGCCGGACCGCCGCGAAGAAGGCCGCCCGCGAGGCGGACGAGCGCCTGCGGCCGCTCGCCGAGTACCGGGCCGAGGAGCTGGCCGTGATGCGCCGCCAGTTCTTCGACCCCGCCCAGCCGTACCACGCGCTGCGCACCGCCTTCGTCCGCAAGCAGCCGGGCCCAGGCGTCTGACCCGTTCGGCCCACCCGGCTTGCGCCCGCGCCCGCCGGCCGTGGACCGGCGGACCGGGCCGAGCACTGTTAAGACAGACGTGAGCCGTCGAGTCACGGCTCCCGGTTCTTAGTGAAACACTGCCGAGGAGGCATCCTCATGGGTGCTGCAGCAACGAGCGCCACCGAGACCGACGTGGTGCACATTCTCTGGATCAACGCGGGTCTCAGCTGCGACGGCGACTCGGTCTCCCTGACCGCCGCCATGCAGCCGAGCATCGAGGAGATCGTCACCGGCACCCTGCCGGGCCTGCCGAAGGTCGCCGTCCACTGGCCGCTGATCGACTTCGAGTGCGGGCCGGTGCAGGGCGCCGACAACTTCGTGGAGTGGTTCTTCAAGGCCGACCGCGGTGAGCTCGACCCGTTCGTGCTGGTCGTCGAGGGATCGATCCCGAACGAGCAGATCAAGAAGGAGGGCTACTGGTGCGGCTTCGGGGACGACCCGCGCACCGGCCAGCCGATCACCACCAGTGAGTGGCTGGACCGCCTCACCCCCAAGGCCACCGCGGTGGTCGCCATCGGCACCTGTGCCACGTACGGCGGTATCCACGCCATGGAGGGCAATCCGACCGGCGCGATGGGCGTGCCGGACTACCTGGGCTGGAACTGGAAGTCCAAGGCGGGCCTGCCGATCGTCTGCGTGCCCGGCTGCCCGATCCAGCCCGACAACTTCGCCGAGACGCTGACCTACCTGCTCTACCAGCTGGCCGGTTCGGCGCCGATGATCCCGCTGGACGACAAGCTGCGGCCGGCCTGGCTGTTCGGCGCCACCGTGCACGAGGGCTGCGACCGCGGCGGCTACTACGAGCAGGGCCAGTTCGCCACGGACTACGGCACGCCCGAGTGCCTGGTGCGGCTCGGCTGCTGGGGCCCGGTCGTGAAGTGCAACGTCACCAAGCGCGGCTGGATCAACGGGGTCGGCGGCTGCCCGAACGTGGGCGGCATCTGCATCGCCTGCACCATGCCCGGCTTCCCCGACAAGTTCATGCCGTTCATGGACGCGCCGCCCGGCTCGACGGTCTCCACGGCCGCGAGCTCCGCGTACGGCTCGGTCATCCGGCGGCTGCGCGCGATCACCCTCAAGACCGTCGACAAGGAACCCAAGTGGCGCCGCACCGGCCGCAAGCTGGCGACCGGCTACCGCCCCCCTTGGTGAAACAGGCGGGCCGCCGCTCACCCCGCGCGGCGGCCTGTCCGTCGCTCCACCCACCCCCCTTCAGAAGGGCACGACAGACACGATGGCACCGACCAGCAAGGCAGCCGGGGACGGCAGCGGCCTGGTGGAGATGTCCTGGGACCCGATCACCCGGATCGTGGGCAGCCTGGGCATCCACACGAAGATCGACTTCAAGCAGAAGCGCGTGGCGGAGTGCTACAGCACCTCCTCGGTCTTCCGCGGCTACAGCGTCTTCATGCGCGGCAAGGACCCGCGCGACGCGCACTTCATCACCAGCCGGATCTGCGGCATCTGCGGCGACAACCACGCCACCTGTTCGGTCTATGCCCAGAACATGGCGTACGGCGTGAAACCCCCGCACCTCGGCGAGTGGATCATCAACCTCGGCGAGGCCGCCGAGTACATGTTCGATCACAACATCTTCCAGGAGAACCTGGTCGGGGTCGACTACTGCGAGAAGATGGTCCGCGAGACCAACCCGGGCGTCCTGGAGCTGGCCGAGCGCACCGAATCCCCGCACGCGGGCGACCACGGGTACAAGACGATCGCCGACATCATGCGCTCGCTCAACCCCATCGAGGGCGAGTTCTACCGCGAGGCGCTGCAGGTCAGCCGCTACACCCGCGAGATGTTCTGCCTGATGGAGGGCCGCCACGTGCACCCCTCCACGCTCTACCCCGGCGGGGTCGGCACGGTGGCCACCGTGCAGCTGTTCACCGACTACCTCACCCGGCTGATGCGGTACGTGGAGTTCATGAAGAAGGTCGTGCCGCTGCACGACGACCTCTTCGACTTCTTCTACCAGGCCCTGCCCGGCTACGAGGAGGTCGGCCGCCGCCGCGTCCTGCTCGGCTGCTGGGGCAGCCTGAACGACCCCGACCACTGCGACTTCACGTACCGGAACATGACGGACTGGGGCCGCAAGATGTTCGTCACCCCCGGCGTGGTGGTGGACGGCAAGCTGGTCACCAACGACCTCACCGAGATCAACCTCGGCATCCGCATCCTGCTCGGCAGCTCCTACTACGAGGACTGGGCGGGCAAGGAACTCTTCGTCACCCACGACCCGCTGGGCAACCCGGTCGACCCCCGGCACCCGTGGAACCAGCACACGGTGCCGCAGCCGCAGAAGCGCAACTTCGAGGACAAGTACAGCTGGGTGATGTCCCCGCGCTGGTTCGACGGCAAGGACCACCTGGCGCTGGACACCGGCGGCGGCCCGATCGCCCGGCTGTGGTCCACCGCCCTCTCCGGCCTGGTCGACATCGGCTACGTCAAGGCCACCGGGCACAGCGTGCAGATCAACCTCCCCCGCTCGATGACCAAGCCCGAGGTCACCTTCGAGTGGAAGATCCCTCAGTGGAGCAACGCGATCGAGCGCAACCGCGCCCGCACCTACTTCCAGGCCTACGCCGCCGCGGCCGCCCTGCACTTCGCCGAGAAGGCGCTCGAGGAGGTCCGCGCCGGGCGCAGCCAGACCTGGGAGCGCTTCGAGGTGCCGGACGAGTCGATCGGCTGCGGCTTCACCGAGGCGGTGCGCGGTGTGCTCTCGCACCACATGGTGATCCGGGACGGCAAGATCGCCAACTACCACCCGTACCCGCCGACCCCGTGGAACGCCAGCGTCCGCGACAGCTACGGCACCCCCGGCCCGTACGAGGACGCGGTGCAGAACACCCCGATCTTCGAGGAGAACTCCCCGGAGAACTTCAAGGGCATCGACATCATGCGGGCCGTCCGCAGCTTCGACCCCTGCCTGCCCTGCGGCGTGCACATGTACGTGGGCGGCGGGAAGACCCTGCAGAAGATGCACGTGCCCACCGGTCTGAGCGGGCTCACCGCATGACGGCGGAACAGACCGGCCTGCGGATCCAGCAGGCGCTGGACCAGCTGGCCGAGGGCGGCGCGCAGGAGGCCGGCGAGCAGCTGGTCCGCGAGCTGATGGCCATGTACGGCGACGGCCTGGCCCGGCTGGTCCGGGCCCTGCCCGCCGCCGCGCTGGAGCGGCTGCTCGACGACCCGGCGGTGGCCGGGCTGCTCGTCCTGCACGAGCTGCACCCCGAGGACACCGCCACCAGGATCCGCCGGGCGCTGGCCTCGCTGCCGGAGCCGGTGGAGCTGACCGGCTACGACGCCGCGACGGGCAGCGTCCGGCTGCGGCGCACCCGCGGTGGCTGCGGCTGTGCCGAGCAGGACGTCGAAGCCGCCCTCGCCTGCCACGCACCGGAGGTGGCCTCCGTCCTGCTGGAGCAGGCTCCGCAGCTGCTGCAGATCGGCTCCCGCCCGCCGGCCCCGGCGCAGGCCCGGTGAGCGCCCGCCAGCTCGACCGGCCCGGCACCGCGCTGCTGCGCCGGCTGCGCGAGCCCGCGCCGCCGCAGCCCGAGCGCTGCGCCTTCTGCGACCAGCGCGTCCCGCAGCCGCACCGGCACCTGGTGGACACCGAGGAGCAGGCGCTGACCTGCGTCTGCACCGGCTGCGGGCTGCTCTTCCAGCAGCCCGGCGCCGCCGGGGGCCGCTACCGCAGTGTCCCCGACCGGTACCTGAACGACCCGGAGCACCGGATCGGCGAGGCCGCCTGGGCGGCGCTGGGTATCCCGGTCGGCACGGCGTTCCTGTTCCGCAACGCCCGGCAGGGCCGGCTCGTGGTGCTCTACCCGGGCCCGGCCGGAGCCACCGAGAGCGAACCGGACGAAGCGGCCTGGCAGAGCGCGCTGAGCGGCAGCCGGCTCGCCACCGTGCTCGAACCCGACGTGGAGGCGCTGCTGCTGCGCCACACCGAGAAGGGCGTCGACTGCCTGCTGGTGCCGATCGACGCCTGCTACGAACTGGTCGGGCGGCTGCGCCGATGCTGGCGCGGCTTCGACGGCGGCGCGGAGGCCCGGGGCGAGCTCGACGCCTTCTTCACCCGGCTGGCCGACCGCGCCCGGCCCCTGCGAGAGGACCTCACCCGGTGACCGAGCTCGCCTTCGCCTGCACCGGAGTGCGGTCCGACCCGCACGCCGCCGGGCCCACCCTGCTGTTCCGCCTGCGGATCACCACCCCCGTTACCGACCGGGTGCACGCCCTGGCCCTGCGCTGCCAGCTGCGCATCGAGCCCGCCCGGCGCTCCTACGGCGAGGCGGAGGGCGAGCGGCTGGCCGACCTGTTCGGCGAACGCTCACGCTGGGGCAGCACGCTCAACCCGGTGCAGTTCGCCCAAGTCCCGCTGATGGTGCCCGGGTTCACCGGCGAGACCGAGGTGGACCTGGCCGTGCCGTGCACCTACGACATGGACATCGCCTCGGCCCGCTACCTCAAGGCGCTGGAGGGCGGCGAGGTGCCGCTGCTGCTGCTCTTCTCCGGCACCGCGTTCACCGGCCCCGGCGGCTTCCAGGTCTCCCCCGTGGCCTGGGACCGCGAGGCCGCCGTCCGGATGCCGGTCGAGGTCTGGCGGCAGGCGATGGACCACCACTTCCCCGGCTGCGGCTGGCTGCGCCTGCCCTCGGACGTGATGGACGCGCTGCTCGCCTACCGCTCCCGCCGCGCCCTGCCCTCCTGGGAGGCCACCGTGCGCGAGCTGCTCGGCGCGGCCGAGTTCGCGGAGGTGGCCGGATGAGCCTCTTCGGTCCGGAGACCGAGTCCCGGTTCGCCCAGGCCCGGCAGATCGCCGACGCCGTGCTCTTCGAGGGGTACGTGCTCTACCCCTACCGCGCCTCGGCGGCCAAGAACCGGCTGCGCTGGCAGTTCGGCGTGCTCGTCCCGCCCGGCTACGGCTCGGACGAAGGCGAGCACTCCCACCAGCGCACCGAGTGCCTGATCGAGCCGCGCGCCGGGGACAGCCTGGCCGTCGAGCTGCGCTTCCTGCGCGCGCAGCGGCGTACCGTCGAGCGGGCCACGGCCGACGGCTTCGAGCCGGTCACTTCGCTGGAACTCGCCGACCGGGTCCTGGTGCCGTGGGACGAGGGGGTCGAGGAGCGGATCGAACTCCTGGTCAGCCTCGACGAGTTGGCCGAGGAGCTGGTGCATCCGTTCCGCCTCCCGGCCGGCCACGAGACGGAAGTCCTCGAGCAGGGCGGCGTGCCCGTCGGCCGGTTGCGGCGGCGGCGCGAGGAGGTCAAGGGCAGCCTCCGGCTGGCCGTCCGGCAACTCCAAGGGCCCTACGGGGCGCAGCGGTTGACGGTGGTGGTGCAGAACACCGCCACCTGGCGGCCGGAGCCGGGGGCGGACCGTGAGGCGGCGCTGCCGCGTTCGCTGGTCTCGGCGCACCTGCTGCTCGGCCTCGGCCAGGGCTCCTTCCTGTCGGTGACCGACCCGCCCGAGTGGGCGAAGGGGGCGGTGGCCGAGTGCCGCAACGAGCACACCTGGCCGGTGCTGGCCGGGCCGCCCGGGCGCGGGCGGGTGCTGCTCTCCTCGCCGATCATCCTGGAGGACCACCCGGCGGTGGCCCCCGAGAGCCCGGGGGCGCTCTACGACGCCACCGAGATCGACGAGATCCTCGCCCTGCGGACGGCCGCCCTGACCGACCGCGAGAAGCGCGAGGCCCGGGGCACCGACGAGCGGGCCGGCGCCGTGATCGACCTCGCCGACTCGCTGCCGCCGGAGGTGCTCGAGCGGCTGCACGGCGCCGTCCGGGGCCTGCGCGAAGTCACCGGCAACGCGCCCGACCAGCCCTGGTGGGATCCGGGTGACGACCCCGGGGTCGACCCCTCGAAGGACCAGGTGGTGGTCGACGGCCGGCAGGTCGGCGCCGGAAGCCGTGTGCTGCTGCGGCCCGGGCAGCGGCGTACCGACGCCCAGGACCTCTTCCTGGCCGGGCGCACCGCCGTGGTGGAGGCCGTGCTGCACGACGTGGACGGCTCGGTGCACCTGGCGGTCACGGTGGAGGACGACCCCGGGGCGGACCTCTGGCGGGCCCAGGGGCGCTTCCGGTACTTCCAGCCGGACGAGATCTCCCCCTTGGAGGGGCCGTGAGTGCGGGCCGGGTGCTGGTCGCCGGGATCGGCAACATCTTCCTGAGCGACGACGGCTTCGGGGTGGAGACCCTGCGGCGGCTGCGCGAGCACCCGCTGCCGCCGGCGGTCGAGCTGCTCGACGTCGGGGTACGCGGGGTCCACCTGGCCTACCAGGTCCTCGACGGATACCGGCTGTTGGTGCTGGTCGACGCCACCGCGCGGGGCGGCGAGCCTGGCACGGTCTACCTGATCGAGCCCGAGGCCGGCCCGGTGGAGGAGCTGGTGATGGACGGTCACCGGATGGGGCCGGACTCCGTGCTCGCCCTGCTCGGCACCCTGGCCGCCGGGACGGACGGCTCGCCGCCGGAGCGGGTGCTGGTGGTGGGCTGCGAGCCGCAGTCGCTGGCGGAGGGGATCGGGCTGAGCGCACCGGTGGCCGCCGCCGTCGAGGAGGCGGTCCGCCTGGTCCTCGAAGTGGTCGGCGCCGAGGCGCCCGTGGAGAGAGAGGCATCGAGATGGTGAAGTACCTGTTCGGCCTGGCCGTGCTGGCGGGCGTAGCGGCGCTGGTCCGGCAGAACCTGGACGACCTGAAGCGCTACCTGCGGATCTCGCGGATGTGAGGTCCGGATTGCTGCGAACGGCGTAGCCCCGGGTGTGGCGGCGGCGCGGCTTCGGGCCGCTGCCGCCGCCACCTTCTGTAATGGAGCCCATTGCCCTCCAGCGGCGGGAGCGGGGCCGGTGCACGAGATGTCGATCGCGACGGCGGTGGTCGAGCAGGTGGACGCCGCCGCGCGCGAGCACGGGGTGAGCGCGGTGGCACGGGTGCGGCTGCAGGTCGGCGAGCTGGCCGGGGTGGTGCCCTCCGCCCTCGACTTCTGCTTCGAACTCGCCTGCACCGGGACGCTGGTGGCGGGCGCGGTGCTGGAGACCGAGGCGGTGGCGGCCCGCGCCAGGTGCCTGCCCTGCGAGCTCGAGTGGGCGGTCGGGATGCCGCCGGACTTGGGGTGCCCGGGCTGCGCCGGCTCCCGGGTCGAGCTGCTGGCGGGCCGCGAGCTGCAGATCCTCGGCGTCGACTGGGCCGAGCGCCCGGCGGCGGCCGGGGCCGGACAGGAAGGCTGAGAACCCATGTGTCGCACGGTGGAACTCCGGCAGGCGGTGCTGGCCCGCAACGACGAGGGCGCCCGCGAGCTGCGCGCGCGGCTCGCCGCCCAGGGCACCGTGGCGGTGAACCTGCTCTCCAGCCCGGGTAGCGGCAAGACCGCCCTCCTGGAGGCCGAGCTCGCTCTGGCCCGGGAGCGCGGCCTCGCGGTCGCCGCGCTCACCGCCGACCTCGCGACCGAGAACGACGCCCGGCGCCTCGCCCGTTCGGGCGCGCCGGTCAAGCAGGTGCTCACCGACGGGCTCTGCCACCTGGAGACGGCGATGCTCGCCGCGGAGCTGGACGGCTGGCTGCCCGCCGGCACCCGGCTGCTGTTCGTGGAGAACGTCGGCAACCTGGTCTGCCCCGCCTCCTACGACCTCGGCGAGTCGCTGCGGGTCGCGCTCGCCTCCGTCACCGAGGGCGAGGACAAGCCGCTCAAGTACCCGACCGCCTTCGGGCTGGCCAACCTGGTGCTGGTCACCAAGGCCGACCTCGCGGCGGCGGTGGAGTTCGACCGGCCGGCCTTCCTGGCGAACGTCGCCCGGGTCAACCCCGGGGTGGAGGTGGTGTTCACCTCGGCCCGTACCGGGCAGGGGGCCGGGGCACTGCTCGACCGGGCCTGCGCGGTGCTGGACGGTGCTCCCGCGCACCGGCCGGTGATGGCCGGCGCCCCCGCGCACGAGCACGGCCACTCGCACGCGCACGCCGTACCGGTGGACCTGTCGTGACGGTCGGCCAGGCCGAGGCGGCCGAGCGGCGGCGGGTCGCGGTCCGCGGGGTCGTGCAGGGCGTCGGCTTCCGCCCGTTCGTCTTCGCGCTCGCCGCCGAACTGGGGCTGTCCGGCACCGTGACCAACACCGGCGACGGCGTGCTGGCCGAGGTGGAGGGGCAGCGCGAGGCGGTGGCGGCGTTCTGCCGCCGGGTCGCCAGCGACGCACCGCCGCTGGCCCGGGTCGACTCGGTCGAGCACGCGCCGCTGCCGGCCACCGGCGCACCCGGCTTCGCCATCACCCCCTCCCGGGACGACGGCCCGCGCCTGGCCCTGGTACCGCCGGACACCGCCACCTGCGCGGACTGCCTGGCCGAACTCGCCGACCCGGCCGACCGCCGCTACCAGCACCCCTTCATCAGCTGCACCAACTGCGGCCCCCGCCACACCATCGTCACCGGCCTGCCCTACGACCGGGCCAACACCACCATGGGCGCCTTCCCGCTCTGCCCGGACTGCACCCGGGAGTACACCGACCCGGCCGACCGGCGCTTCCACGCCCAGCCGGTCAGCTGTCACGCCTGCGGGCCCCGGCTCGCCCTCGCCGCACCGGGCCGGCCCACCCTGGAGCGCGACCGCGCCCTCGACCAGGCCCGGCGGCTGCTCCGCGAAGGCGCGATCCTGGCCGTCAAGGGCGTCGGCGGCTACCACCTGGCCTGCGACGCCACCGACGAAGCCGCCGTCGCCCGGCTGCGGCGGCGCAAACGGCGCGGCGCCAAGCCCTTCGCCCTGATGGCCCGTGACCTCGGCGAGCTCCGCCGCCTCGCCGGGCTCGGACTGCTCGAACTGAGCGCCGTCGAGGAGGAGTTGCTCACCGGAGCCGTCCGGCCGATCGTGCTGCTGCGCCGCCTGGGCACGCTACCGGCCGCCCTGGAGGCCGCCGCACCGCGCAGCCCCGACCTCGGCGTGATGCTGCCCTACACCCCGCTGCACCACCTGCTGCTCGCCCCGCCCGGCCCCGGGCTGCTGGTCATGACCAGCGCCAACCTCTCCGGCGAGCCCATCGTCTCCGAGGACCGCGACGCCTTCGCCCGGCTCGCCCCGCTGGTGGACGCCTGGCTCACCCATGACCGCGCCATCCACGTGCCCTGCGAGGACTCGGTGGTCCGGGTGGTGGACGGCGAGCAGCTGCCCGTCCGCCGCTCCCGTGGCTACGCGCCGCTCCCGCTGCAGCTGCCCGTACCGGTCCGCCCGGTCCTGGCCGTCGGCGGGGACCTCAAGAACACCTTCGCGCTGGCCCGGGGCGGCTACGCCTGGCTCTCCGGCCACATCGGGGACATGGACGACCTCGCCACCCTGGACGCCTTCGACCATGCGGTGGCGCAGCTGAGCGCCGTGACCGGCGTCCGGCCCGAGGTGCTCGCGGTGGACCGCCACCCCGGCTACCGCTCCGCGATGCACGCCCGGCGTACCCGCCCGCACCACGAACTGCGGCCGGTGCAGCACCACCACGCCCACATCGCCTCCGTGCTGGCCGAGCACGGCCTGGACGGCAGCCGCTCCGTGATCGGCGTCGCCTTCGACGGCACCGGCTACGGGGACGACGGCGCGGTGTGGGGCGGCGAGGTACTGCTCGCCGACTACGACGGCTACCGCCGCTTCGGGCAGCTCGGGTACGTGCCGCTGCCGGGCGGCGACGCGGCGGTGGTCCGCCCGTACCGGATGGCGCTCGCCCACCTGTGGGCGGCGGGGCTGCCGTGGTCCCCCGGCCTGCCGCCGGTGCGGGCCTGCCCGCCGACCGAACTGACCGTCCTGCGCCGCCAGTTGGAGCTGGGACTGAACTGTGCGCCGACCTCCAGCATGGGGCGGCTGTTCGACGCGGTCTCCTCGCTCGCCGGGGTCTGCCAGCTGGCGGAGTACGAGGCGCAGGCGGCGATCGAGCTGGAGGCCGCCGCCCTCGCGCACCACGCCTCGGACGGCTATGCCTTCGGACTCCACTGGCGAGGCGGTGTGTTGACCGCCGATCCGGCGCCGGTCCTGACGGCGGTGCTCGCCGACCTCGGCGCCGGCGCCTCCGCCGGGCTGGTCGCGGCCCGGTTCCACCGGGCGGTGGCCGAGCTGGTGCGCTCGCTCTGCCGGGCCGCCCGGGAGGAGTACGGCCTGGAGACGGTCGCGCTGACCGGCGGGGTGTTCGCCAACGCGCTGCTCGCCGCCGACTGCCTGCGGGGCCTGCGGGCGGACGGCTTCACTGTCCTGCGGCACCGCCGGGTGCCCCCCAACGACGGCGGGCTGGCGCTCGGCCAGCTGATGGTGGCCGCCCGGGCCGGTGGGCCGGGCAGCAGCTGAGAGGAGAGACGGCATGTGCCTGGCGGTACCCGGCAGGGTGATGGAGATCGCGGAGCGGGACGGTACCCGGATGGCGGTGGTCGACTTCGGCGGAGTGGTCAAGGACGTGTGCCTGGAGTACCTGCCCGACCTGGCGGTCGGCGAGTACGCCATCGTGCACGTCGGCTTCGCGCTGCAGCGCCTCGACGAGGAGTCGGCCCGGCGAACGCTCGACCTCTTCGCCGAACTCGGCCTGCTGCAGGAGGAGTTCGGCGACCCGTGGGAGGCAGCGGCCGGAGTGGAGGAGCAGAAGTGAAGTACCTGGAGGAGTTCCAGAACCCGGAGCTGGCGCGCGGGCTGCTCGCGGACATCCGGGCCTCGGTGACCCGGCCGTGGGCCCTGATGGAGGTCTGCGGCGGCCAGACGCACAGCATCATCCGGCACGGCATCGACCAACTGCTCCCCGAGGAGGTGGAGTTGATCCACGGGCCGGGCTGCCCGGTCTGCGTCACCCCGCTGGAGGTGATCGACCGGGCGCTGGCGATCGCCGCCCGGCCGGGGGTGATCTTCTGCTCCTTCGGCGACATGCTGCGGGTGCCGGGCACCGACCGCGACCTGTTCCGGGTCCGCGGCGAGGGCGGTGACGTCCGGGTGGTCTACTCGCCGCTGGACGCCCTGAAGATCGCCCGGGAGAACCCGGACCGCGAGGTGGTCTTCTTCGGCATCGGCTTCGAGACCACCGCCCCGCCGAACGCGATGGCCGTCCACCAGGCCCGGAAGCAGGGCGTGCGCAACTTCAGCATGCTGGTCTCGCACGTGCGGGTGCCCCCGGCGATCGAGGCCATCATGACCTCGCCCGACTGCCGGGTCCAGGGCTTCCTGGCCGCCGGGCACGTGTGCAGCGTGATGGGCACCGAGGAGTACCCGGAGCTGGCCGAGCGCCACCGGGTGCCGATCGTGGTGACCGGCTTCGAGCCGCTGGACATCCTGGAGGGAATCCGGCGCACCGTACGGCAGTTGGAGCGCGGTGAGCACACCGTCGACAACGCCTACCAGCGCGCCGTCCGCCCGGAGGGCAACCCGGCGGCCCGGGCCATGCTGGAGGACGTCTTCGAGGTGACCGACCGGGCCTGGCGCGGCATCGGGGTCATCCCGCAGAGCGGCTGGCGCCTCTCCCCGCGCTATCGCGACCACGACGCCGAGCACCGCTTCGACGTCGGCGGGATCACCACCTGCGAGCCGGCGGCCTGCCGGGCCGGTGAAGTCCTGCAGGGGCTGCTCAAGCCGAACCAGTGCGAGGCCTTCGGCACCGTCTGCACCCCGCGCACCCCGCTCGGCGCCACCATGGTCTCCAGCGAGGGCGCCTGCGCCGCCTACTACCTCTACCGGCGCCTCGGCACGCCGGCGCTCTCGCGGGAGGCGAGCCCCGTTGGCTGACACCCTCGACTTCGCCGGGTGGAGCTGCCCGCTGCCGCTGCGCGACCACCCCAGGGTGGTGATGGGCCACGGGGGCGGCGGGGCGATGTCCGCCGAGCTGGTGGCCGGGCTCTTCGCCCCGGCCTTCGGCGGCCCGGCCCTGGCCGCCTACCCCGACTCCGCCGTGCTCGAACTCGGCGGCGCCCGGCTGGCGTTCTCCACCGACTCCTACGTGGTGCGGCCGCTGTTCTTCCCCGGCGGCAGCATCGGCGACCTCGCCGTCAACGGCACCGTCAACGACCTGGCGATGAGCGGCGCCCGGCCGGCCTACCTCTCCTGCGGCTTCATCCTGGAGGAGGGGGTGGAGATGGCGGTGGTCGACCGGGTCGCCCGCGCGCTGGGTGCCGCCGCCCGGGCCGCCGGGGTGGAGGTCGCCACCGGCGACACCAAGGTGGTCGAGGCCGGCCACGGCGACGGCATCTACCTCAACACGGCGGGCATCGGGCTCGTGCCCGCCGGGGTGGACATCCGCCCGCAGCGGGCCGCGCCCGGTGACGTGGTGATCGTCAGCGGGGAGATCGGCCTGCACGGCGTGGCCATCATGAGCGTGCGCGAGGGCCTCGAGTTCGGGGTGGAGATCGAGAGCGACTGCGCCCCGCTCGGCGGCCTGGTGGAGACCATGCTGGCCGTCACCCCCGACCTGCACGTCCTGCGCGACCCCACCCGGGGCGGGCTCGGCGCCGCCCTCAACGAGATCGCGGCGGCGGCCGGGGTCGGGGTGGTGCTGAACGAACGGGCCGTGCCCGTACCGCCGCAGGTGGCCAACGCCTGCGCGATCCTCGGGCTCGACCCGATGTACGTGGCCAACGAGGGCAAGCTGGTGGCCTTCGTCCCGCGCCGCGAGGCGGACGCCGTGCTCGACGCGATGCGAGCGCACCCGCTGGGCTCCGCCGCCGCCGTGATCGGCGAGTGCGTGGCGGAGCACCCGGGCATGGTCGTCGCCCGCACCGCCTTCGGCGGCACCAGGGTGGTGGACCTGCCGATGGGCGAGCAGCTCCCCCGGATCTGCTGATCCGTGGCAGGGTAGGAACCGGGCCCGCCTCTGGCTGACGTGCCGTCACCCGGGCCCGGTTCCCCCTCATTCCATGATCGCCC
Organism: Kitasatospora sp. NPDC002227; assembly: GCF_040296285.1. Taxonomy (NCBI): domain Bacteria; kingdom Bacillati; phylum Actinomycetota; class Actinomycetes; order Kitasatosporales; family Streptomycetaceae; genus Kitasatospora; species Kitasatospora sp. NPDC002227. The sequence goes on from NZ_JBEOWY010000012.1 coordinate 61,179, forward strand.
GATGGGGCATGCTTTACCCTTCCCTTGCTGGCCTTTGGGGAAGTCTTGGACATCGGGAGTCGATTTCGGTTTTTCAGCGCCTAGGTTCGTTGCTGACGGGCCGTGGACGCGGCCCGACTCTCAACAGGAGGTCCCTGACATGCGACGTACCCTTACCAAGGCCGGTACCCTCGCCGTGGCTTCGCTGTTCGCCCTCGGTCTGGCGCAACCCGCCATGGCCGCCCAGAACAGCACCGACTCCGCTCCGGCCGCTGCCACTTCCTCGGCATTCTTCGAGTTCACCGACGGCACCGACACCTTCGTCTTCAAGCTGACGGACGCCGCCAAGATCCAGACCGCCCGCAACATGCTCAACGGCACCGACACCACCCACCGCGGCGTCATGGGCACCGTCGTCAAGACCCCCGCCTGGTACAACTCCCCCTGGAAGTACCAGCTCTCCCCCAGCTCCGTCTCCTTCTTCGAGATGGCCACCGAGGTCTGTGACGCCAGCATCTCCTACGTCAACGACCACCTGACCGAGGTCGGCGGCGCCCTCCTCCCCAAGAACACCTGGTGCCCCTGGGGGTCCCAGCTGACCCGCGAGATCAAGAACCCGTGATCCCGTAGCGCGCGCCCCTCCGGCCGCCACCCCTCGGGCGGCCGGAGGGCCACCGCTCGACCCGCCGCGTCAGACGGGGAGGCCACCCGCGACGGTGTACATGGCTTCGTCGTAGGCCTGGCCGTTGGTGGGCGCCTTGCCGACGGCGAAGACCGAGACGGCCTTGCCGTTGACCACCGAGGTGGAGAGGTAGTCGCCGACCATGTTGCCCTGGTTGGTGTTCGCGAGTTGGGCGAGCGCCATCGGGCCGGCCACCGTCCGGGCGGTGCTCCAGGTGGCACCGCCGTTGGCGGAGGAGATGAAACCGACCTCCAACTGGCAGGTGGCAGCAGTGCAGTTGGCGTTCGGGTAGAAGTAGTAGTAGAGGCCGATCTTGGCCGTGGCCCCCGAGGTCGCGTGGTCGATGCCGAAGCCCGGGATGAAGTGGTCGGCGCCGCTGGTGGTGGCGTCGATCGGCACGCGCGTCACCGCCGACCAGGTCGACCCGTCGGTGGTGGTGGAGTACACGATGTCGTTGCCCGGGCAGCCCGAGCGGAACCGGCAGTCCTGCCAGGCCACGTAGATCCTGCCGCTCGCGTCGATCTCCGCCGAGGGCAGCCCCTCGCCGTCGCGCAGGTTGCCCGCCACCCCGTGCGAGGTGACGTTCGAGACCAGCACGGTGGCGCCCCAGGAGGAGCCCCCGTTGGTCGAGGTGAAGGACCGGATCGAGCTGCCGTCCGTCGAGAACGGCACCACCACGGTGCCGTTCGGCTGCACCAACGGCTGCCCGCCGAGCCCGGAGTTGGTGCCGCCGGGGCTGATCGGGGCGGACCAGGTGGCCCCGCCGTCGTGCGAGGTCGACATGATCACCCTGTTGCCGGCCGAGGTGATGTCCACCTCGATGTAGCAGTTGCCGTAGGAGGGGCTGGTGGCCGTGTTGTCGCAGACGATCCACTCCTTGTCGTAGCCCTGGCCGTCGTTGCCGACCGCCAGCACCGGGTTCTGCCAGGCGATCCCGTCGGCGGAGCGGCTGACGCTCACCCCGGCGCCGTTCGCCGCGGCGTCGATCACCAGACCGGTTATCATCCAGGTGCCGTGCCTGGCGTCGTAGGCCACCGTCGGGTCGGAGACCCGGGCCCAACTCCCACCGCCCTGGTAGGTGGTGATGCCGGGCAGCATGCCGTGCTGCCAGCTGGCGCCGCCGTCGGTGGAGGTGTTCCAGCTGATGTCCGAGCTGCCGCCGTCGGTGAACCGGCCGACCTGCGAGGAGGAGACGATCGTGCTGCCGTAGGCGAAGGTGTCGGGCTCCACCTCGGTGGCGTGCTGGCTGGTGGAGTTGGTGAACGGGTCGGTGCTCACCTGCAGCAGGCTCGGGCCCGTGCCGTTGACCGTGAGCGAGAAGGCGGCGGTGTGCGTCGCGGCGGTACCGGTGCCGGTCACGGTGACCGGGTACGTGCCGGCGGGGGTACTGCTCGAGGTCGAGACGGTCAGCGTGGCGGATCCGCCCGCCGTCACCGAGCTCGGACTGAAGGTGGCCGTGGCTCCTGCCGGCAGGCCGCTCGCCGAGAACGACACCGCCTGCGCCGAGCCCGCCGTCACCGCCGTGCTGACCGTACTGGTGGCCGAGCCGCCCGGGTCCACGCTCGCCGAGGCCGGGGAGTCGCTCAGCGAGAAGTCGTCGGCGGCGGCCCCGCTGACCTGCACGTCGTCGTACAGGGTGTACGTCGCGTCGCCGGTGTAGTTGTCGTCCTTGCTGCTCAGGGTCAGGGTGTACCCGTCGCCCGCGGTGAGCGAGGCACTGATCTGCTTCCAACCCGCCCCGCTGGTACAGGTCTTGGCCAGCAGCGTCCGCGTGGTGTTGGTGGTGGTGTCCTTCAGCGTGGCGGTGGCCCAGTCGTACGTCACGGTGTCCGGGCAGGTCACGTTGTACCAGAAACTGAGCTGCGGGCTGCTGCCCGGCGCGGTGAAGGACTGGCTGACCGAGGAGGTGCCGTTGGTGGGCGCGGTCGAGCCGAGCATGGCCGCGTAACTCCCGCCGTGGGCACCGCTGCTGGTGACCGAGGTGGTGCCGGCCGTGGTCCAGCCGGTCAGACTCCCGCTCTCGAAGCCGCCGTTGGTGACCGGTGTCGCCGCGACGGCCGGCCCGGCGGCCTGGACCGCCCCGACCAGCGCGAGCGCCGCCGAGGCGGCGACGGCGAGGGACCGCCGCCAGAAGGGTGTGCTGCGTGGGAGTGTCATCCGGGGCTCCTTAGTGCGGCGTCACGTCGTCGTTCGCACCTCGGAAGTCTGGCCCCGTACATGACATCACACAAGATGTGCGACACCAACTCGCCTACAGCACCATCGCGTTGACGCAGCGCGCCAGCGCACCCACCGTGTCCACCAGGGCCGCCACCGTGCCGCCGGCCAGCACCGCGACCACCCACAGCCGCCTGCCGCGGCTCGGCCGCGCCTGCGCCCGCAGCGCCTCGACCCGCGCCCCGATCCGGTGCCGGACGTACGCCAGCCCGGCCGGCCGCCCCGCCCGGCAGCTGGTGGCGAGCGCCGCCCTGGCCAGAGAAATCGCCGCTAGTGCACGGGAGTTGACCGCAGCGGCGGCCTCCTCGTCCGCCCAGCGTTCGAGGCCGTAGTTCAGCAAGTCCCGCAGGGGCCCCAGCACGGGGTTCACGGCCGCCGCGTAGTCGGCCAGGGCGGCGTAGTGGTGGTGGCCGTGCCGCAGGTGCGCCCGTTCGTGCGCGAGCAGCACAGCGCGCTCACCCGCGGACAGCGCGCCGAGCATGCCGCTGGTCACCACGATCCGCCCGGGCCGGCCGGGCAGGGCGAACGCATCGGGCCGGTCGTCGGCCAGCACGACCAACTCCCCAGCAGCCGGGGCCAGTCGGACTGCCGAGAGCAGCCTTGCGCCCGCCACCCGCTGCCGCCGGACCACCACGGCGCGGGCCACTGCCACGGTCAGCAGCACGGCCGCCAGCACGCCGACCGACCGCGGCACCGGATCGGCGACCCGCAGCGCGGCCGAGCCTTCGTCGGCGTACTCCCGGCCCAGCCCGCCGACCACCAGCACGCACAGCGCCCACAGCGTGGCCGCGGTGGCGATCACGGCGAGGCAGCTGAGCACCCGCACGGCGGCTGCCGGGGCGAGGTGGCGGGCCACGGCGGGCGCGGCGACCGCCAGCGCGGCCGGGGCCAGGAGGAGCAGGTACACGGTGATGTACACGGGTCTCCCCCTGGGTCAGGTCACTGCTCGCGGGCGTCGAGCAGTGCGCGCAGCGCCTGTTCGTCGTCCGGATCGAGCCCGTCCACGAAGCGCTGCAGTACGGCACGGCGGTCGGCACCCCTGGTCAGCGCCTGGTTCATCTCGGCGGCCACCGCCTCGGCCGGGCCCCGGCGCGGACGGTAGGCATGCCCCCGGCCGGACCGCTCCCGCTCGACCAGGCCCTTGGCGTGCAGTCGGCCGAGCACGGTGAGCACGGTCTTGTAGGCCAAGGACTCGTCGCCGAGCGCCTGATGCATCTGACCGACGGTCAGCCAGCCGGCCTCGGACCACAGTGCGGCCATCACCTCGGCCTCGAGCGCTCCGCTCTCCCGCCGCTGCTCCGGCGCGCTGCCTGCCATGGCACTCCCCCGACTCCCGCACCGATCCCGGCGACTCTACCGGCGCCCGCCGGAGTTGACCACTGGTCCACCCCGGCGGGCGCCGGCCCCGGCTCAGCCGAAGAGGACGTTGTGCGGCTCGGGGTAGGCTCCCGCCGCGCCGCAGTCTCCGCCCTTCATGGCGTACCCGGCGGCGATCCACTTGGTCGGGTCGGCCTTGTAGGTGCGGACCGTCAGGTAGTCGCCCCAGCGGGGCAGGCCGTTGTAGGTGCAGGTGTTCCCGGCGCCCCACAGGTAGTAGTTGGGTGAGGTGTCGATGGCGTTGGCGGCCTGGTTGTTGATGCCGCTGCCGGGGTAGTAGTGGGCCCCGCCGGTGCCGCCGCCCCAGGCGAACTCGACGCCCACCCTCCCGGTCGAACTGGGTGCGAGCGAGGCGAACTGGATGGCACCCCAGCTGCCCCAGAGGTCACCGGACCCGTTCAGGTTCTTGTCGGACTCGTTGAACCAGACGAACCGGGTGTACGGGAAGGGGTGGCTGCTGTCCTGTTTGGCATTGAAGGAGAACCCGATCAGCCCGGCCGTCCGGTAGGCGCCGAGCACCCGGGAGTCGGCGAACTGGCACCAGTTGGTCACCACTCCGTCCGAACTGGCACAGTTCTGACCGCTGTTGCGGGTGTAGAAGCCGTACCCGGGCACCGTGCGGTCCCACCAGGAGTAGTTGCCCGAGTTCTCCGGCCAGGCGAAGACGCGGAACGAACTGCCGTTGGTCTGGCCCCAGTTGCTGCCCCAGTACAGCGTGTCGGTGGAGCCGGGCACGAGCTTGAAGGTGAAGTTGTCGGTGCGGGTGAGGTAGCTGTAGTTGAAGCCGCTGCAGGTGCCCATCGCCGCCTTGGGCAGCCGCAGCAGGCCGGCGCCCTGGCCGCCCGTGGTCGGGAAGAAGTTGGTGGAGATGTTGACGTTGCTGTTGGAGATCGACATGTCGTTGAAGTCCAGCCCCGTGGTGCTCGCCAGGCCCATCCAGGACGGGGTGATGCTCCAGTAGCACCAGCCCGTGAAGGCGCCCGGCCCGGCGGCGGAGGCGTTGGCGATCACCAGGTGGTCGCTGAACTGCAGCAGCCAGAACTGCCGCCCGGTGTCGGGGTCGTACTGGGTCACCTGATCGCAGCAGAAGCCGCTGCCGAACAGCGAGAACGGGTCGAGGTAGGACCAGGTGGAGCCGTTGTCGGTGGAGCGGCTGGCGTACCAGTTGCCGGTCTGGAAGATGTTCGCGCCGTTGGCGTCCGTGCTCGGCTCCTGCGTCGACGACAGGAAGGAGGCACCGCCGGAGATCGCCGAGGTCGGGATCGCGCTGTCCCGCAGGGTGGAGGCGACAGCACGGACGGTGGACGGCGCGGCGACGGCCGGGCTCAGCGGCGCGTGCTTGGGCACCGGGCCCGTCTTGCCCTTGACCATCGTTTCTTCGTCGTACAGCCGGGAGTTGAGCAGCGCGAGCTCCTCCGGCGTGTACTGCCGGGGCTGGCTGGTGACGGCGGTGGTGACCGCCGACCCCTGGGCGGTGGAGGCGTGGCCGGCGGCCCCGCCCTGGCCGTTCCCGGCGGCGGTGGCCGCCGAGGCCCCCAACCCGGACAGGCCGAACGAGACGAGCAGCAGCGCCACCGCCCAGACGGGCAGTCTTCGCCGCCAGGGCGTGGTGAGCGGTGAGCGGACGGACCCGGACATGCTGAACCCCCATTGCCTGATGGACGATTCGACCGATTGCCGGCGAACCTAGCAATCGGACCCTCCACCCACCTAGGCAAGGACCGGCCAAATTCCTACAACGAGTAGGACCGGCCGCCCCTCAGCCCGAGGAGGCCGCCGGGGGCCACGCACCACCGCTGGGACGTGTTGCCGGAGGTGCAGGCCTCCAGGCTGACGCCGCTGCCGCTGCCGTCCTCGGCCCGCCGGACCTCCCGCAACAGCACCGCAAGCCCCGCCAACGGCTGGACATCCCCCCCGCGACCCGTACGTGGACAGCACTACCCGCACTGTGCGACTCCCCGAATTCCGTGGACGATCATCGTTGAGTCGCCGATTCTGGTCATTGCCGGGGCCTTGCCACAAGCCCCCTGACGTGCAGCAAGTTGGAGGTGGCGAGGAGTGCGAACACTCCTCGCCATCGTGGTTCCCGGGCTCAGACCGCCGGTTGCTGCTGGGTGACGCAGTGGATGCCGCCGCCGCCGGCGCCGAGGTAGTCGATGTTGAGCTGTTCGACGGTGCGGCCGGGGAAGAGGCGGGCGAGGGTGGACCTTGCGGCGGCGTCGGCGGTGGTGTCGCCGAACTGGGCGGAGATGACGGCGCCGTTGCAGAGGTAGTAGTTGGCGTAGGAGGCGACGAAGTTGGCGTTGGTGGAGCGGATCTTGTAGTAGTCGGGGCCCTGGATCTTGCTGACCGACATCGGGGTGCCGGTGGCGGAGGTCGAGGTGGAGAGGATCTGGTACTGCTGGCGGGCGTCGTTGGACCAGGCGTCGGTGTCGGTGGCCAGCGGCATCTGGACGGTGCCCATGCCGGGGGCGAGGAAGCGCGACGTGGCGTCGACGTGGTCGTCGGTGATGTCCTGGCCGACGATGCCGGCGAACCAGATCACCTTGGAGGCGCCGTAGGCGGCGCACATGGCCGTCTCCAACTGCCCCTGCGACATACCGGGGTTGCGGTTGCTGTTGATGATGCTGCTGCGGGTGGCCATCAGGGTGCCCGCGCCGTCCTGCTCGATCGCCCCGCCCTCGGCGGTCAGGTCGGCCGCGGTGAACGGCACGCCCACGTAGCCGGCGATCCGCTGGGCCACCAGGGCGTCCTTGGCGTGGGTCTGCTTCCCGCCCCAGCCGTTGAAGTTGAGGCCGACGGCGTCGAGCCCGCCGAGGCCGTCGGTACGGAAGACCGCTCCGGTGTCGCGCATCCAGCAGTCGTCCACCGGAATGGTGCTGATCACCGTCACGGCCGAGCCGCACATCGAGCGCGCCTTGGCCGCGCTCGCCGGGTTGGCGCACATGTACACCGGCTCGTACTTGGCGATGGTCTTGGCGATCAGCGCGATGTTGGACTGCACGCCGCTCAGCTGGTTGCGCCAGATGGTGGAGCTGTCGGGCCAGGCCATCCAGGTCCGGGTGTGCCGGCCGTCCTCGGCCGGGACGGCGAACGCTCCGGCTGCCGCGGGGGTGGCGGCAGGGCGGCGGGTGCCGGCGAAGGCGGTGGAGCCGGTGGCCATGGTGACGGCCGCACCGGCCGCGACCAGGCCTGCGGCGCCGAGGAACTGGCGCCGGCCAACGGATCTGCCGTCCGAAGTGTGGGGGAACATCGGGAGCCTCCAGTCAACTAACCGTCGGGGTAACGGTGTTGACCGGAAAGGTATAACTGACCAAGCGCTCGGTCAATCACTCGCGCAGGACTTTCCGTCCGGGGGCGCCCCGGCCGACCCCGGTGCGCCACTACAGTGACGCCATGGCGACCCGGACGAAGGCCCCGACGACGAAGGACGGCACCGCTCAGCCCCCCGCGCTCACCCGCGCGGCCAAGGGCGAGCAGACCCGCGCCAGGCTGATCGCGGCCGCCCGGACGCTGCTGGCCGGCGAGACCGCCGGCCGGTTCACCACGCGCAACGTCGCCGCCCTGTGCGGCGTCTCGCACGGGATGTGCCACTACCACTTCCAGGACCGCACCGACCTGATCGTGGCCGTGGTCGAGGACATCCGCCCGGAGTGGATCGCCCCGCTGGAGGCGGCCGTGGACGGGCCCGGCGACTTCGCCGAGCGCGCCGAGCGGGTGATCGGCCTGCTGACCCGCCCGGAGAGCCCGGACCTCGCCCACCTGCACTCGGCCCTGCACTGGCTCGCCCTCAACGACGAACGGGTACGCGAGAGTCTGGACGCCGAGTACCGCCGCTGGCGTGCCTGCTTCGTCCGGCTCTTCGCGGTGCTCGCCGAGGAGCGTCCGGGCCCGGGCACCGACCCGCTGCTGCTCGGCGAGGCCTTCGCCGCCGCCGTGGACGGCCTGGCCGCCATCCAGTCGCTGGACTCCGGGGTCAGCGCCGAGGCCGTACTGCGCTTGCTGGTGAAGTCCCTTGGCCGGACAGACCCGAGCGCCTGATCACCCCTCGGCGGCCACCCGTTTGCGGTGGTCGACCCGGGTGCCGGTGATGACGGTGAAGGTCAGGCTGGCCGCGATGATCCCCTCCGCCCAGAAGAAGGCCACATAGTCCATCAGCGAGCCGATCGGCGGCGAGCCGGGCGCCGCGTTGCGCATGCCGATCAGTGCGAACAAGGTGGCCGCCATCCAGCCGAGCGAGGGCCAGACCAGGCCGTTCCCGCCCCGGTAGAGCACCTCCGCCCCGGCCAGGACGGCCAGCGAGAGCGCCCACATCGCCGCGATCATGAACCAGGCCAGGATGAAGGTGCTCCGCGCCCTGGTCACCTTGGCCTCCATCGCGGCGGCCCCGGAGGCCGCCGCCGAGCTGGTGGGGCGGGCGACGAAGAACGGGTCGGCGTCGGTGAAGTAGAGCCCGACCGGCACCGGGCCGGCGCTGTCGGCGGCCGCGAAGAAGACGGAGAAGCGGTACCGGTCGAAGGGGTAGTCGGTCTCGGTGCCGCCGTACAGGCTGGCCTTGACGATCTGCGGGGTCGCCGACTCCCCCGGTTCGGCGTGCAGGGTGGTCTTGGTCGCCGACTCGGCCGTGATCTCCAGCTGCCGGGAGAAGACCGAGTTGTCCTGGTCCTGGGCCAGGCTGCCGTGCGGCACGGGCACCACGTACAGGGTGAGTTGGCCGGTGCCCGGGTCGATGTCCTGGGAGGTGACGTCGAGTTCGACCCAGTCCTTGGCCGTGGGCACGGCGAGCTCGCGGGTCTCCTGCCGGGTGTCACGCTCGTCCAGGTAGAGCGCGATGCCCGCCCCGACCAGCACGGCCAGCAGCACCAGCACGATCGCGAACCGGCTGCGGCGCAGCCGGGCGAACCGGCTCACGCGGCCTCGTCGGTCGAGGGGCTGGGCGAGGCGGTGGGCGAGGCCCCGGGCCCCACGGCCGGCTGCTGCTGGGTGGCGCAGTGGATGCCGCCGCCGCCCGCCGCGATGTGGTCGATGCTCACCTGGGTGACCTTCCGGCCGGGGTGGAGGTCCCCGATGGTGCCCGCCGCGCGGTCGTCGGCGGCCTGGTCGCCGAAGCGCGGCACGATCACGCCGCCGTTGCAGACGTAGTAGTTGAGGTAGGTGGCCAGGAAGTCCTTGCCCTTGCCCTCCACCACCGGCTCGGTCAGTTCGACCACCTTGAGCGGCCGGCCCTTGGCGTCGGTGGCGGCGCTGAGCACCTGCAGCGCCTGGTCGGAGGCGGTGCTCCAGACGTCCGGCGGGGTGTCGGGGCCGGGGCGGTGCAGCACCACGGTGCCGGGGTCGGCGAACCGGGCCAGTGCGTCCACGTGGCAGTCGGTGATGTCCTGCCCGGCCACGCCCTTGAGCCAGATCACCTTCCGGACTCCGAACAGCTCCTTCAGGCTCGCCTCGATCTGGTCCCGCGACTTGCCGGGGTTGCGGTTGGCGTTGACCCAGGCGCTCTCGGTGGCCATCAGGGTGCCGTCGCCGTCCACCTCGAGCGCGCCGCCCTCGCCGGTGATCGGCGCCTGGATGCGGGGGATGCCGTAGTGCGTGAGCAGGTTGCGGGCGACCTGGCCGTCGGCGGCGTGGGTCTGCTTGTTGCCCCAGCCGTTGAAGCCCAGGTCGACGCCGGTGAGGCCGCCGGGGGCGAACACGAAGGCCGGCCCGGTGTCGCGGGCCCACAGGTCGTCCACCGCCAGCTCGAGCACCTCGACCCCGGAGCCGACCTGCTGGCGGGCGTCCGCGGCCTGGTCCGGCCGGGCCAGCAGCACCACGGGCTCGAAGGCCGAGATCGCCCGGGCCAGCCCGGCGATGTCCTTCCGTACGCCCGGCAGATCCTCGCCCCAGACCTGGTCGAGCGCCGGCCAGGCCATGAAGGTCCTGGTGTGCGGGGTCGACTCGGCGGGCATCACCCCGCCCGTGGCCGCCGAGGGCGAAGCAGTCGGCACAGCGGAGGACGCGGCGGCGGACGGAGACGGCTGCGCGTCGTCCCCGCCCCCGGAGGAGCAGCCGTCGAGCAGCGCGATCGCGGCCAGCACCGCGCCCGAACGCAGCGCGTCCCGGCGGGAGGGCCTGCGGTTGACCATGACGTCCTCGTTCTTACCGGAGTGCCAGCGGACATTCCGGGCAATCCTGACAGAACGTCACACTCGCCCCCGGCAACCGGCCTCCCGACGGCGCGCCGCTACGGACGCCGCCCGGCTGCGAGCAAGGTCCGCAGGGGCGCGGTGTCGGGCGTGTCGGCGGTGGCGGCGTCGAGGGCCTCGTCCATGCCCTCCTCCCAGACCTCGGGCAGGGCGAGTCCGGGCTGCCCCGACCACGCGATGTCCGCCGTCGCCCGCCCGGAGGCGACCAGGTGGAGGTGCACCAGACCCGCGAGCGCGTCGAAGACCCTGGGGCGGACGAAGTTGCGGGCCGCCACCCCGGTCAGCCTCGCCGCCTGGGGCGGCTTGGGCATCCGGTCGGCCGCCTCCGGCCACAGCACACCCCGGTCGAAGGCGTCGAGTATCTCCGCAAGGCCGGGCAGCTCCCCGTCCGGTGCCTGCGAACGCAGCGCCCTGGCCACGGCGAGCCGCAGCGGCCGGGACCAGCCCTCGGCGTCGGCCACCGCACGGGCCAGGACCAGCTCGTCCCACTCCATCCGCCGCATCGCAGCGGCCTCCGGCGGCAGGGCGCACGCCTCCAGCTCGGCGAACAGCTGGTCCGCCCCGCGCAGCAGGGTGAGCGCGCCCGGCCCGGCCGAGCGGTCGTCACCGCCGGGCGGCAGCTGCTCGATCAGGGCGATCCGCTCGGCGGTCGGCGGGTGGGAGTCGTACGGGTGCGGGCGCGGCGGGCGCCGCCCGGCGGCGAGCCCGGCGAGCTGCTCGGCCGTCCGGGCGGCGAGCATCCGGCGGAAGCCCCCGCTCACCTCCCCCACGGGGGGAAGCGCCGCCACGGGCTCACCCAGGGCGGCGTACGTCGCGAGGTAGTGGCTGTGCGCGGCCGCGAGTACCGGGGTGGCCCGCAGCGCGGCGGCCGTCGCCTCGCGGCCGGCGTGCCGGGCGGCGACCTGGTCGGCTGCGACTTCCTGCTGGCGGGCCACCGACTGCGAGGCCCGCAGGAACATCCGGGCGTACGCCACGTACAGGCGGCCGACCGAGTGGTGCATCCAGGTGCCGCCGCCGTCGAAGGCCCGGACGGTCTGCAGGACTGCTTCGCGGCCGCGCATGGTGACACCGCCGAGCCGGGTGTCCCCGTTGCCGAAGTGCCCGAACTCGTGGGCAAGCACGGCCCGGAGCTGGGGGACGGTCAGTCCGGCGAGCAGCGGCAGGCCGAGGGTCAGCCGGCGGCGGCCGGGCAGCAGACCCAGCAGGCGGCTCTGCTCGGCCACCCCCGCGTTGACCTCGCCGACCAGGTGGAGCTCGTCCGGCGGCCGTTCACCGGTCGCCCGTGCGGCGGCGCGCACCTCCGCCCACAGCTCCGGCTGGTCCTCGGGCGCGACCGCCACCGCGTGCCGCGCCGGGCCGAGCCGCCCGGCCCGCAGCGAGGCGAGCATGCCCCGTGCGATCGCCACCGCCACGAAGACGGTGAGGGTCAGCACGCAGCCTTCGGACCAGGCCGCCCGTTCGGTGAGCCACCGAGTCACCAGCAGCCAGTCGAGCACGCCCATCGCCGCCAGCAGGCCCGCACCCATCAGGTGGAACCCGGCCAGCAGCACCAGCGCCCGGAGGGCGCGCAGTCGGAACGTCATCGGCAGGCCCCCGCACGGCTCGGCCGGCCCGAGCGGGCCGACCGTGATCGCGCGGAGCCTACCGCCCAGGTCACGGGCCCTCTCCACCGGGACCTACCCCACCTCCCGTCTGGCGGCCGCGATCAGCGACGGCTCCCACCCCGGGCGGGGTACGGAGTCGAGCAGGAGCCGGGTGTAGGGGTGCTGGGGGTCGGCGAGCACAGCCTCGGTCCGACCCGCCTCGACGACCCGGCCCTGCCGCATGACGATCACCTCCTCCGTGACGCACCGCACGACCCCGAGGTCGTGCGTGATGAACAGGTAGCCGACGCCGGTGCGCTCCCGGATGTCGGCCAGCAGGTTGAGCACCTGGGCCTGGACCGAGACGTCCAGCGCGGCCACCGCCTCGTCCAGGACCAGCACCGCCGGCTCGACGGCCAGCGCGCGGGCGATGGCCACCCGCTGGCGCTGCCCGCCGGAGAGCTGGCGGGGCAGGGCCTCGGCGGCGCGGGTGCCGAGGCCGACCTGGTCGAGCAGCTCCGCGACCCGGGGCGCGGGGTCGGCGTCGGGGAAGTGCAGCCGCAGCGTCTCGCGCAGCACGTCCTGGACGCCGTACCGGGGGTCCAGCGAGAGGTACGGGTCCTGGAAGACCATCTGCACCTCCCGGGCCCGGGTCAGCCGTTCGGCCTTCCCGCGGGCCCGGCCCTCGCGGCGGCGGCCCCGGACCGTCACCGAGCCCGCGTCGGCCTCCTCCAACCCGACCACGATCCGGGCGGTGGTGGTCTTGCCGGAGCCGGACTCGCCGACGATGCCGAGCGAGCCGCCCGCCGGGAGGGTGAACGAGACCTCGTCCACGGCTCGGACGTCCCCGAAGGTGCGGCACAGTCCACTGACCTCAAGTACGGTCTCAGACACGGGCGGTGCTCCCCTCGAGCTGGTCACTGTGGTGGCAGGCCGCCAGGTGTCCGCCGGAGACCTTCACCGGTTCCGGCACCACCGTGCGACACAGCTCGGTGGCCAGCGGGCACCGGGCCGCGAACGCGCAGCCGGTCAACTCCTGGCGCAGGTCCGGAGGTTGGCCGTCGATGGCGGCGAGGCGGCCGCCCGGCGCGTCCGGCCGGGGGGTGGCCGCCAGCAGGGCGGCGGTGTACGGGTGGCGCGGATGCTCGAACAGCGCGGCGGCAGGCCCGACTTCGGCGATCCGCCCGGCGTACATCACGTACACCCGGTCACTGATCGCGGCGGCCAGGCCCAGGTCGTGGGTGACGAACAGCAGGCCGGTGCCGAACTGTTCGCGCAGCCGCCCGAGCAGGGCGACCACCTCGGCCTGGCTGGTGACGTCCAGCGCGGTGGTGGCCTCGTCGGCGAGCAGCAGGGCCGGGTCGCCCATCAGCGCGGCGGCGATCACCACGCGCTGCAGCATGCCGCCGGAGAGCTGGCCGGGGTAGCGGCCGAGCAGCTCGGGGCCGAGGCCGACCGCGCCCAGGAGGGAGACGGCCCGCTCGGTCGCCTCCGCCCGGTTCATCTTCCCCGCGAGCGTGACGCTCTCGGTGAGGAAGTCGCCGATCCGCCGCAGCGGGTTGGTGGCCGCGCGCGGGTCCTGGAAGATCATGGCGGCCTGCCCGGTACGCAGCGCCCGCAGCCGGTCGGCGTCCATGGTCAGCACGTCCTCCCCCGCCACCAGCACCTTGCCTTCGGCGCGGGCGCCCGGCGGCAGCAGGCGCAGCGCGCTGCGCGAGGTGAGCGTCTTGCCGGAGCCGGACTCGCCGACCAGCGCGACGGTCTCCCCGGCGGCCACCGTGAGGTCGACCCCGTCGAGCACCGGCCGTGCGGTGCCCGGCAGTTGGAGCCGCAGCCCCTGAATGTCCAGAGCGTTCATCGGTCCCTCCGGGCGACCTGGTCGGCCCAGCGCTCGCCGACGACGTTGAAGGCGACCACGGTGAGGATCACAGCGGCGCAGGGCAGCACCGCCGAGAGCGGGTAGCCGTGCTGGATGGCGGTCTGGCCGTCGAAGACCATCCGGCCCCAGTCGGGGGTGAGCGCGGGCACGCCCAGGCCGAGGAAGGAGAGGCCGGCCAGGTCCATCAGGGCGTAGCCGAAGTTGATCGCGGACTGCGCGAGCACCACGGGCGCGATGTTGGGGATGACGTGCCGTCGGCAGATCTGCCAGGCGGAGTGGCCCTGCACTTGGTAGGCGCTGACGTAGGGGCGTCGGCGTTCGGCCAGCACCAGCGAGCGGGTGAGCCGGCTGACGTAGGGCAGGTAGGCCACGGCCAGCGCGAGCACGGGGGCCAGCAGGCCCTCGCCGTACACCGAGACGATCAGCACGGCGAGCAGCAGGCCGGGGAAGGCGAAGACCAGCTCGGTGCTGCGGGAGAGCAGCGAGTCCAGCCAGCCGCCGCACCAGGCGGCCAGCGTGCCGACCACGATCCCGCCGACGGTGGAGAAGACCACCACGCCGAGCGGGCCGAGCAGCGAGGTGCGGGCGCCGATCAGCAGCCGGGAGAGGGTGTCGCGGCCGGCGGCGTCGGCGCCGAGCAGGTGGTCGGCGGAGGGGCCGCCGAGCGCGCCGCCCAGGTCCACGGCGTTGGGGTCGGCCGGGGCGAGCCAGGGGGCGAGCAGGGCGGCGAGCACGACCACGGCGGCGAAGCCGAGGCAGAGCAGGTGGAGCGGCCCCCAGCCGGTGCGCAGGGCAGCCAGGCCGGGGCGGCGGGTGAGGGCGACGCTCATGCGGCGGACCTCCGCGAGCCGAGGGTGACCCGGGGGTCGACCAGCGGGTGGAGCAGGTCCACCACCAGGTTCACCAGCATGAACAGGGCGACGATGAGCAGCGAGATGGCCTGGACGGTCGGGAAGTCCTTGGTGGTGGTGGCGAGTTCGAGCAGCTGGCCGACGCCGCCGATGCTGAACGCCGACTCCACCAGGATGGTGCAGACCAGCAGGGTGGAGACGATCAGGCCGCCGGTGGTGAGCACGGTGCCGAGCGCGTTGCGGAACACGTGCCGGCTGATCACCTGACGCTCCGGCACACCCCGGCTGCGGGCCACCGTGACGTGCTCGCTGCCGAGCTCCTCGAGCATCGCCGAGCGGGTGACCCGGGCCAGCATGCCGATCAGGTAGAGGGCCAGCGCGATCGCGGGCAGGGTGAGGTGCCAGAGCATGTCCGCGAGACCGTCGCCGGTGCCGCTGCTGGGGAACCAGCCGAGCTTGACCGAGAACAGTCCCTGCAGCAGCACGGCCGCGACGAAGGAGGGGGTGCCGATCGCCAGCGTGGTGCTGACCAGGATCGCCGAGTCGGTGGCCCCGCCCCGGACGGCGCCGAACCGGCCGAGCAACAGGCCGAGCACCACCACCACGACCAGGGCCATCGCGACCAGCAGCAGGGTGGCCGGCAGCCGGTCGCCCAGCAGCTTGGCGACGTCGGTGCGGTAGGTGATGGAGCGGCCGAAGTCGCCCTGCAGCACCTGGCCGAGCCAGCGCAGGTAGCGCACCAGGAAGGGGTCGTCCAGGTGGTACTGCGCGTTGAGCGCCGCGAGCGCCTCCGGGGAGGCCGAGCGGCCGGAGAGCAGGAAGCTGGTGGGGCTGCCCGGCGCGAGGTACATCGCGCCGAACACCACGAAGGAGGCCCCGAGCAGCGTGACGGCCAGCTCCACCAGCCGTCGCACCACGAATCTCAGGAAGCTCACCGCGCGGCCCCCACGTCCGCGGCCCACGGGTAGTACAGGTAGGAGATGGTG
Organism: Kitasatospora sp. NPDC002227; assembly: GCF_040296285.1. Taxonomy (NCBI): domain Bacteria; kingdom Bacillati; phylum Actinomycetota; class Actinomycetes; order Kitasatosporales; family Streptomycetaceae; genus Kitasatospora; species Kitasatospora sp. NPDC002227. Next base: position 76,915 of record NZ_JBEOWY010000012.1, read on the forward strand.
GTCGGGGCGCCGGTGATCCGCTTGTTCATGAACACCGCGGTCGGCCACTCGGCGACCGGGATCCAGAGCAGCTGCTGCGCGGCGGTCTGCTGCAGCTTGGCCTCGATCGCGCCGCGCTGGGCGGGGTCGTAGGCGGCGGTGGCCTGGTCGACCAGCGCGTCGTAGGCCTTGTCGCTGTACCCGGCGAAGTTCTGGTAGGCGCCGGTGCGGAAGTTGACCAGCAGGTCCAGCGGGTCGGTGATCGAGTCGTAGTACGTCTCGGGGAACATGTCGATCCCCTCGCGCGCCTTGGGGTCGGTGAACAGCGCGCTGAAGGCGTTCGGGGCGATCGTCTTGAGCTTGACGTCCAGGCCGATCTGCGCGCCGGCGCTCTGCACGGCGGTGGCGAGCAGCGAGACGTCCTGGCCGATCGAGCTGGTGGCCACGGTCAGCGTCCTGCCGGTGGCTCCGGCCTCCTTGATCAGCGTCTTGGCCTGCTCGATGTCCTGGGCGGTGGGCGGCAGGGCGCCGAACGCGGCGGAGCGGACGCTGTCGGGGTAGGCGGCCCAGGCGGCCTTGGTGGTGAGCGAGCCGGTCACGCTGCCCGCGCCGCCGAGGCCGGCCTTGACGAAGCCGGAGCGGTCCAGCGCCAGTGAGAGCGCCTTGCGGACCCGTGTGTCGCCGAGCACGCCCTGCATGCTGGTGACGTTCACATTGACGGTGCTCAGGCCTTCGCCGAAGTACAGCTTGCCGACGCCGCTCCTGCTCAGCCGGTCGTAGGACTCGGTGGGGATCAGGTAGCCGCCGTCCACCTCGCCGCTGAGCATCGCGTTGGTACGCGCCGAGGGGTCGGTGAGGAAGCTGAAGACGGCCTTGGCGGAGTTCGCCTTGGTGCCCCAGTACTGGTCGAAGCGGCGCAGCTCGATCGACTGGCCCTTGTTCCAGGTGCCGAGCTGGAACGGGCCGGTGCAGTCCAGGCCGCCGGTGGTGCCGTAGTCCTTGCCCGCCTTCTCGATCCCGGCCTTCGAGGCCACCACCCCGGCGGCGGTCGCCATGTACTGCGGGAACTGCGAGTCGGGTGCCTTGAGTTTGACGGTGACCTGCAGCGGGCCGGTCTTGGTGATGCCGAGGACGTTCTGGAAGACCTGGGCCCAGGCCGCCGCGTTGTCCGGGTTCATCTGCCTCCCGAGGCTGTACACCACGTCGTCGGCGGTCATGACCGAGCCGTCGTGGAAGTGCACCCCGGGGCGCAGGTCGTAGACCCAGGTGGTCGGGTCGGTGTTGCTCGCCTTGGCCGCCAGGCCGGGCTGGACGGTGAGCTGCGGCGTCCAGCGCATCAGGCTCTCGCACACGTTGGACAGGATGGTGTTCTGCGGGTAGTCGAACGCCATCAGGTAGTCGAGCGTCTGCGGCTCGGCGTAGAGCGCCCAGGTGAAGGAGTCCAGCTCCCCCTTGGCGGGCGGGGTGGTGGCCGAGAGCTGGAAGCCGCTCGCGGTGGGGCCGGCGTCACCGCGCGGCGGGCCGGAGCAGCCGGCCGTGAGGGCCAGCGCGCACAGCGCGGCGGTCACCAGGGACGCGGAGCGTCTTGGACGGGTGGGGAGCATGGGGGTCCTCCTGGGCAGGGGCAGGCGGTGGGGGCGTCAGGCGCGGGCTGCGGGGACCTGCTGGGTGATGCAGTGGATGCCGCCGCCGCCCCAGGCGACGGTGCGGGTCGGGACGCCGACCACCTTGCGGTCGGGGTGGGCGGCGGCGAGCACGGCCAGGGCGCCCTCGTCCTCGGGGTGGCCGGCGATCGGCACGACCAGGCCGCCGTTGGCGAAGTAGTAGTTCAGGTAGCCGACCTCGGTCTCGCGGCCGTCGACCTCGACGAACGCGGCCTGCGGCACGTCCACGATCTCGAACGGGCGGCCCTGGGCGTCGGTGCTGTGCTCCAGGACGGCGCGGTTGGCGCGCATCCGGGCGTAGTCGGGGTGCTCCGGGTCGGCGGGCAGCTGCACGACGACCTTGCCGGGGGCGGCGAAGGCGCAGACGCCATCGACGTGGCCGTCGGTCTCGGTGTCGAGCAGGCCGCCGTACGGGAGCCAGATCACCTTGGTGATGCCGAGCTTCGCCTTGAGCTCGGCCTCGATCTCCTCGCGGCTCATGCCGGGGTTGCGGTTGGGGTGCAGCAGGCACTGCTCGGTGGTGATCAGGGTGCCTTCGCCGTCCACGGTGATGGCGCCGCCCTCGAGGATCATCTCGGAGCGGATCGCGGGCACTCCGAGGTGCTCGAGGATCAGGGCACTGACCCGATCGTCAGCGTCCCAGGGGGTGTGCTTGCGCCCCCAGGAGTTGAACCGGAAGTCGACCCCGGCCCGGCGGCCCTGCTCGTCCAGCACGAAGATCGGCGCGCTGTCGCGGAACCAGGAGTCGTCCTGCGGCAGCTCGATCACTGCGATGTTCTGCTCGCCGCAGAGGGCCTGGGCCTGGGCACCGAAGCCGGGCGGGGCCACCATCGTGACCGGCTCGAACTCGGCGATGGCCTGTGCCACCTGGGCGTACTCCTGCTGGACGTCGGCGAGCACGCCGCCCCAGAGGTCGGTGCGGACGGGCCAGGCCATCAGGCAGCCCTGGTGCTCGGTCCACTCGGCCGGCATGCGGTAGGTCACGGGGAGATCCGTTCTGTTGGGGTTGGGAGATGCCGATCCTTCAATGAACTGAAAATTCAGTCAAGAGTTTCGGCTAGAGTTGTCGTCCATGTCGGACCGACGGACAGAGATACTCCGAGCCGCCACCCGGGTGATCGCACGCCGGGGCGTACGCGGGCTACGCATGGAAGAGCTGGCGGCGGAGGCGGGGGTCTCCACCTCGCTGCTCTACTACCACTTCGGGGACCGGGCCGGACTCCTGCGCCGGACCTTGGAGTTCATCAGCGACCGCGCCGACCGCTACACCGCCGAGCAGGAGGTGGCGGACCCGGAGGAAGCGCTGGCGCAGACCCTGCTGCTCGAACTGCAGGACACCGCCGAGGTACGGGAGAACAGCACCGCCTGGGGCGAGCTGCGGGCCAGCGCGGTCTTCGAGGAGGACCTGCGCGAGGACTTGGCCCGGGCCACCCACACCTGGGTGCACGAGATCGCCGAACTGCTCGGCCGCGCCGACCCGTTCGGCGCCGCCCCGGCCCACGCGGCGGCCGCCGAACGGCTCACCGCCCTGCTGGAGGGGCTCAGCGTGCGCTGGCTGAGCGGTTCACTGCCGCTGGAGCACGCGCGCCGGCTGCTGCGGGGCGCCATCGAGCTGGAGCTGTCGGCCGGCCGGGCTGACTGATCTGTCAGGAATCGGCCGGCGGCGGTGTCCGGTCACAGGAAGTACAGCCGGCTCAGCGGCACGCTGTCGGCGGGCTCGGAGCGCAGCGCCTCGCCGTCGAGCGAGACCAGGCCGGTGTGCGCCTCGACCTGCACCAGCCCGGTACGGGCGTTGCGGACCATGTCGCGCGGCCCGATCCCCCGGGTGCCCCGGACGCCCACCCGGCGCCGGCGCGTGGTCAGCCCGTCGTACGGCCGCCCGGCCGAGGCGGACTCGGCGGCCGCCTGGCTGACGAAGGCCACCGAGAGGTCGGCCGCCGTCGCGCCGTGGCCGCCGAACAGGGGGCCCATCACCAGCGGCTGGCAGGCCTCGGTGGCGGCGTTCGGATCGCCCGTCACCCCGTACGCCGGGAAGCCCGACTTGAGCACCATCTGCGGCTTGGCGCCGAACATCGCCGGCCACCAGAGCACCAGGTCGGCCAGCTTGCCGACTTCGATCGAGCCGACCTCGTGGGCCAGGCCGTGCGCGATGGCGGGGTTGATGGTCAGTTTGGCGATGTAGCGCAGCACCCGCTCGTTGTCGTCCGACGGCCCGTCACCCGCCATCGGCCCGCGCTCGGCCTTCATCTTCCCCGCGACGGCGAAGGTGCGGCGCACCGTCTCGCCCGCGCGGCCCATGCCCTGGGCGTCGGAGGAGGTGATGCCGATGACGCCGAGGTCGTGCAGCACGTCCTCCGCGCCCATCGTGCCGGCCCGGATCCGGTCCCGGGCCATCGCGGCGTCACCCGGCAGGTCCGTCTTGAGCGCGTGCACCGAGACGATCATCCCGTAGTGCTCGGCGACGGCGTCCCGCCCGAAGGGCAGCGTGGGGTTGGTGGAGGAGCCGATGACGTTCTCGACGCCGGCCATCTTGAGCACGTTGGGCACGTGGCCGCCGCCGCAGCCCTCGATGTGGAAGGCGTGGATGGTCCGGCCCTCCAGCACCCTGAGGGTGTCCTCCACCGACAGGCACTCGTTCAGGCCGTCGGTGTGCAGGGCCACTTGGACATCGTGCTCCTCGGCGACCCGCAGCGCGGTGTCCAGCGCCCGGGTGTGGGCGCCCATGTCCTCGTGCACCTTGAAGCCGGAGGCGCCGCCCTCGACCAGCGCCTCCTCCAGCGGCGCGGCGTCCGAGGAGGAACCACGGGCCAGGAAGCCGATGTTGACCGGCCAGGCGTCGAAGGAGTTGAAGCCGTGCCGCAGCGCCCAGGGCGAGTTCACGCCCACGCCCCAGGCCGGCCCGATCTCCTGGCCGATGATGGTGGTCACGCCGGAGGCCAGCGAGGCCTCCATGATCCGCGGGGACATCAGGTGGACGTGCGTGTCGATGGCGCCCGCCGTGGCGATCATCCCCTCGCCGGAGACGATCGTGGTGCCGGTGCCCACCACCACGTCCACCCCGTCCAGGGTGTCCGGGTTCCCGGCCCGGCCGATCGAGACGATCCGGCCTTCCCGGATCCCGATCGAGGTCTTCCGGATGCCCTGGATCGCGTCGATCACCAGGACGTTGGAGACCACCACGTCACAGGTGTCCCGGACGGCCGCCGCCTTCAGGTGCAGCCCGTCCCGGGCGGTCTTGCCGAAGCCGGCCAGGAACTCGTCCCCCGGCCGCTGCGAATCCGACTCGACCCGGACCACCAGGCCCGAGTCCCCTAGTCTGACCCGGTCCCCCGCCCGGGGGCCGTGCACGGCGGTGTATTCGTGCGGCTCGATGCTGCTGCTCAACTCTGGGCCTCCTGCCCGTCATCGCCGTCCGCGCCCAGGTAGCCGCAGGCCGCGGCCCGGCGCAGCGCCTCGCGCTTGGCCCCGGGGGCGTCCAGCGGTCCGTCGACCAGCCCGGCGAAGCCGATCGCCACCCGCGCGCCGCCGATCGGCACCAGGCCGACCTCGACCTCCGCGCCCGGATCGAAGCGGACCGAGGAGCCGGCCGGCACGGCCAGCCGGGTGCCGTAGGCGGCGGAGCGGTCGAAGGCCAGGCGCGGGTTGGCCTCGAAGAAGTGGAAGTGCGAGGTCACCGAGACCGGGACTTCGGCGGTGTTGCGGACCGTCAGGGTCAGCGCGGGAGCGGGCACGTGCTCGTGGCCGGGCCCGGGCAGCACCGCCCCGGGGGCCCGCTCGCCGAGCGGTACGGCGCCCCGGAACGGGTCGCTGACCACGGCCAGCCGGGTGCCGTCCTCGAAGACGGCCTCCACGCTCAGCTCGGTGACCACCTCGGCCACCCCCGGCAGCACGTCCTCGGCGCCGAGCACACTGCGCCCGGCCGCCACGGCCTCGGCCAGCCGCCGCCCGTCCCGGGCCGCCTCGCAGACGGTGTCGGCGATCAGCGCCGTCGCCTCGGGGACGTTGAGCTTGAGGCCGCGCGCCCGCCGGGCGCGGGCCAGTTCGGCCGCCGTGAAGAGCAGCAGCCGGTCACGTTCGGTGGGAGTCAGCTGCATCGCGCGCTCACGCCCCCACGGCCGGCAGGTCGTGGGTGGCGCAGTGGATGCCGCCGCCGCCCGAGGCGATCGCGTCGATCTTCACCGGCACGATCTCCCGCCCGGGGAAGTGGTCCCCCAGGATCTGCTGCGCCCGGTCGTCCGCCCGCTCGTCGCCGAACCGGGGCAGGTAGACACCCTTGCTGCCGATGTAGAAGTTCAGGTACGAGGAGACGAAGGCGTCGCCGCGCCCGGTGATCTTGTCCGGGTCGGGCTCGGGCAGGTCGATCACCTCGATGCCCTTGCCGCGCGCGTCGGTCGCGTCCTTGAACACCTGCCGGGCCTGGTCCGCCGAGCGCGACCAGACGTCGGCCGGGCTGCCGGGGAAGGCCTGGTCGAGCAGCACCACACCGGGGGCGGCGAAGCGGGTCAGGCAGTCCACGTGCGCGTCGGTGATGTCCTTGCCGCGGACCCCGGCCAGCCAGATCACCTTGGTGACGCCGAGCGCCTTCTTGAGCTCCGCCTCGACCTGGTCCCGGCTCATCCCCGGGTTGCGGTTGTTGTTGACCACCGAGCTCTCGGTCACCATCAGGGTGCCGAGGCCGTCGGTCTCGAAGGAGCCGCCCTCGGCGACCAGCGGGGTCTCGATCCGCTCGATGCCGTACTTCTCGAGCACCGCCCGGGCCAGCTTGCCGTCGTTGCCGTGGGCCTGCTTGTTGCCCCAGCCGCTGAAGTTGAAGTCGACACCCTTGACCTTGCCGCCCTCCTCGACGAAGACCGGCAGCGTGTCCCGGGCCCAGAGGTCGTCCACGGCCAGCGGCACCACCTCGACGTCGCCGCCGCAGGCCTGGCGCGCTTCGTCCGCCTGCTCGGGGCGGGCGAGGAGCACCACCGCCTCGCGGGAGCCGATGGCGGCCGCGAGAGCGGCGATGTCCTTGCGGACGTCCGGGAGTTGCTCGCCCCAGACGTTCTCCGAGGCGGGCCAGGCCATGAAGGTGCGGGTGTGCTTGTCCCACTCGGCGCCGAAGTGCCGCGCCCCCGCGGCGGGGGCAGAGCCCGCGTCGTCCTCCTGGCCGTCGGGGTCGGTGCAGGCGGTCAGGCCGAGCGAGAGCAGGCCGGCTCCGGCGGCGGAGCGCAGCAGAGTACGTCGGGACATGGCGTTGGCGAGCATGGTGCTCCAATACAGGGGGACGGAGAGGAGTTACGGCATCGGCTCGTGCATGGTCGAGCAGTGGACGCCGCCGCCTCCGCCCATCAGCCGGTCCACGTCGAGCTGCACGACCTCGCGGCCGGGGAAGGCGGCGGCCAGCGTGCGACGGGCGGCGTCGTCCTTGATCCGGTCGCCGAACTGGGCGGTGATCACACCGCCGTTGACCAGCACGAAGTTGAGGTAGGAGTCGACGAAGGTCGAGCTCTTGGAGCGGGTGGTGTCCGGGCCGTCCACCCGGATCACCTGGAGCCGCCGGCCCCGCGCGTCGGTGGCGGCGGAGAGGATGGCGAACTGCTGGCGGGCGTCCTTGGCCCACTCGTCGGTGCGGTCCTGCGGCGGCAGCTGGACCATCACGACTCCGGGGCGGACGAACCGCGAGGTCACGTCCACGTGGTCGTCGGTGATGTCCTTGCCCCGGATGCCCGGCAGCCAGATCATCTTGTCCGCGCCGTAGGCGTCGAGCACGGCGCGCTCCACCTCGTCCCGGCTCATGCCCCGGTTGCGGTTGCTGTTGACCAGGCTGCTCTCGGTGGCCATCACCGTGCCGTCGCCGTCGGTCTCGATCGCGCCGCCCTCGCCCACGAAGTCGGCGTAGGTGATCCGCAGCCCCTGGCGGCGGGCGACGGCCCCGGCCACCTGGGAGTCGTAGGCGTGCGTCTGCTTGTTGCCCCAGCCGTTGAAGTTGAGGCCGGCGGTGTCCAGGCCGCCGTAGCCGTCGCGGCGGAACACCGGGGCGATGTCACGCATCCACAGGTCGTCGGTGCCGATCGAGGTGGTCACCTCGACGTTCGGCCCGCACCAGCTCCGGGCCTGCCGGGCGGTGTAGTCGTCGGGGGCGCACATCACCACCGGCTCGAACTCGGCGATGGTGCGGGCGACCAGCGCGATGTCCTCCTGCACGCCCGACAGCTGCCGGCCCCAGACCGAGCTGCGGGAGGGCCAGGACATCCAGGTCCGGGCGTGCGGTACGTCGTCGGCGGGCACCCACGGGCGGACGCCGCCCGCACTCGGTGCGGCGTCCGCGGCGAAGGCCGAGGGCACCGCCGCGCCGAGGGTGAGACCGGCGGCGCCGATCCCGACCGTGCCGAGCAGTCGGCGGCGCGAGGGCAGCGCCCCGAACAGGCGGTCGGCGAAGGATTCGCTCATGAGGGTCTCCAGATCAAGTGTCGGCTCGCAGGGCTCGCACTGCCCCGGCGGGAGGCGGTGGGGCGGGCCCTTTTCCGGCCACCTCGACCACCGCCGATGGGCTCAGCGTGGCACTGACTGAAAAATCAGTCAAGCTCGTGGATCGCAGAAACGGGACCCCGCCGGATCGCCGCAGCAATCCGTCGGAGCCCCGCCCTGACTACCTGGACGCGCCTAGCGCGCCAACCGTTCCAGCTCGACCTCGATCGCCTCGGTCATCAGTGCCCGGGCGTGGTTCAGCCGCAGACTGCCGCTGAGCCAGCGCATGCTCACGCCCTCCAGCAGGGCGGTCAGCCGCTCGGCCGCCCCGGCCAGCGCGGTGGCCGGGGCCATCGGCTCGACCCGGCCGAGCAGCTCGGCGACCTCCTGCACCCAGACCAGCGTGGCCCGGGCCAGGTCCTCCCGCAGCGCGTCCTCGAAGACCGCACTGGCCCGCAGCTCGCCCCAGGCCGTGCTGTTCTCCCGCACCTGGTCGCCGCCCTGCAGCTCGAGCAGGAGGGTGTGCTCCAGCTCCTCCCTGGGCGTCAGCGGCGGTGCGGCCGGGTCCCGCTCGGTGGTGTAGCTGCCGGCCCGGTCGTTGATGAACTCGAGCGTCTGCCGGAGGATGCCGGTGCGGTCCTTGAAGTGGTAGTAGATGAGCGCGGTGGACACGCCCGCCTCGGCGGCGAGCTCCTCGACCCGCAGACCGCGGACCCCGCGCCGGGCGATCACCCGCGCCGCTGCTTCCAGAATTGATGTTCTACGACTGGCCACGGTGCACCACCCTACCGGCCGCCGCCACGGTGATCAGCACGGTTACCTGACTGTTTCATCAGCGCCACCGGCCCTGTGCCCCCAAGGCCTTCCGTGTCCGCACCGCCGCTCCTCGGCGCTCCCGGCGGCGGCCGTGGCCCAGGTCACCCTGACGCGGTCTATAAACTCCCAGGTACCCGGCTGCCCCCAGCCCTGCCGAGAGAGCACCGCGATGTACGAACCGCGCCCCACCCCCACCCCCGCCTTCCAGCCGCTGAACGAGACCGACCCGGTCGAGCTCGGCGGCTACCGCCTGATCGCCCGGCTCGGCGCGGGCGGGATGGGCAGGGTCTACCTCTCGTACACCCCGGGCGGGCGCCCCGTCGCGCTCAAGGTGGTGCGGCCCGAGCTCGCGGAGGACCCGGAGTTCCGGCGCCGCTTCGCCCAGGAGGTCGCCAGCGCCCGGCTGATCCACGGCCTGTACACGGCCCAGGTGGTCGACGCCGGGCCGGACGACCCGCTGCCCTGGCTGGCCACGGCGTACGTCCCCGGGCCCTCGCTGCACCACGTGGTGCGCGGCGGCGGTCCGCTGCCCGAGCACACCGTGCTGCTGCTCCTGGCCGGGATAGCCGAGGCCCTCCAGGTGATCCACGCCGCCGGGGTGGTGCACCGCGACCTCAAGCCCGCCAACGTGCTGCTGGCCGCCGACGGCCCCCGGGTGATCGACTTCGGTATCGCCCGCGCCGCCGACGGGGGCGCGCTCACCGGCACCGGGCTGCGGATCGGCTCCCCCGGCTTCATGGCTCCCGAGCAGGCCGTCGGCGCACCGGCCACCCCGGCCACCGACGTCTTCGCCCTCGGCGCGCTCGCCGCCTGGACCGCCACCGGTCGGTCGCCCTTCGGCGGCGGGCCGGACTCGGGCGCGCTCTACCGCGTCGTCCACGAGGAGCCCGACCTCGCCGCCGTCCCGCCCGGCCTGGACGGCATCGTCCGGGCCTGCCTGGCCAAGCGCCCGGAGGACCGGCCCACCACCGCCCAGCTGATCGAGGCCGTCCACCGCCACCCCGCGCTCGGCGGGCAGCTCCGCTTCACCGACGGCTGGCTGCCTCAGCACGTCAGCGCCGAGCTGAGCAGCCGCGCCGACCTGCCGCAGACTCCCGCCGCCGCCTACCCCGACCCGGCGGCCCCCACCGCCTACCTCGGCGGGCAGCCGCCGCAGGCGGCGCCGTACCAGCCGACCCGGTACGTCGAGACCGCGCTGCACGAAGCCGCCACCGAGGCCGGCCCGACCCCGCAGCACACCCCGCCGCCCACCCCGACCCGCCGCCGGGCCGGCCGCCGGGGCGCGGCCGTGGCCGCCCTGGTGGTGCTGGCCCTGCTGGCCGGCGCGGGCGCCACCTACTACCTGCTGCCCGACGGCTCCGACGCCGCCGACGACTCGCAGGACGTCGCCGACACCCCGGCGGACAGCGAACCCGCCGACACGCCCTCGGCCTCTCCCACGGCTCCCACGGCTCCCACCGCCCCCGGCTACACCACCGTGTACACCGGGCGGGAGCTGGTCTCGCCGGACCGCGGCTACGAGTTCGACCTCAAGACCGGCACCGTCACCCCGGCCGAGGCCGCCGACTGGTACGTCGCCCGCAGCGCGGCCGAGTTCCTGCTCCCCGACACCACGGACGCCTACCTCGGCCCCGACGCGCGCCTGGCCCCCGCCGACTGCCTGCACGGCCTCGAGTCCGGCCCCACCACCAAGCTCGACTTCCCCACCGTCACCGGCCGCTCCTTCTGCGTCCGCAGCCAGGACGGCCACGACCTCGCCGTCCTGCGCCTGCTCTCCACCCCCCAGGGCGACGGGCCGCTCAAGGTCTCGGTCGACTACTTCCGCCGCGACGCGGGCTGAGATCGCCCGTCAGTGCAGTCCGCCGTAGGCGGCCATCACGATCTCCATGCCGCGGTTGTCCTCCTGCTGGTCCCGGTCGATCATCCGGTTCATCACATAGGCCACCGTCATGCGTGCCCCGGGATCGCTCACTACCAGCGAGCCACCCCAGCCGCCCCAGCCGAAGGTGTTGCCGAACCTGCCGAAGCCCGTCGTCCAGCACATCGGGGTGCCCAGCACCCGGTCCTCACCGCGGAACACCTCCTGCCAGGCGGGCTCGCACCCCTGGGCGGACAGCAGCCGCACGCCGCCGGCCGAACCCCGGTTCGCCAGTACCGACTGCACCAGGGCGACGGACCGGGCGTTGCCGAAGCCGTTCACCGCGGGGAGCTGCGCCCGGCGCCACGGCGTGGAGTTGGCGTCCTTGACCCGGATCACCGCACCGGTGTGCTCCCGGCGGGTGCCGTCCGGTCCGAGCGGTGCGCCGGCCGCGTACTCGTCGGTCAGTGACGGCGGCGGAATGAGCGGTGCGACACGGTGGTCGTGTTCGGCCCCGAGCCCGAGGTGGAAGTCCGCGCCCAGCGGTCCGGCCACCTCCTCGGCGAAGAACTCGCCGAGACCGCGGCCGGTGATCCGGCGGACGATCTCGCCGACGAGGAAGCCGAAGGTCAGTGCGTGATAGCCGGCCGCAGTTCCGGGCTCCCACTCGGGCGCCTGCGCGGCCAGCCCCGCCGTCACGGCCTCCCAGTCGTACAGTTCCCCGACCGTCGTCGGCCCGGACAGCTCCGGCAGCCCCGCGGTGTGCGACAGCACGTGCCGCACCAGCACCTTCTCCTTCCCGGCCGCGGCGAACTCGGGCCAGTAGGCGGCGACCGGCGCGGACAGGTCGAGCTCGCCCCGGTCGGCCAGGATCAGCGCGCACAGGGCGGTCATGTTCTTGGTCGTCGAATTCACGCCGGTGAGGGTGTCGCGCTCCCAGCGGACGGAGCGGCCGGCATCGGCGTACCCGCCCCAGAGGTCGACCACCGGCTCGCCGTCGACGTGGACGGCCGCCGAGGCACCCACGTCCTCCTTGCCGAGCAGAGCCGCAAGGACCTCCCGGACTGCCTCGAACCGTGGCTCGCAGAACCCCTCGACATCGATCATGGGAGTAAGCCTCCGGCAGCGCCGGGTCTTCCTGCCCGACAATTCCCGCACCGGTTCAGTCGGGCGGGGCGGCCGCCGGTTGGCAGGATGGGCGTTCCTGCCGTGGCGGCTCGAGAGCGAAGGACGGATACGCGTGCTGGAGAGGCTGAATCAGGCGTTGGACCACCTCGAGGCCTCCCTCGACCGGGAGGTCGACATCGCCGAGGTGGCCCGGGTGGCCGGGGTGTCGGAGTACCACCTCCGGCGGCTGTTCTCCGCGCTCGCCGGGATGCCGCTGCCGGTCTACGTGCGGCGCCGGCGCATGACGCTGGCCGGGGCCGAGGTGCTGGCCGGGGAGCTGACACTGCTCGATGTCGCGGTGCGGTACGGGTACGGCTCGGGCGAGGCGTTCGCCCGGGCGTTCCGGTCCGTGCACGGGATCGGGCCGGGCGAGGCCCGGCGTACGGGTGCGGTGCTCACGGCGCAGCCGCGGATGTCCTTCCGGCTCGTCGTCGAGGGGAGTACGGCGATGCGCTACCGGATCGTGGAGAAGGAGTCGTTCCGGGTCATCGGCCGGAAGGCCCGGGTCCCGCTGGTGCACGAGGGGGTCAACGCGGCCGCCGACGCGCACGTGCGGAGCCTGGACGGGCAGGCCGTCGTGCGGATGAAGCAGCTGGCCGGGCAGGAGCCGAGCGGGCTCCTGTCGGCGGTGGTGTACCTGGGCGACAGCCGGGAGGAGGGCGTCGAGGCGGACTACTGGGTCGGCGTGGTGACCGCCCCCGGGACCGCCGCCGAGGGCCTGGACGCCCTCGACGTCCCGGCCGGCACCTGGGCGGTCTTCGACAACCACGGGCCCTACCCGAGCGCCCTCCAGGACCTGTGGCGGGACGTCTTCACCCAGTGGTTCCCCTCGAACCGCTACACGAGCCGCCCGGGGCCGGAGCTCCTGCGGACCCGGCCGGTGGAGACCGGCGCCGAGACCGACTCCCAGCTGTGGATCCCGATCGAGCGGAGCGCCGGGGTGTGAGCCCCGGCGCCTCGGCGGTGCCTCGAGGCGGCGTCAGCCACGCAGCCGCTGGCGCAGGAAGAGCGCGGCGCGGTCCAGTGCCTCGTCGGCTTCGTCCAGGATCCCGGCGAAGGCCTGGAACACGTGCGGGACGTCGGCGGTGACGTCGAGGATGACGTCGACGCCGGCCGCGCGGGCCCGGGCGGCCAGGCGGGTGGAGTCGTCCATGAGCAGTTCGTTGGTGCCGACCTGGATCAGCATCGGCGGGAACCCGGTCAGGTCGGCGTACAGGGCCGGGCTGAGCAGGGGCTGGTGCGGGTCGGCCCCGGCCAGGTACATCGCTCCGGTGTACTCGAGCGAGGCCCGGGTGAAGAAGGGGTCGAGCCCGGCCCTGGTCTCCATGCTCTCCCCGGTCCGGGTGGCGTCCGTGCCCGGGGAGAAGGCGAGCACGGCGGCCGGCAGCGGCAGGCCCGCGTCGCGCGCCGCCAGGCAGGTGGTGACGGCGAGCCCGCCTCCGGCGGAGTCCCCCGCGAAGACCACGGCCGCCGGGTCCGTCCCGCTGTCGAGCAGGGCCCGGTAGGCACTCACGGTGTCCTCGATCGCGGCGGGGAAGGGGTGCTCGGGCGCCAGCCGGTACTGCACCGAGTACGCCTCGAGGCCGGTCCTGGCCACCAGGTTCGCGGTCAGCGCGCGGGCGGTCTCGGGCGAGCCGACCACCCAGCCGCCGCCGTGGAAGTACAGGACCGTCCCGGCCGCCGTCGGACCGCTCTCCGGCTCGAACCGCAGCGCCCGCCGCCCGCCGAGCTCCGCCTCGGCCGTCCGGACCGTGTCGGGCACGATCATCCCGGCCATCAGCTGCCGGAACCCGGCCCGGAATTCCTCGACCGACCGGGGCCCCTCCGGCGCGGGCTTCCGCAGCATCGCGTCGACCTTGCCGCGCTGTTCCTTGCTCATCTGCCAACTCCCTTGACGTGATTCTGTGTGCTGTTCCGTGCGGGCCCGCACCGCCGCACCGTGTACGGTCGAACTCCCCGACGACGTAGGAGCGGCCAGACCATGGAGCTGCGGCATTTCGAGGTGACGGACGGTCAGGCCGGACCGTACGGGATCACGGTGGGCCCGGACGGAGCCGTCTGGTACACCCTGGTGCATGCCGGTGACATCGGGCGGCTCGCCGAGGACGGCACGGTGACCAGGTACGGGCTCGGCGCTCCGGATTCCGGCCCGACGGTGATCACCACCGGCCCGGACGGCGCGCTCTGGTTCACGCGGATGCGCGATCACCGGATCGGCCGGATCACCGTGGACGGCGAGGTGACCGACTACCCGCTGCCGACCGCGGACTGCGGGCCGTACGGCATCGCGGCCGGGCCGGACGGCGCCCTGTGGTTCACCGAGCTCAACACCCACCGGATCGGCCGGATCACCCTGGACGGCGAGGTGACGGAGTACCCGCTGCCGGGCTCGGGCTCCTTCCCGTCGATGATCGCCGCCGGGCCGGACGGCGCGCTCTGGTTCACCCTCAACCAGGCCGGCGCGATCGGCCGGATCACCGTCACCGGCGAGGTGACGCTCCATCCGCTCCCCACCGAGGCCGCCGGGCCGGTCGGCCTCGCCGCGGGCGGTGACGGGGCGCTCTGGTTCGCGGAGATCGCGGCCGGCCGGATCGGCCGGGTCACGGTGGACGGCAAGGTGACGGAGTACCCGCTGCCCGACCGGGCCGCCCGGCCGCACGCGATCGCCGCCGCCCCGGACGGCCGGCTCTGGTTCACCGAGTGGGCCGCCGGCCGGATCGGTTCGCTCTCACCCGAGGGCCAGTACTCCGCCCACGCGCTCGACATCCCGGGCGCCGAGCCGCACGGCATCGCCGTGGGCCCGGACGGCACCGTCTGGGCCGCCCTGGAAGTGGGTGTGATCACCCGCCTGAGCACGCGCTGACCTCGGGCGGCCGTCCCACCATCCGGTCGGCCATCCGGTCCGGCGGCAGCAGTATCCGGGTCGGCTGCTCGTACGGGCAGAGCATCGCGATCAACGCGACCGCCTCCGACCCAGCAACCGTCACCCGGACGTCAGCCACCCCGCCTGCCTGACCAGCGGCCCCATCCGGCAACCCCGGACGGCGGTCCTGCGGGGCAGGCACCCCGCAGGGCCGCGGCTCAGGCGAACAGACCCGTGACCGCCCGGCCCGCCTTGTGCGCCAGGCCGCCCGCGAGCAGCCGCAGTTGGGCACCGGTGCACGGACCGTTGTAGAGAATGAAGTGGTCGAAGGTGTGCACCCCCGGCCGGCCTGCCACGGCCTTGGCGGCATCCCGGACCTCCCGCAGCTGACTCACCGTCAACTCCGGCCGGTGCTCGTCCGGCTGGTAGCGGGCGCCGAGCGGGAAGTCGACGCCGGGGCGGTTGCTCATCTCGATGTGGCAGCCGAACACGTGGCTGACCGGGTGGGATTCGGTGAAGGCGACCAGCCGGTCCAGGGTCGCCACGAAGGCCGGGAAGTCGAAGGCGTAGAGGCGGCCCGGGTAGACGGTGTCGCCGGTGAGCAGCAGCCCCGTCCAGGCGTCGTAGAAGGTGATCGCCGCGGCGTGGTGGCCGGGCGAGGCGATCAGGTCGAGCACCCGGCCGCCGAGGTCGAAGCGGACCGACTCCTGGGGCCAGGCGGCGGAGAAGCCGAAGAAGGCCTGGGCCGCCTCCGCCTCCCGCGCGACGATCCGCGTCTGCGGCCGGTCGGCGAACTGCGCGTCGCCGGCCACGTGGTCGCCGTGCCCGTGGGTGTGGGCGACGACCAACTCGTACTCGTCCCGCGGGTTCTCGCGCAGCCAGTCGGCGATCAGGCCGTCCACGGTGGCCCGCAGCGGGAAGCGCTCCTGGTCGGCGGTGGCGCCGGTGTCGAGCAGCAGCGCCCGCTCGTTGCCGAAGAGCAGGAAGATGAACGGCGCTTCGTAGCTGACGGTCTTGCTCTGGCGCAGCAGGTAGGTGTGCTCGTCGTAGGCGTGCACCTGGATCAGCTCCTCGGTGCCGCGCCTGCCGCGCACACCGTGGTTCCAGGCGACGTCCAGGCTGCCCGCGACGGGCGCGGCCGTGACGAAGTCGATTCTGTCAGTCTTGTTCTGCGTGCTCATCGGTGTCCCCCGTCTGGTGGTGCGGCAGCGGAGATGCTGCCATGAAGTAGCGGATCTGTCGTCGGTCGTGCTCCGCCGCGGCGCCGGCCTCGGCGGCGTCCCTGGCCAGGTAGGGCTCCAGGACGCGGTGCCAGGCGGCCTTGATCTCGGCGGCCTCGGCGGCGGTGACCCGAACGGTCGCGGCCATGCCCCGGGCGGCCTCCCGCCACTCGACGGGCTCGCTCGGTGCTCGCTCCACCCAGTCCAGGACTCGCCTCATCTCGCGCTCGACCACGATCCGGCTCAGCTGCCGGGTCACCTCCGGGTCGACCTCCCCGGCCGCCCCGAGCCCGAGATGACGGTCCGTCAGACGCCATCGCCGCTCGCGCCTGTCCGGCCCCGGCCCGGCCTCCTCCACGAAGCCGTACTTCGCCAGCTGGCGCAGGTGGAACGAACAGCTCGCCTGCGAGACCCCGATCGCCCGCCCGCACTGGGCCGCCGTGGCCGGGCCGATCCCGCCCAGCGCCTCGATCAGATCGAGGCGGACGGGGTGGGCCAGCGCCCGGATCGCCTGTGGATTGCTCAACCGCATGTGTCAAAGACTACTTTGGCTTCTCGAAATGTCAACGGGTTCTTTGACATCTCCCGCCGGCCGTCGGAGCGTCAACTCCGGTGCCGACCGCGCCTGCCCGCTGCTAGGGTCCGGCCGTCGAACATCACGCGGGCGATGGGAGCTCGGCATGGCAGACCCCTGGGAGATCGCCTCCGGCGTCGGCGCGGTGGCCTCGGTCGTCGGTGCCTGGGCCGTCTACCGAGGTCAGACGCGGCAGGTGGACTTCGAGCTGGCCCGCACCCTGCACCTCGACCTGACCAGCGGCGAGGTGGCCCTGGCCCGCGATCTGCTGACCACCTTCCGAACCGGCCAGCGCCCCTACGGCCCCGAGGTGCTGGCGGCCTACTTCACCCTGCTCTGGTGCTTCGAGCGGATCCTCCAGGGCCGCCGGTCGATGATCCGCTCCCCCTTCGACCGGCTCCGCCGCAGCGCGGCGGTCCGCTTCCTGGACGAGGCGCTCGCGATGCACCTGGCGAGCTGGGAGCGGAACCTCCCGGAGATCCGGCAGCGCCTCGACGCCGCGCTGGCCGACGAATACGGGGACGAGCTGCGCGACCGGGGCCTCACCGTCAAGTTCGAGGCGCTCACCCGGGCGGTCCGCGCGGCCGGGGTCCTGCCCGCCCGCCTCCCGGCCCAGAGCACCTGAGGCGGCCGGAACGCGTACTCACCGCGGCCTGCCCGGTTGCCGTGGGCCCGGTTACCGTGGGGTGGTGACCACTGCGCGTACCGAACTCGACGATCTGGGAGCGGCCGTCCGGCTGGGAGCGGTCCGGCGGGTGGTCTCGCTGGTGCCCTCGCTGACCGAGGCGATCGCCGGGACCGCGCCCGAGCTGCTGGTCGGAGCCACCGATTGGTGCGGCCACCCGGCCGGGCTTGCGGTCCGGCGGATCGGCGGGACGAAGAACCCCGACCTGAGCCGGATCGCCGACCTGCGGCCGGACTTGGTGGTGGCCAACCAGGAGGAGAACCGGGCCGCCGACCTGGCCGCGCTGCGGGCGGCCGGGCTCGCGGTCTGGGTGACCGACGTCCGCTCCCTGCCGCAGGCGCTGCGCTCCCTGGAGCGGCTGCTCGGCCTGGCCTGCGCTCTCGACCTGCCGCCCTGGCTCGAAGCCGCCGGGCAGGCCTGGCAGTTCACCACCACCGGAAACCCCGTCCGCGCCGTGGTACCGATCTGGCGCCGCCCCTGGATGGTGCTCGGCCGGGACACCTTCGCGGGCGACCTGCTGGCCCGGCTCGGCGTCGAGCTGATCCACGCCGACCACCCCGAGCGCTACCCGGCCGTCCCGCTGCCCGGCCCGAACTGGTCGTTCTCCCGGACGAGCCGTACCGCTTCACCGGCGAGGACGGGCCGGAGGCCTTCCCCGGAGTGCCCTGCGCCCTGGTCAGCGGGCGGCACCTCACCTGGTACGGCCCCTCGCTGGCCGAGGCACCCGCCGTGCTCGCCGGGCAGCTGGCCGCGGCCGGCTGACGGGTGCGGCTGCCTGACGGGTGCGCAACAGGTCGCCGCTGTCAGCATGTTGCAAAAACCCGAGGGAGGCCGCGGCTACCCAGCTCGGCCGCCGACTGCCAGGCTGGGGCGCGCAGGCGTCACAGGCCGGGCACGGTAGGTGCGCGCCCGGCTGCTCGGAGGGAAGGGTGCAGCAGTGACACGGACCGAGTCCCCGCCCGACACCCCGGGCCCGTGTCCCCCCGAGCAGCCCGCGCCGGGCGCCTCCCGGCGTGACCTCGCGGTCTTCCTCACCGCCAAGACCGTCTCCGACATCGGCTACGCGCTCGACTTCATCTGCCTGTCCGTCTTCGTCTGGGAGCGCAGCCACTCCGCGCTGGCCACCGGCCTGCTGAGCACGGCGCTCTACGCGGGCGCCATCGCGGGCGGGCGGCTCGGCCACCGGTACGGCGACCGCTGGGACCGGCGGCGGGTGATGATCGGCGCCGACCTGGTCCGGGCCGCGGTGCTCACCCTCCTCGCCCTCCTGCCGGACGGGGCGCAGAACTGGTGGCTCTACCTCGCGGTGGCGCTGGTCGGCACCGGCCGCTCGGTCTTCGAAGCCACCCTCTCCGCCGCCACCCCGGTGCTCGCCGGGGAGCGCACCCAGACCGTCAACAGCGTCCTGGCCGGGCTCAAGGGCGTGGCCTTCATGGTCGGCATGGGGCTCGCCACCGTCATGGTGCCGCTGATCGGCTACCGCGGCGTCTTCGGCCTGGACGCCGGCAGTTACACCCTCTCCGCGCTCGTGCTCACCGCTCTGCGGATGCGGATGCGCGACCCGGGCGCGGCGGGCGCGGCCCGCCGGGACCGGACCGGCGCCTGGCCGCTCCTGGTGGGTGCCGGACTCGCCGTCCTGGTGGTGCTGCGCGGCCTGGACGCCTTCGGCTCCTCCTCCCAGCACGTCGGACTCCCCATCCTGGGCAGCCAGTTGCGGCCGGACTCGCCGACCGTGGTCTCCGGCGCCGTCTGGGGCAGCTGGGCGGCCGGTCTGCTGCTGGCCAGCTTCGTGCTGCGCCCGCTGGCCAAACGGATCATCGAGCGGAACCCGCTGGTGGTCTTCTGCCTGGCCACCATCACCATGTCGGCCGGCTTCATCGGGGTGTTCTGGCTGGACGACTGGTGGCTCCGGCTGACCTCCGCGGTACTCGCCGGGCTGGGCGACGCGCTGAGCGAGATCACCTTCAAGCAGGCCATGCAGCAGTTGCCGGACGACCGGCGCGGGCGCGCCTTCGGGCTCGGCCAGATCGTGGTCAACGGCGGCTTCATGGCCGGCCTGCTGGTCACCAGCCTGGTGCTGCGGCCGGATTGGGTGCCCGAGTGGGTGCTGCTGCTGCACGGCGTACCCCTGCTCGTGGCCACCTGGGCCACCGCCCGGGCCCTGGCCACCCGCTCCTCCCGCTGACCCCCTCCACTCCGTCCGCCCCGGGAGGCCCGCCCCGATGACCGTCCGCGCCTACCTCGACCATGCCGGTTTCGGCCGGTTACGCCCGCCCGCCGTCTCCGCCATGCGCACCGCGCTGGACCAGGTGATGCCGTACGGGAGCGCGGAGTTGGGCCAGGTCTTCCGGGCCCGCAACACCGCCCGCCGCACCATGGCCGGGCTGCTGGGCGCCACGCCCGAGGAGATCGCCTTCGTACCCAACACCTCGACCGGGGTCCATCTGGTGGCCGACGGGCTGGACTGGCGGCCGGGCGACCAGGTGGTGCTCTTCGACCGGGACTTCCCCGCCAACGTCCGGCCGTGGCTACGGCTGGCCCGTCACGGCGTGGAGTTCCGCTGGGTGCCGATGCGCGCCGGCGGGTACCGGCTCGAGGACCTCGCGGCCGTGCTCACCCCGGCCACCCGGCTGATCGCCGTCAGCCACGTCAACTTCGCCACCGGCTTCCGCATCGACCTCGACGCCGTCTGCGCCCTGGCCGCCGAGGTCGGCGCGCTGGTCAGCGTGGACGCCGTGCAGAGCCTGGGCGCCCTCCCGCTGGACGTGTCGCGGACCCCGGTCGACTTCCTCGCCGCGGGCGCGCACAAGTGGCTGGGCGGGCCCACCGGCCAGGGCGTCTTCTACTGCCGGGCCGACCGGCTGGAGCTGCTGCGCTCCACCCCCACCGGCTGGTACGGCTTCGAGGGCGCGGCGGAGCTGACCAAGGGCCCCGGCCCGCTCAGCTACCAGCTGCCCGAGCGGGCGGTGGCGGCGCGGGTCGAGGGCGGGATGTACGACCTGGTGGGCATGGTCGGCCTGGAGGCCACCCTGGCCGAGCTGGCGGCCGTCGGCCTGCCGGCGGTAGGGGCCCGGGTGCTCGGACTGGCCGGGCGGCTGCGGCACGGAATTGCCGCGCTCGGCTTTACCCCGGCCACTCCTTTCGACGGCACCCCGAGCCCGGCGGACTCCGGGATAGTGAGTTTCTCGTGTCCACAAGTGGACAGCTGGAAACTCGTCGAATCACTGGCCGAATCGGGCGTCCAGGTGTCGGTACCGGCCGGCCTGGTGCGGGTTTCTCCGCATTACTGGACCACCGACCAGGAGATTGACATTTTCCTGGCGTCGGCAGCCGGGCTCAAGCCTTGACGGCCGCTGACGGCGTGTCATAAATTCCGTTCACCGGAGCTGCCGCCGAAATGGCGGCGGACATTCAAACGAAGGGAGTTGTGAAATGGCTTACGAGTCTTGGGAGACCCTCGCGAACGAGGTCGAGATCACCACGGGCGAGGCTGACTGCTGGACCTGCCTGATCGACGACGCCGCCTGATCGTCGCACAGGTGAGACCACGCCCTGCGGCCGCGGCCGCAGGGCGTGGTCGAATTCCCTTTTCCTGCGTCAGAAGCTTTTTCAGAATTCCTCCGACGCCCTTGACGGCAGCTGCCCGACTGTCTTAGCTTCCCTTCACCAGCACCGGTCGCGAATATGCGCGTCCGGTCGATCGGTGAAAGGAGTTGTGAAATGGCTTACGAGTCCTGGGAGTCTCTCGCGGACGAGGTCGAGATCACGACGGGTGCGGCTGACTGCTGGACCTGTCTGATGGACGACGCCGCCTGATCGGCTCCGCCTCCGGTGCGCCCTGCGACTCCTGGGTCGCGGGGCGCATCTCCAATCCCCGAGGCGTTGCCCGAAACGCCGGCCGAGACGATGGGAAATGACGCCGTGGACCGCTGGGAGTTCAGTCACGGAAAAGTCGGGGTGAATGCCCCGAGCTGGTTGACCTTCGAGGTGCACCGGCCCTACTTCGACGGCGCCGCCTCACCGCTGACGGTGATCCAGGCCCGCTCCGCGGTGCTCGCGGCCCGGCGGTTCGAGACCCGCTCGCCGCAGGCGCTGCGCTTCGGGATGACCATGCCGGCCAGCTACCGGCAGCTGCTGGTCGAGGAGTCCCGCCTGGCCGCCTACCGTGCCGCCTCCCCGCTCGACCTGCCCGCCGAGCTCGCCTCCCCCGCCTGGCTGCGGATGGCCGAGGCCTACCGCCGGCGCGCCGAGCTGGACGAGACCGACCGGGCGGGCCTGGCCCACTGGCTGGTCGCCGCCTGCCTGCTGCCGGCCGTCCTCGAACTCGTCCCCGCCGACCTGGACGCGGACGCCTGCCAGGGCCCGGTCGCGGCCGGTCTGCAGGCGAGCCGGGCGGTCGCGCTGTTCGGCCTCGAGGGCCTCACCGAGCGGACCACCGCCGCCTACCGGCCGCTGGTCGAGCACCCGGCGGCCACCGTCACCCACGTGCAGTCGGTGGCCGGCTGGGGCTACCTGCTGGCCCGCCACGGCGGGGACGACTCCGCCGTGCCGCACCACCTCGACCGGGCCCGCGGCCTGCTCGCCGAGACCACCGGGCAGCTGAGCGAGTTCGAACGCGTCGTCCTGGAAGCCCGGTTGGGCCTGCGCGAGGTGATGTACGCCGAGCGCAGCAAGGACTTCGCCGGAGCCGCCGCCCGCCTGGCCACCGCCCAGCAGGCCGTCTCGGCCCTCACCGCGCCGGATGCCGACGAGGAGCTGGTGCTGCTCGAGACCAGGCGCCGTCTGATCGACCGCCGGGTGGAGATGGCCGTCCGGCTGGGCGACACCGAGGCCGAACAGGCCGCGCTGGCCGAGGGCGTGGCGCTCGACCCGACCTGCGTCAAGATCCGGATGCAGTCGGCCCAGGCCCACCAGCGGGCGGGCGCGTACGAGGCCGCCCTGGCCGACTACCTGCACGCCTCCCGGCTCGGCCCCTACGGCACCGCCTTCGCCCTGCTCCGGGCGGCCGACTGCGCGAAGGAGGTGGGCCAGGGCGAGTTCGCCCGGGTGCTCACCGAGCGCGCCTTCCGCGCCGCCCCGCGGGCCTCCGCCACCCGGGACCGCCTGGTCGCCGACTGCCTGGCGGCGGGCGACGAACCGCTCGCCGAGGTGGTCCGGCTGGCCGCCGTCAAGGACCCGGAGCGCCCGTACACCAACAACTGGCACTACCGGATGCACGCCGCCTACTTCAACCTCGGCGAGTCCAAGTCCCCCGGCCTGTACGCGAATCTGCCCACCCTGGCCTTCCAGCACGCCGAGCGCGGCTTGCACCCCGGGGTGAACTTCCAGCGGCTGATGCCGCCGGCCTTCCGCACCAACCTGATCCGCGAGTCCGGCCTGCACGAGTTCGCCGTGGCCCACCCGGCCGACCTGCCGGCCCACCTGCGCACCCCCGCCTGGGACACCCTCTGCGGCTGGATCGAGGACTTCCACACCTTCACCGCCGAGCGGCAGCACCAGGTGGCCGGGGTGCTCTTCCGGCTCGGCTTCGCCAAGCTGCTGCAGGAGCTGCTCCCCTTCCGCCCCGCCGCCGAGCTGACCACCGCGGCCGAACTGCGGCTGCACCACTGGCTGGACGTCGTCCGCTGGGTCTCCTCTGTCGGCCAGGGCAAGCTGGTGCACCCGGCCAACTCGATGGCCATCGCCGAGCACCCGGCCTGCCCGACCCAGCTGCGGTTCGTGATCGCGGTCTTCTCGGTCATCTTCGAGGCCCGCGAGACCAAGGACCTGCAACTCGCGCTCACCTGGCGGGAGATCGGCGAGAAGGCGATGGCCGAGCTGCTGGACGACCCGGGGTACTCGGAGTTCGAGAAAATCATGCTGGAGAGCCGGTTCTACCGTAGCGTCAGCTACGTGCCGTTCCTCCAGAAGGACATCGCCAAGCTTGCCTCCGACATGGACCGCGCCGAGGAGCTGGCCCGCGCGGTGCCGGCCGTCGGCGAGTACCAGGAGTTCCTGGCCCGGGAGAACCTGCGGGCCTGCGTGGAGAGTCGCTCCAAGGAGTTCTACGCCTTCGGGGAGAACGAGCGGGCGCACCGGCTGGTGGCCGAGGCGCTGGCGATCGACCCGTACGAGCCGAAGACCCACATCGAGGTGGCGGAAGGGCTGATGAAGGAGGGCAGGCCCGAGGAGGCGGCCCACAGCTACCTGCGCACGGCCCGCCTCGGCCCGGTCTCCACCGCCTTCGGCTACGCGGCGGCCGGCGACTGCTTCGCCCGCGCCGGGCGGGAGTTGCTCGCCGAGGACTGCTTCTTCCAGGCGCTCCGGCTCGACCCGTACGCGATCTCCGCCGCCCGGGGCTGGGCCTCGGTCGGCGCGGCCGGCGGGATGGGCGAGCTCGCCACCTCCTACCTGGCCGACCTGGAGGCATGGGGGGCGGCCCGCCGCGCCGCCCGGGGCGCATGAGCGCCCGCTGGCGGCTGACGCCGCAGCAGCCCACCGACGTGGACTCCGTGGTGGAGCCGGTCTTCGCCGGTGAGCTCCCGGCCGAGCTGAGCCCGGCCTTCCTGGCCGGCAGCGGCTTCTCCGGCGCGCTCGGGCAGGTGCTCCACCTGCCGGGCGAGCCGGTCCGCGTGCTGCTCGGCTGCGGTCCCCGCGCCGCCTTCGACGCGACCGCCACCCGCACCGCCGCCGCCCACCTGGCCCGCGCCGTCCCCAACTACCGCCGCCTCGCCCTGCACGCCCCCGGCCCCCACCTGCGCCACCTCGCCGAGGGCTACCTCCTCGGCTCCTACCGCTACCCGGGCCACTTCTCCGCCGAGGTCGCCACCACCCGCACCCCACCGGACCAACTGATCACCCTGGTCGTCCCCCCGGCACCGGACACCACCCCGGAACCCGCCTGGACCGGCCCCGGTCTCACGGCAGGAACCGCCCACCCCGACGCCACCTCGGACCGGACCGGACCCACCCTCACGACGAGCGACGGCCGACCCACCCCGGACCGGACCGGACCCAGCGTCGCACCGACCGCCGCCGACGGCGCCCCGACCGGCTCCGCCCCCTCGCCCCGCTCCTGGACCGGCCCCTCCTGGACCGGCCCCGGCCTGCGCGGCGGCGCCTGCGCCGACCCGGAGACCGCGCTCGCCGCAGGCCTCCGCATCGGCGAAGCCGTCCGCCTCGCCCGGGACTTGGTCAACGAGCCCGGCCAGGAGCTCACTCCCCCGGTCTTCGCCGAGCGGGCGCTCAAGCTGGCCGCGGAGACCGGGCTCGAGTGCGAGGTGTGGGACGCGCAGCGGATCGCCCACGAGCGGCTCGGCGGCCTGCTCGGGGTGAGCCGGGGCTCCCTGGTGCCGCCCCGGCTGGTGCGGCTGCGCTACCGCCCGGCGGGCGCCACCCGCCGGATCGCCCTGGTCGGCAAGGGCGTCACCTACGATGCGGGCGGCCTGGCGCTCAAGCCGAACGCCGAACTCGCCACCATGAAGGCCGACATGGCCGGCGCCGCCACCGTGCTCGCCGCGATGTCCACCCTCACCACTCTCAACTGCCCGGTCGCCGTGGACGGTTGGCTCCCCCTCACCGAGAACATGCCGAACGCGGACCCCATCCGCGTCGGCGACGTGCTGCGGATGCGCAGCGGCACCACCGTCGAGGTCCGCCACGCCGACGCCGAGGGCCGCCTGATCATGGCCGACGCCCTCACCCTCGCCGCGGAGACCAGGCCGGACGCCATCCTCGACCTGGCCACCCTCACCGACGCCGCCGCCGTCGCCCTCGGCCGCCGGATCGCCGCCGTACTGGGCACCGACCCGGCGTTGGTGGCCCGCGTGCAGGCGGCGGGTGCCCGCGCGGGCGAGCGCTGCTGGCCGCTCCCGCTGCCGGAGGAGTACCGGGGCCAGCTCGACTCCCGGGTGGCCGACCTGGTCAACTACACGATCGGTGTGCGGCACGGCACCGCGATGCTGGCGGCCCTGTTCCTCCGGGAGTTCGTGCCGACCGGCATCCCCTGGGCGCACCTCGACATCCAGGGCACGGCGCTGTCCGACCTGGACGACCCCGAATGGGGCCTGGGCGGAACGGGCTTCGGCGTGCGGACCCTGGTCGAGCTGCTCGTGTCCGGCGGCTGACCGCACCGCACTTCGCCTACCATCCGTAAGTATGAGCAGGTACGGGTGGGCGGCAGCGGCAGTTCTCGTGGCGGTGGTGGCGGTGACCGGCTGCCGGACCACCCAGCACCCGGGAGCCGCGCCGTCCACCACCTCTCCCACCCCTACCGCCACCAGTCCCAGCGCTTCACCGGGCCCCGCGACCGGCGCGTCCTACGACCCGGCCCAGTTCGCCCCGCAGGTCCGTACCTGGTCGGCGAAGACCGGGGTGTCCGCCCGCCTGCTGCTCGCCGTCCTCTACAACGAGGCCTACAAACCGCACGCTCCGGAGCTGGAGCGCGCCTGGCAGCGCCTCAAGCCGGACTCCGCCTTCGGCATCGCCAACATGCACCGGGCCGCCTTCGACGAGACCAAGCAGGAGCACTTCCCCACCCGCCGCTGGGAGGAGCTGCCGGACGACCCGGCGCTCGCGATCCAGGCCGAGGCCTGGTACCTGGCCGGCCTCGCCGACCAACTGCCCTCCCACTGGAGCTCCTCGTACACGAAGGACGAACTGCTCGCCCTCGGCTACAACACCGGCCCCGGCAACATGCTCGCCTTCGCCCGGGGCGCGCACCCCGGCACGCAGGCCCAGGCGTACCTGGATCATCTGCGTGCCAACCTGCCGAAGGCCGACCAGGCGCTCGCTCAGAACGGTTGAGCTGGTGGGTTTATGAGGCGCGTGATGATTGTGTGATGGTCGGGTTGCCGGGTTGTTATCCGACCGTGACTCCCTCTACGCTCGCCAACAGCCCGGACTCCACGGGCCCCGGACGCGGCACGCCGAACCCCGCCCACCGCGCACCCCGGGACCACGCAGCAGACCCCTTGGGCGGGGACGGGGGACCCAGGTTCCCACGCCGTGCACCCACGGCTAGGGGTGAAGCCGCCCAGCGCGGCCGGGCCACTCTCCGGTCCGAACCCGACAGCTCACCTCGCAGGCGTGCGGAGAGGGACAACTCGATGGTCTTCTCGGGCTCCGGACGTCACCGCCGCCCCACCCAGGCCGACCGCGCCGTGGCCGCCGCCTCCGTGATGGGCGTCGGCCTCGCACTGCCGCTGCTCACCGCGGCCGGCGCGCACGCCGTACCGGCCACCAGCTGGGACACCGTCGCGCAGTGCATGAGCGGCGGCAACTGGACCGCCAACGACGGCGACGGCGGCTACGGCGGCCTGCAGCTGACCCTGCGGGACTGGAAGACCTACGGCGGCGACCAGTACGCGGCCCAGCCGAGCCACGCCACCAAGGACCAGCAGATCGCCATCGCCGAGAAGCTCCTCGCCGACCAGGGCACCGTCCGCTGGCCCGGCTGCGCCACGGTCCTCACCACCGCCCCCGTGACTCCGCCCACCACCGCGCCCAGCACCCCGGCGACCCCGGTGACCCCGCCGACCACGGCCCCGGTCACGCCGCCCGCGACACCCGTCACCCCCGCCGTGCCCGCCACCCCGGCGCCCACGGCCCCCACGGCGCCCGTCACCACCCCGGCGGCCCCCACCACCCCGGCCACCCCGGCCATGCCCGCCGATCCGGCCGCCCCGCCCGCGGCATCCGCCCCCGCCACGACGCCGCCGAGCACGCCGGTCACCCCGGTCACCCCGCCGGTGACGGCCCCGGCCGCCCCCCAGATCCCGGCGGCACCGGCCGTTCCCACTCCCGGTGACTACACCGTGGTCGAGGGCGACACCCTCTCGGGGATCTCGAACACCTACCACCTCGGCGGTTGGCAGCACGTCTACGCCCAGAACCTCGGCACCGTCGGCGCCGACCCCGACCTGATCCACCCCGGCCAGGTCCTGCACCTGTCCTGAGCACCCCGGCCCTTCCTCACGGGCGCGGGCCTGTGCGAGATGCCCCCAGCCCGCGCTCGTGACGGCCTCCTCCCTGGCCGGCCGCCGCTGGGGCCCGGCCCTGGCCGGCACTCTGGTGGCACTGCCCATCGTG
The DNA here is from genome assembly GCF_040296285.1 of Kitasatospora sp. NPDC002227. Taxonomy (NCBI): domain Bacteria; kingdom Bacillati; phylum Actinomycetota; class Actinomycetes; order Kitasatosporales; family Streptomycetaceae; genus Kitasatospora; species Kitasatospora sp. NPDC002227. The sequence continues at coordinate 104,256 of NZ_JBEOWY010000012.1, forward strand.
GCCGGTCCCATCCTCTTCATCAGCCCCCTGGAGCACGGCCGGGCGTTCGTCGCCCGCGCCGCCTCCGCCTCACTGCTCGGCCTGGTCTCGCTGGCCCTGTTCGCGGTCGTCTTCGCCCGGCTCCGCCACAGCTCAGCCGCCTGGTAGCCTGCCGTCCGCCCGCACACGTACGGGCGTTCGCACAGCAAGGAGATCCGCCGTGGAGTACGCATACAGCTTCGATCTGACGGTCCCGGAGCTGCAGGAGACCATGGCGCCCCCGGCTAAGGGCCTGTTCGCCGGGTTCAAGCGGAAGATCATGGACAAGAGCGTCCTCAGCATGTTCACGCACCTGGCCGGTCCGACCACCATCGAGCTCTCCGCCGAAGGCCTGCGGGTCACCAACTCCGACGGCACGCGCGACATCCCCTGGTCACAGGTACGCCTGGTCAACGAACGCCGGCTCTCCTGGGCCGTCCAGCTCGCCCCGAACGGGGTCGTCCTCCTCCCCGCCGCAGCCGTCCCGCCGACCGAGCGGGCCGCCCTGGCCCAGCACCTCCGCGCCTGGGGCCCCGGCTACACCGTCCGCGAGGGCGGCATGGCCGGCGTCGCGGCCTGAGACGCCGCGGCTCATCGGTGCCCGTCCTCCGTCCGACGCTCGACGCCTCGTGGGGCGTCCGCTGCCGCCCGGGCCGCCGGAGCTGACCGCGTCGTTGTCAGCGGTGCCGTGCATGATCAGCGCATCGGTACCGCGCCAAGGACGAGGAAGCACCATGCCCATCACCAACCAGCAGATCGCCGAACACCCCTTCCTCCAGGGGATGTACCGGGACTCCTACTACCCCGACCACGTCGTCGACCAGGGCCGGGCCGTCCTCCTCCGCCTGTGCGAGCGCATCGAGGCCGAACAGCCCGCCGACCTGTCCGCCCTCTACACCCTCACCCACGCCGCCACCGAGGAGTTCAACCTCCTCGAGGCGGAGTTCGACGCGGCCGGCAGCGAGATCGAGACGGTCGCCCGCGAGTACATCGCCGAGGAATTCTGGTTCCTCGCCACCGCCTACGGCTTCAAGGACGCCGACATCGAGGAACTCATCGCCACCCGCGACTGGTGACTCCCGGCGCACCGCACCATCCGCACGTCCGGAGGTCTCCCCGGCCTCGACACCATAATGGGAGGATGAACTTCGGGGTGGGGTCCGGCGGGAGCAACTGGGGCGGCGGGGCGCTGTGGGCGTTGCTGAAGCACACGGCGGAGCGGCTCGGGGTCGTCCTGCGCGAGTCGGACGAGGAGCGAGGGGTTGTCGCGAAGTACGTCGACGCCGGGAGCGGTCGGCGGGTGACGGTGTATCCGCCCGACGAGCGGCGTCGGGCCTTCCGGGTGAACCTCGCGAGCGACCTCCCGAGCAACTTCCCGCGCCTGGCTGGCGGATGGACCGCCGATCCGGCCGAGGTGGTCAGGGCGGTGGCAGCCTGGACCAGCGGAGCGGGACTCGAGGAGACCAAGGTGCAGGCCCCCTGCATCCAGTTCCGGCCTTGGGCCCTCGTGCACGAGCGGGAACCGTTCAGCGGGGCCGAGTTGGAGTGGCACCTCCAGTTGGACCGCATCCACTTTCCGCCAGACGACCGGTACCCGCGCACGCATGCGCTGCTGGCTGCGGCGTACGCCCAGCCGGTGCTCCGCCGGCTGACACCTGCCACCAGCATGATGAACGTCTGGTTCTCCACCAGTGTCAGGGCGAACTGGAAGACACATGTCGGGCACATCCTGTGGATGCACGAGAAGGGGGTCTACGGGGTACACGACGGGAGCGAGTTGATCGCGCGCTTCGACACCCCGGAGGAGGCCGTCGCCTTGGTGGTGGCCACCCTGCCGGAGGGGATCGGCCCGGCACGTTGAGGGCAGTGTCACCAACTGCTCAGCCCGTCAACGAGACCTGCCTGAGAGCCGCCGTCGCACCCGCTCGATCCGCTCGGCATTGCGCTCCGGCGCGTCCATGCCGACCCTGGCCCGGCGCCGGAGACCGCCCACGACCAGCTCACCGAGCGGCGCGTCCGGCCACTTGCGCCAACGCCCGGTCGTCCGCCGGGCGAACAACGCCTGGCCGTCGTCCAACTGCCCGCCGTACGCGCGGATCCGCTCCAGCGCGAGTCGTTCACGGCCGCGCAGTGCGTGGTGCGCGGCCCGGCGGGCGAGGGGGATGTTCCTGCGGGAACTCTTGTCGTTCTCCCCGTAGTTGTTACGGCGGTCCTTGCGGTAGCTCAGCCGTTTCTTCTCCTGGGGCGACTTCCGCCGCGCTCGGCCTTCTCCAGGCTGCTGCTCAGGTGAGGTTCTCACGGGCCCAGCCAGAGACGCCTGCGAGCCTGGCAGCCGCCACCTCGGGATCGCCGTCCCGCACGGTCTGTCCGACCTCCCCGTCGGCCCCTTCCAGCCCGCACTCCTCCTCGATCATCCGCCCGATCCGGTAGACCTCCCGCATGATCGCCCGCGCCGCCTCCCCGGAGTACCGGTAGGTGATCTCCACGGAGGCGGAGTCCCCCGCATAGTCCACCTGGATGCGGCCCACCCCCGGATAGCAGTGCAAGGTCAGGCTGTAGGGATACACCTCGGACTCGATCGGTCCCACCTCGCGCGCCACCCGCTCGGACAGCCGCTCCCAAGCCTTCACCTGCCCGTCCGTCAGATCGATCGGCTCGGGCTCGGCATCCCAGTCGTAGGCGGCGTTCCGCTCCTCCAGGACCTCGTCGAAGGTACGCCCCGGCGGTACGTCGAGGAAGTCGATGCTGTACGGCATGCTCCGCACCCTACGGTCCCGAACCAGCCTCACTCGAACGGATTATCCCCTCCGTTGAGCCTCGGTGATTGCGTGGCACCAGCGCCCCCGCAGGTCACGTCCCTCGACGCGGTGCAAAAGCCGTGGGCGGACGGTCATGAGGTGGACTACGATCAACCGCTCGGTGGTGATCACGGGCAAGGGGTGGGGATGAGTCATTTCTCGGTCGACGTGTGCCTTCCGCCGACTCCGCCGCGGGAATTGCGGGCGGCACTGGACGCCGTGATGGCGCCGTTCGACCTCAACCTCTCCGGTGGGAACCCGGACGGGCAGTGGGACTGGTGGCGCATTGACGCCGGTGACGAGGATCGCTTCGCCGTCCGGCCGGAGCACGACGGCGATCCGCGGCTGATATTCGCGACCCATCCGGATGGCGAGCCGTGTGAACGGCTGCCCCTGCGCTGTGACGGCGGTCCGCGAGGGCTGCTGGACTTCGACACCACCCGTGAAGCCGCGGTCAGCCGGGCCCGCACCCGATGGCAGGCCGAGCAGGAGGACTTCGCCCGCCTGGTCGCGGACCATCCCCCGGCCGAACCGCTGACCACGTTCATCGCGCGGCACCGCGCGAACACTCGGGGCTATCCCCACGGGCAGGCCGTCGCCGATCACCATGCCCAGCCGTTGGTGCGAGCGCTGACGCACAGTTCCGCGTGGGACCGCTACCCGAATCTGGGTGTGTGGATGCTGGGGCCTGACAGCGACCCGATCTCACACTTCACCCGAGACCCCCAGGCTGATCTGGACGAAGCTGCGGCTTGGGCCATCGCCCGCTTCGCCCTGCTCACGCTGGACGGGCAGTGGATCGACGCCGAGTGCCCGGGATCATTCGTGGACGTGCTGCCCGATGAGGACCCCAGCACCGCCTATGCCCGGCGGGCTGCGGCCTATCTGGAGGATCTCGACGATGACTGCGTCATCGTCCGTCTGTACTGCCACTGTTGAATATCCGAGTGCCCCCGTCCCGTTCACGGTCAGGGCGCTCCGTCTGCCCCGCGCCGGTGAGCTCCACCCACCGGGCTTCCTCGTCGGCGTGCCCGCCCCTGGCGGTCGCCGCCGCGACGGCGGCCACGGCCTCCGGCGTGGCGCCGCCCTCGCGGTGCAGCAGGCCGAGCGGCCAGACCGGGGCCTGCTCCGGACCGCCGTCGAAGGCCTGCCAGCCCCAGGGCGCCTCGAAGCGCCACGCCCGCCCGGCGGCGTCGGCGACTTCGTCGCCGGGCTCCAGGAACGCGTACGGGCGGAAGAGCGGTTCGAGCCGGTACGGCACGCCGCCGTCGGGGTCGATCTCGTAGCCCTGCTCCTCGAGCCCGGCGTCGTAGGACTCGCCTTGCCGCAGCACCTCGAGGTAGGTCGCGGGCCGGGGCAGCCACCCGGTCTCCAGGGGCGGGTCGAAACAGCGGACCGCCAGCACGTGCACCACGGTCGGCGGGATCCCCACCAGGCACCGGTCGCCCGGCCGCAGGGTCTCCTCCGCCGGCTCGGTCCGGAAGTACTCCCGGCCCCAGCCGGGGTCCTCGGGCAGCGGCAGTGCCACCTCACCGTTCCACTCGATCCACTCCGTCTCCTGGTCGATCTCCCACCACGGCCAGCGCAGCACGACGTCGTACTCCATGACCCTCGTGACCACGGCCTCGGTGAACGGACAGCTCACCCGCAGCACGTCGCCCGGCCGGTACTCCATGCCGATCCCCTCCCTGTCTCCGGAAGGCGATCATCACAGACGCCTACAGCTCCGCCTCCGGCGGGAGGCGGTGGACGCCGGGGAGGTGGGTGTCGAGTTCGCCGGGTTCGAAGCGGCACATGCCGACCACGTGCCAGAACTCGCCGATCACGTTGCCTTCGTACTTGTAGGCGCCGGTGGGGCCGAGGGCGGCCCAGCCGTCGGGGGCGCCGAGGAGGGTGGCGCGCGGGGTGGGGAGGCCGGTGGCGGGGACGTGCCAGAGGCGGACGGTGCCGTCCTCGCCGCCGCTGGCCAGGAGGGAGCCGTCGGGGCTGAAGGTGACGGCCAGGATGCGGCCGGTGTGGCCGCGCAGGCGGCCGAGGTCGTGGCCGGTCCGGGTGTCCCAGAGACGGACCACCCGGTCGTCACCGGCGGTGGCCAGGAGCGGGCGCGAGGGGTGGACGGTCGCCGTCCAGAGCCGGCCGACGTGGCCGGGGAGGCGGTGGCGGACGGCGCCGTCGGCCCGGACGCCGTCGGCCCGGACGCTATCGGCCCAGAGCAGGGCCTCACCGTCCCAGGACGCGGAGGCCACCGAGCCGTCCGCCGTGAACGCGACGGCGTAGACGCGGTCCCGGTGGCCCGCCAGCTGGGTCTCGATCCGCCCGGCGGCGATGTCCCAGATCCGGACCAGGCTGTCGTCGCAGCCGGTGGCCAGCCGCCGCCCGTCCGCGCTGAAGGCGATCGAGCGGACCCGGCCCCGGTGCTCCCGCAGGGTGGCGACGTGGGCACCGGTGCTGCGGTACCAGATCCGGACGGTGTCGTCATCGTTGGCGGTGGCCACGAAGACGCCGTCGGCGCTGAACGCCTCGGCCCAGACGTGTTCGGTCTCCACGTCCATCTCGCGCAGGTACTCGCCGCTCAGCGCGTTCCACAGGTACAGGTCGCCGTCGTTGCTGGCGGTGGCGATCAGCGGGCCCTCGGGGCTGAACTGGGCGGAGACCAACCGGCTGCTCCGCGCCGCGAGCTCCCGGACCCGGCGGCCGGTGCCGGGCTCCCAGAGCCGGACCACGCCGTCGTTGCCGCCGGCCGCGAGCAGGGTGCCGTCACCGTTGAAGGAGAGCGAACCGACCCGTCGGCCGTGGCCGCGCAGCAGTTGCCGGCTACGGCCGGAGGCCGGGTCCCAGAGCCGGACGGCCCCGTCGTTGCCGCCGGTGACCACCAGCGGGTCGAGGTCCGCCCGGTCCACCGGGCGGAAGCCGCAGGCCCACACCGACCCCCGGTGCTCGGGCGGCTGCCGCCGCAGCGGCACGACCCGCCGGACCGGACCGGACTCCACCTGCCAGACCCGGACCACCCCGTCACTGTCCCCGGCCGCGAGGCGGGTGCCGCTCGCGTCGAAGGCCACCTGGTAGACCGCGCCCCGGCACCCCTCCAAGTGGCCGAGGGCCGTGCCGTCGGACAGCTGCCAGAGCCGGACCGGGCCGGAGGTGTCGCCGCTGACCAGCAGATCGCCGTCCGGGTGGAAGGCCAGCGTGTAGACCCGCCCGGTGTGGCCGTCGAAGGTGTGCAGCAACCGGTTCGAGGCGGTGTCCCAGACCCGGACGGTACCCCCCGCACCGCCCGTGCCCCTGATGCCGCTCCGGCCCGGGGGCCCACCGTCCACCCCGCCGTCACCGGTGGCCAGCAGCGCGCCGTCCGGGCTGAACCGCACCCGGTACACCGCCCCCTGGTGGCCCGGGAGTTCGGCGGTCAGCCGGCCGGTCGCGGTGGACCAGACCCGCACCGCCCCGGCCGAGTCGCCGGTGACCAGCCGGGTGCCGTCGGGGCTGAACTGGGCCGTGTAGACCGGCGTCGCGTGGCCGGGCAGGCTGTGCACCGGCTGCCCGGCGGCGGTGTCCCAGAGGGTGACGGTGCCTTCGGCGTCGCCGGTGGCGAGCAGGGTGCCGCCCGCACCGAGCGAGACCGGCCAGACGCCGCCGGGGTGCACGTCGAGGCGGTGGCGGCACTCGCCGGAGACCGGGTCCCAGAGCCGGACGGTGCCGTCGGCGCTCCCGGTGGCCAGGATGTCCCCGGCGAACTTGACCGCGTAGACCCGGCCGATGTGGTCCTTGAGGGTGCGCAGCGCCACCCCGGTGAGGGCGTCGCAGACCAGCACCGAGCCGTCGTCGCTGCCGACGGCGAGCAGTTGGCCGTCCACGCTGAAGGCCAGGGGCTCGGGCAGCCGGGTGGTGCGGACGTCGAAGCCGTACGGGACGCCGACCTCGGAGGGGCGGAATCCGGCCTCGACGGGCAGGCCGGGGGCTTGCGCGGCGGCTCGCAACTCGGGTGCGGCAAGCACCCGTTCGTCCGTGACGGCGGAGATCAGCGCGGCCCGCTGCCAGCGGCTGCCGCGCAGCCTGGCGCCGCGCAGGTCGGTGCGGATCAGCCGGGCCCCGCGCAGGTCGGCCTCGCGCAGGTCCGCTCCCGTCAGGTCCGCCCCGTCCAGGCGCGCGCCGACCAGGCGGGCGCCGCGCAGGGTGGCTCCGGCGAGGTTGGCGCCGATCAGCCGGACGTCGGTGAGGTCGGCCCGGGTGAGGTCGACGCCGGAGAAGTCCCGGTGGGAGAGGTCCTCGCCCGCCAGCGCGGCGCCGCGCAGGTCGGTGTGGGCGGGCACCCGCAGCCGGTCGAGCACCTTGACGGCGTTGGCGCGGGCGGTGTCCGGCGAGGCGGCGCCGTCGAGCACCGACTGCGCCCACTGCTGGCAGAGTTGGTGGTCGGCCAGGTCGCAGAGGAACTCGACCACCAGCCGGCTGAGGGGCTGGCGCACCAGCAGCCGGGGATCACCGGCCGCCAGTCCGGCGGCAGCCGCCCGGGCCACCAGCCACTCGACCACCGAGCCGTGGATGAACTGGAACATCCCCTCGTCGGAGCGCACCAGCAGCGAGCCGGAGCCGACGGCGTGCGCGACCTGCGCGGTCGGCAGCCTGGTCTCCAGCAGGCCGGTCAACACCCCGGCGATGTCCATGAGTTCGTCGTACGGCAGGGCGGTGCGGCCACTCTCCCACAGCCGCAGCGCGAGCAGCGTGACGGACTCCCAGAGCTGGTCCAGGCCCAGCCCGGGCGCGGCGCCGGGGCCGCCGTGGCCGCGCCGCTCCTCGAACCGCAGCCAGGCGGTGAGGACTTCCTGGTAGAGCCCGGCGGCGCTGAGCGCCCGGCCGGCGCCCGCGACGGCCTGCAGCCGGGCGTGGTCGAGGTCGGCGACGAAGCTGAGCAGCCGGGGGTTGCGGCAGAGCGCGAGCAGGTCGGGGATGGCGCCCATCAGGCGCATCCGCCGGTCGGCGGCGGTCTCGTCGCCGTACCGGTTGACCAGGTAGCCGCGGATCTGGGCGGTGGTGAAGTCCTGGACGGCGAGCAGCCGGCGCTGCGGGAGCATGCCGACCCGCTCGCCGAGCGCGGTGAGCACCTGCTCCTGGGAGCTGAAATGCTGGGTGCGACTGCTGACCACGATCTTGGCGTTGTCGACGGCGGCGTCGAGCAGCACCTGGAGGTGGTCGGCGGCCCGCTCGTAGCTGACCCGGTTGAGGAGTTCGTCGAAGCCGTCGAAGAGCAGCACGATCCGGCCCTGGCGGAGCATGTAGCGGAAGGCCCGCAGGTCGATGGTGTCCAGGCCGTGGGCGGTCAGGTGGGCGGCCACCAGCCCGTCGAAGGAGTGCGCCTTGTCTAGTGCGCTCAGCTCGATGAACAGCGGTGTCAGGTAGGGGAGTTCGGCGGGGATGCGGCGGGCCAGCTCGCGCAGCGCGAAGGTCTTGCCGCGGCCGAAGTCGCCGAGCAGCAGCAGGAACCGGCCGTGGTCGGATTCGAGCAGGCGGAGCATCTCGTCCACCAGGCCCTCGCGTTCGACGCTGCCGGGCCGTTCGGCGTCGCTGTAGCGCTGCGGCAGGTACAGGCCGGGCTGGTACTGGCCGTCGGTGCTGAGCCGTTCGTTCTGCGCGGCCACGTAGCCGCGCAGGTCGAGCAGGCCCTGGAACTCGATGAAGCTGCGCAGCCGCACGCCGCGCCGCCGGGCACGGTCGCGCAGTTCGCGCGCGGGCGGCGGGCCGTCATGGACGAGTTCGGCGTCGTGATCGGTGCCGGCGGCGTGCACGGCGTCCACGAAGCGGTCCACCTCCTCGGCGGTCGGGGTGCCGACGCAGGCGGCGACCCGCTGCTGGCGCACGAAGCCGGATTCGGTCCAGGTGACCAGGAGCCCCGGTGGTTTGCCGGTGACCTGGCGGATCTGGGCGCCCTCGTGCCGGGTGCGGCAGACCTCGGCGACCCGGGCGAGCAGGGTGTCGGCCGCGGTGGCCAGTTCGCGGGTCTCCCGGGCCGGTCCGGCGGCCGGCTCGGCGGCGGTCTCCGGGTGTGCCGGGGCGGGCGGGCCGTCCGCGGCGGGTGGCGGGAAGGCCCGGTGGGCGCGGCGCCAGGCGCTCGCGGTCCGCTGGGGTTCGGCGCCGGAGGCGGGCCAGCGGGTGAGGCCCTCACGGGTGAGCCGCAGCAGTTGGTGGGTGCCACGGCCGACCACGCCGACCGCCTCGACCTCCCCGGCGGCGGTGGAGAGCGTCCGGACGGCCGAGCGGGAGTCGGCCTGGCCGTGCAGCACCAGGTGCAGCCTGGGGGCGGTGAGCCGGGTGAACCGGTCGAGGTCGCGCAGCGGTTCGGCGCTCTCCCCGATCCGGGCGGTCTGGGCCCCGGCGGGGCGGGCGGTGACGGGGTGGCGCAGCGCGCCGATCCGCAGCCAGCCGTCCTCCTCGTACGGGCGCAGCGCCTGGGCGAACCAGGCGGTTTGCTCGGGGCCGAGCCAGCCGTACCGGTCGTCGGCCCGGTGGCTGTACGCCATCGAGGAGTTGAGCCCGGCGATCACGGTGCCGAGCTCGGGCACGGGGAAGAGCGTCCACGGCTGGGCGCTGTCGAAGACCAGGCCGAGGCCCTGGTAGAAGTCCTGGAACAGCCGGGCGTAGTGGCGCCACTTGGGCCAGTACGGCGGGACGGGCCGCAGTTCGTCGGCCTCGCAGGTGCTGAAGTAGGCGCGGGAGGCGGCCTGGCTGACGTCCTGCCCGCCGGGCACGATGGCCACCCGGTGCGGCTCCAGGCCCAACAGCGAGCGCAGGCCGGTGAGGAAGCCCAGGGCCTGCTCGCACTCGCGGGGGCTGCCGGAGGCGGTCAGGTCTCCGGTGACGACGACCAGTTCGGGGGTGGGTGCGCCGGCGTCGGCCAGCTCCACCAGGTCGCCCCAGACGGCGGCCTGCAGTTCGGCCGGGTCGCTGCCGCGGCCGAAGGCGAGGCCCGCCAGGTGCAGCAGGCTGACGCCGTCGCGCTCGCCGGTGCGCGCGTCGGCCGAGGGGTACTCGGGCGGGGCGGCCGGGCGGCGGCGCCCGGCCCAGCCCGTCCCGCCGACCGGGCGGGCGGCGGGCACCTGCGGCTGGGCGGGGCCGGCGGGCGGGCCGCCGGGCCCGCCGGGGTAGCGGGGCCGCAGGTCGGGGCGGGCCCGGCCGTCGATGGCCTGCACCACCCGGGCGAGCAGCAGTTCGCGGGCCCGGGCGGGCTCGGCGATGCCCACCAGGTCGATGTAGGTGAGGGTGGCGAGCAGACCGTCCACCGGGATGTCCTCGATCCGGACGGTCAGCAGCCGCCGCTCGGGGGCGTCCGGGTCGGCGCGCAGCGCGGCCTGCCACTCCATCCGGCCGAACCGGGAGCGCTCGTAGTTGCGTGAGAGCAGGGCGATGGTGGCGGCGGAGTCGGTGACGCCCCGGTCCATGAAGTCCACGAAGTTGGTGCCCGGCACGAAGTCCCAGGCCTGCAGGAAGGCGCGGTAGCCGGCCTCCTCGAGAGTCCAGGCGATCCAGGCCGCCCAGCGTTCGTCGGCCGGCGAGTAGCTGATGAAGAAGTCGATCGGCCCGGGGCCACCCGGGTTCGCGTCCAAAGCCCCCATGGGAGAGAGCTTGTGACCGTTCGGCGGTCGGTAAACCACCGCCCGGGGCCCGAGGGCCGGGCTCGACTCGGGACGGAGCGTGTGCGACCCTGGCGGGCGTGTCTGCCACCTGGCCGGTCGTCCGGCGTCTGCACCCCCTGGACTGGACGGCCGCGGCGCTGCTGACCTGCGGTCTGCTCTTCCTCGCCACCGGTCTGCTGCCCGCCGCCTCGGCGGGCGAGGTGGGTGCCCGGATCGCGCCGCTGATCGCCTTTCTCGGCACGGTCATCGTGCTGGCCGAACTCACCAGCACCGCCGGGGTGTTCGACGTGGTGGCGACCGGGGTGGCCCGGGCCGGCCGGGGCAGCTACCCGAGACTCTTCCTACTCTGCGTGGCGTTCGCGGCCGTCACCACGATGACCCTCAACCTGGACACCACCGCCGTGCTGCTGACCCCGGTGATGCTGGCGCTGGCGGCCCGGGTGGGGATCGCGCCGCTGCCGCTGGCGATGACCACGGTCTGGCTGGCCAACACCGCGAGCCTGCTGCTGCCGGTCTCCAACCTGACCAACCTGCTGGCCGCCGAGCGGGTCGCGCTCTCCCCCGCCGGCCTGGCCGGGGTGATGTGGGCGCCGCAGGCGGCGGCTCTGCTGGTGACGATGGCCTGCCTCTGGGGGTTCTACTGGCGGCGCGGGCGCCGGGGCGCGGACGGCTACCTGCCGCCGCCGGTGCGCCACCCGGGTGATCCGCTGCTGTTCCGGGTCTGCGGGCTGGCCTGCGTCGGCTTCCTGCTCGCGACGCTGCTGACGGGCGTGCCGCTCTGGGTGTCCTCGGGCACGGCCGCGCTGGCGGCGGTGGCGGCCTTCGCCGTCCGCCGCCCGGAGGTGCTGCGGCCCTCGCTGGTGCCGTGGCGGCTGCTGGTGATGGTGCCGGGGATGTTCCTGGTGGTGCAGACGGTGGACGCGCACGGGCTGCACCGGCTGCTGGCCGCGGCGATCGGCGCGGACGGCGGGGTGCTCGGCATGTTCCGAGCCTCGGCGGTCGGCGCGGGCCTGTCCAACCTGCTCAACAACCTGCCGGTCTACCTGGCCGGGGAGGCGGCGGTGCCGGCCGGCAACCACCAGCAGCTGCTGGCCCTGCTGATCGGCACCAACATCGGCCCGCTGGTCACCCCGTGGGCCTCGCTGGCCACCCTGCTCTGGTACGAGCGCTGCCGCTCCTTCGGCCTGCGGGTGCCGCTGCGCGGCGTGGCCGCGACCAGCGCGGTGCTCGCCGTGGGTGGCGTCGCCCTGGCCACGGCGGCACTCGCGCTGACCTGAGACACCGACCTGAAACGCCGGTCTGAGACGCTGACCTGAGACGCCGGCCTGAACCACCGCCCCGACCCCGCTCAGCCCCCTCGCACCCGGGCGACGGCGTCGAGCAGGAACGGCATCAGCTCCGGCCGCCCGGCGACGAAGGTCCGGTCGGAGTCCCGCTCCCCGATCCGCCCCCGGTAGGGCACGCCGTCCGGCCGCCGGACGTCCAGGCCCGCCTCGACCGCCAGCAGGTACCCGGCGGGGAGGTCGATCTCCTCCGCGCGGTACCCGACGAACCCGTCGATGTCGCCCCGGGCGAGCATCGCCCAGCTGACCAGCGGCGCCCAGAGCTGCAGCACCCGCCGCGAGCCCTGCTCCAGCCGCTCCCTGAGCCCGCGGCAGGCCAGGTCCTCGCGCGGCACCCCGTGCCCCTGGGTCCAGGCGAGCACCGGCCCCGCCGGGGGAGGCGGCCCGGGTGGCCCGTGCAGCCGGCCGCCCGGGCCGAAGGCGCCGCCGCGGCGGACCGCCCGCCACGTCCGCCCGGTCACCGGGTCGTGCACCACGCCGAGCACCGGCTCGTCCCCGACGCACAGCCCGATGCCCACCCCGTAGGCGGGCAGGCCGATGGCCACGTTGTTGCTGCCGTCCAGCGGGTCGACCAGCCACGTCCGGCCGGCCGGCGTGCCGCCGGCCACCACCCCGCCCTCCTCGGCCAGGATCCGGTCGCCGGGGAACAGCTTGCCCAGCCGCTGGACGATCAACTCTTCCGCCAGGAGGTCGAGTTCGGTGACCACATCACCGTCCGCACCCTTGCTGTCCACCCGGATGCCGCTCCCGAAGCGTGCCCGCAGCAGCGCACCCGCCTCCTCGGCGATCTCGACCGCCGCCCGGCACTCCTGCTCGAATCCGGTGCCCGCGAACTCAGCCGATGGGGTGTTCACCGAGCCTCCTTGCCGCCGCTTCGGCGATCCGGGCCGTCCGGGCCGCGCCGCACTGCCGCCGCGTCTCCTGCCGGGCCACCCCGTCCAGCGGCCCGAGGACGATGTCCGGCAGGCCGGGTACGGACCGGCCGAGCACCACGGTGGCGGCGGGCGCACCCCCCGGCAGCACGGTGGCGTGGAACTCCCCGGCCGCGACGGTGTACGTCTCCCCCCGGCCGATGCTGCGCTCCCCCAGCGGGACCCAGCGCACCAGCCGGGCGGTCGGCCGGATGTCGTCGGTGCCGTCCGAGCTGTGCACCCGGAACGCACGGTGGGTCGGGCGCGCCTGGTCCTCGCGCACGCCTCCCCGCAGGTTGCCGACCCGGCCGTACAGCACGCTGCTCTTCAACTCCCAGCTGTGGCAGTGGATCTCGCACACCGTACGGGCCGGGCGTCGCTCGACGTGCGAGCCGAAGACGTGTACGCAGACGCCGAGGGCACCGTCGCGCAGCACCGGCAGGCAGAAGAACCCCAGCGGGTGGGCGACCGCCCGTACCGGCCGTGCTCCCGAGGCGACCTCGGCCAGGATGCCGCCGACCAGCCCGTCCAGCGCGGGCGAGGCCTCGGCCTCCCCGGCCGCCTGGTCGAGCGTCGTGAACAGGCCCGCGCGGGGTACGCCGTCGCCGTGCCGGGGTGGATCCGTGGAGCGGTGCATCCTCTCCTCCCTCCGGCTGCTACCTGCGGTACGGGTTCTCCGCGTGCAGCGCCCTGTCGATGATGTCGCCGACGTCCCGGTCCGAGAACGCGGCGGGCAGCGGCAGTCCGAGCTGCTCGAAGAGCCGCCTGGCCTCCTCCACCGTCGGGTCGTCGCCGAGCGGCTCGGTGTCCCGCAGGTCGACCTTGACCGCCTGCTCCCGGTAGTGGTGCAGCTCGGTGACGTAGTAGTCGTAGAGCGGGCGCCCCCGCTCGACGTACAGGCTGACCCGGCGCGGGTCGTCCTGGGTGATGACCAGGCAGGACGCGGACAGGTCGAAGCGCAGGGTCGGGACGACCGAGGAGAGGTGGACGTCGATCTCCAAGGTGTCGAGCCGCTGGCGGTACCAGGCGGCGGCGAACACCGTGGCGTAGGACTCCTTGCGCGTCCGCTCCACGCTCCAGCCGCCCGGCCGGGCGCCGTCCGGCCGGGATCCGAAGGTCTCCCGGAACCGCGAGTAGGCGGCGCAGGCCCGTTCGTCGCCGGGGTGCACGATGTCGATCTTCACGGTGAGCGAGCGGCGGCGGCGCTGCGCCTCCTGGACGCACTCGGGCAGGGTGACGGCCCGCAGGTAGGTGCCCGTCCCGCCCTTGAACACCCACCGGTCGGTGTCCTGCCGGGCCCGCGCCAGGGCCTTCTCCAGCTCCAGACCGGCCAGTTCACGCACCGAGGTGAGACTGTCCAGCGCCTGCCGGGCCCCGGCGGTGGCCTCCCGGATGTCACTGATCCGCCGCCGCCGCTCGGCCAGCGACCCGTACACCAACGCCGCCAGCACCAGCAGCGTGGCACCCGAGACCACGTTGTCACCGAGCCCCCCGCCGAACACGTCGAGCAGCCCCACCGTCAGCGCCCCGAACAGCGCGATGACCCCGTCCGAGTTCCGCAGCGCCCAGGCGATCCCGCTCTCCAGCCGCCGCCCCTGCTCCGAACCCCCGCCCGCCAAAGGGCACCCCCCTCGTTCGTCCACCGACATGGTAAGTCCCGGTGGCAGTTGACGACCAGAGAACAGCAACCGCCGGCCCGCCCCAATTCCCTTGACCAGTCAGGAATTTCGCCCCGCGCGGCGGCCTTTCGGTGCACGTGACGACGATGGGACTCAACGACGTGCCGTCCGGGCCCGGCCCGGACGACGAAGCCGAGCCGGCGGTGCGCCGCCTGCTCTCGCGCGCCTGCGGCGACGAGCAGGCGCCCCCCGGCCTGCGGGAGCGGATCCTGGAGCGGATCGACCGGGTCAGCCCCCCTGGAGGTGCTGTTCGGCCCAGATGACCTTGCCCGTCTCGGTGTAGCGGGTGCCCCAGTGTTCGGAGCACTGGGCGACCAGGAAGAGCCCGCGGCCGCCTTCGTCGGTGGCGGCCGCGTAGCGCAGGTGGGGGGAGGTGCCGCTGGAGTCGGAGACCTCGCAGATCAGGCCGCGGTCGAGCAGCAGGCGGACCCGGATCGGCTCGCTGCCGTAGCGGATCGCGTTGGTGACCAGCTCGCTGAGGATCAGTTCGGTGCTGAAGGCGAGCTCCTCCAGGCCCCAACTCGCCAGCTGCGCCGCGACGGTGGCCCGCACCCCGGCCACCGCCGAGGCCTCGGCCGGGACGCTCCACTCGGCCACCTGGGAGCGCGGCAGCGCCCTGGTCCGGGCGACCAGCAGGGCGACGTCGTCCGCCGAGCCGCCCGGGATCATCGCGGCCAGCACGGCCGTGCAGGTCTCCTCCGGTTCGGCCGGCCCGGCCGCCTGCAGGGCGGCCGCCAGCAGGGCGAGGCCTTCGTCGATGTCCCGGCCGCGGTCCTCCACCAGGCCGTCGGTGTAGAGCACCAGCCGGCTGCCCGGCTCCAGCGTCAACTCCCCGGCGGCGAACGGCATCCCGCCGACCCCGAGCGGCGGCCCGGCGGGCAGCTCGGGGTAGCTGACCGTGCCGTCGGGGTGCACCACGGCGGGCGGCGGGTGACCGGCCCTGGCCACCGAGCAGCGCAGCGAGACCGGGTCGTAGACGGCGTACAGGCAGCTCGCGCCGGTCACCTCCACCACGCCGTCGCCCTCCCGCTCCTGGTCGATCCGGGCCACCAGCTCGTCCAGGTGGCCGAGCAGCTCGTCGGGCGGCAGGTCGAGGGTGGCGAAGTTGTGCACGGCGGTGCGCAGCCGCCCCATGGTGGCGGCGGCGTGCAGGCCGTGGCCGACCACGTCGCCGACCACCAGGGCGACCCGGGCGCCGGGCAGCGGGATCACGTCGAACCAGTCCCCGCCGACCCCCGCCTGGGCGGGCAGGTAGCGGTAGGCGGCCTCGACGGCGCTCTGCTCGGGCAGCGCGCCGGGCAGCAGGCTGCGCTGCAGGGCGACGGCCGTCGCGTGCTCGCGGCTGTAGCGGCGGGCGTTGTCGATGCAGACGGCGGCCCGGGCAGTGATCTCCTCGGCAAGCGAGAGGTCGTCCTGGTCGAAGGCCTCGGGGCGGGCCGAGCGCCAGAACTTGGCCAGGCCCAGCTGCACGCCCCGGGCCAGCAGCGGCACCCGCACCACCGAATGGACGCCGTGCTCGAGCACCTGCCTGGCCCGCTCCGGGTCCTGGCTCTGCCAGTCCGCGGAGGTGCCCAGGTCGCTCTGCAGCCCGGCCCGCCCGGTGCCGAGGTTCCAGGCCTGCGGCGTGGCGGGGAGGATGGTGATCCGTTCGCCGACCGGGTAGAGCGGCACGGAGTCGTCGATGCCGCCTTTGGCGACCCGCCGCATCGGGGTGTCGGGCCCGGGCGCCGGCTCCTCGCCGCGCAGCACCGGCTCGGCGAGGTCGACGGTGACGTGGTCGGCGAAGCCGGGGACGGCGACCTCGGCCAGCTCCTCGGCCGTCCTGGTCACGTCCAGGGTGGTACCGATGCCGACGCTGGCCTCGTACAGCAGGGTGAGCCGTCGGCGGGCTGCCTCGGCATGGGCGGTGAGCACGTGCAGTTCGGTGGCGTCGCGCAGGGTGGCGACGGTGCCGGGCGGGCCGCCCGCGCGGTCGGTGGGGCGGGTGCTGACCACCAGCTGGCGGGCCCCGGCGGGCAGCACCTCGTCGCTGACCACCCGGCCGGAGGCGAGCAGTTCGGTGGCCGCCCGGTCCAGGCCGAGCCCGGCGACCGGCCGGCCCTCGGCGTCGGCGGGCAGGTCGAGCAGGCGGCGGGCCTCGTCGTTGGCGAGCAGCAGGGTGCCGTCGGCGGCGAGGATCAGCACGCCCTCGCGGACGGCGTGCAGCACCGCGTCGTGGTGCTCGTACATCCGCGTCATCTCGGCCGGGCCGAGCCCGTGGGTCTGGTGCAGCAGCCGCCGGCTGGCCAGTGCGGCACCGACGGTGGCCAGTGCCAGCGCCGCGGCGGCGGCGCCGAGCAGCAGCGGGAGCTGGCGCTCGACCACACCGCTGACCTTGCTGATCGTGATGCCCGCCGAGACGGCCCCGACGATCGCGCCGCTGCCGTCCCGGACGGGCACGATCGCCTGCACGAGCGGGCCGATCGTGCCGTTGACGTGCTCGGTGACCACCTGCCCCTGCAGCGCGGGCTGGTAGTTACCGACGAACTTCTTGCCGATCCGGTCGGGCAGCGGGTGGGTGTACCGGATGCCGTCGGTGTTGATCACCACGACGAAGTCGACACCCGAGTCCCGGCGGGCCGCCTCGGCGCTGGGCTGGAGCACGGCCGTCGGGTCCGGCGCGCGCAGCGCGGCGGCCGTCCCGGGCGAGTCGGCGAAGGTCTGGGCGACAGCGACCGAGCGGCTGGTGGCCTCCTCGGTGCTGTCCCGGCGCGACTGCAGGAAGAGGGCGAGCACGGCCGCCAGCACCAGCAGCACCACCACGAGGACCTGCAGCGCGAACACCTGGCCCGCGAGGCTGCGGGCCGTGAAGCGTCGGGCCTTCGTCCGGGCCATGGCTTCATCGTCCCCCGGGTGACCCCGGAGTGGCCAGTGGGTGCACCGGCCACGCCAAGTTGTCCACCCAGGCCATTGACAGATTCAAACAGAATCAAATAATTCTCAACATGGCGGAGCCGGGCACCCCCTCGCGCCCGGTTCGCCCTACGGAAGGCATCCCCCACCCATGGCCCTGTCCCGGCCCCCGCACGCCCGCGGAGCGCTGCGCCGCACCGTCGCGCTCGTGGCGAGCACCGCACTGCTCACCATCGCCCCGCTCGGCGTCACCGCCGCCCACGCGGCCACCCCGCCGCTGAACAACGGCAAGGCGCTCACCCCGCCGATGGGCTGGAACTCCTGGAACAGCCTCGGCACCGGCGTCACCCAGCAGCAGGTGGTCGACACCATCGACTACATGACGGCCAACGGCCTGCTCGCGGCCGGCTACGACACCGTGACCATCGACGACGGCTGGTCACTGGACCACCGCTCCGGCCAGAGCACCGGCATCGTCAAGAACTCCTACGGCGCGATGCAGCTCTACGACGGCTCGGGCCACCCGGTCAGCGGCCTGGACGGCACCGGCAGCGACCCCACCTCGGGCCACCTCACGCCGGACCCGCGCAACTTCCCCGACCAGGTGGTGAACGGCCAGGCCGTCAACGGCATCCAGTACCTGAGCTGGTACGCCCACAGCAAGGGTATGAAGTTCGGCCTCTACGGCACCGACACCTACACCACCTGCCAGGGCCACCCCGGCAGCCTGGGCCACGAGGCCGTGGACGCGGACGACTTCGTCTCCTGGGGCGTCGACTTCGTGAAGTACGACGACTGCCCGTACGGCGGCCCGATCACCGGCCCGGACGGCCACAACTACGGCACCCAGGGCGAGGGCCAGGAGCTCACCCGGTCGATGTACGCCCGGGTGCAGGCCTTCCAGCAGCAGCTGGACGCCGCCTCGGCCCGCCAGGGCAAGGGCAGGGTGACCATGAGCGTCTCCGCCCAGCCCGTGCACACCGGCGTGCCGTACCTGCTGAACGCCGACGACCCGGCCCGCGGCGACTCTGTCGTCCAGGCCGCCGGCACCCCGCAGTACAACGCCCCCGGCTACGCCCCGACCGGTGTCTGGTGCGGCCAGGTGGCCAACCTCTGCCGGATCGGCGGCGACCGCGGCAGCGACCTGGGCGGTGTGCTGTACAACGGCCAGCTGCAGACGGCCCTGCAGTACCCGGACAACGCGCACCCGGGGAACTGGAACGACCTGGACATGCTCTTCGCCGGCTGGCAGGACCCGTACGGCAAGTGGGGCGTCACCGACACCTGCAGCTGCCACCAGCCCTTCACCGACACCGAGTCGGCCACCGAGCTGTCCATCCTGTCGATGATGGCCGCCCCGCTCATCTCCGGCGCCGACCTGCGCACCGCCGCCGCCTCCCAGCACACCTCGGGCGGGGTCACCTGGTCGACCGGCCTGACCGCCTCGGCGCTGGCGCTGTACAAGAACACCGACATGATCGCGGTCGACCAGGACTCCCTCGGCACCCCGGCCACCCTGGTCGGCTCCGCGCCGAACCCGGGCAACACCGCGCCGGTGGTCCTCAAGCGCAAGCTGGCGAACGGTGACACGGCCGTACTGCTGGTCAACCAGGACGGCGCCAACAGCCGGACCGTCTCGACCAGCCTCGGCGCGCTCGGCCTGACCGCCTCCTCCTACCAGTCCAAGGAGCTGTGGACCAAGGCCACCGGCACGGTGACCGGCACCGTCAGCGCCACCCTGGCCCCGCACGCCGTGGCCTTCTACCGGCTCAGCGCAGCTCCCGCCACCGTCACCCCCGCACTGGTCGGCGACGGCAGGTTCCACGGCCTGACCAACGGCGGCAGCGGCGGCCTGGCCCTCGAGGTCGCGGGCACCTGCAGCGCCCCCGCGGGCGGCGTGGCGGACATCAACACCTGGGACGCCACCCACACCTCCGAGCAGTGGCAGTTCGCCCCGAACGGCGACGGCACCGTACGGATCTTCGACCGCTGCTACACCGGCACCCAGATCGCGGGCACCCTGACCGGCCCGGGATCGGCCGGCGGCGCGGTGACCGTGCAGAACGCCTTCGACCCGAACAGCGCGTACCAGAAGTGGACGCTCACCCAGTCCACGGCGACCGGCGCGATCGCCATCACCAACCGCGCCACCGGCCTGGTGCTCGACACCCCGGGCACCGCCCGCACCACCACCGTCACCACCAACCCGGCGAGCGGCGCCCAGACCCAGGGCTGGTCCCCGCTCAACTGACACCCGAGAGCCCTCTGCCCAGGGCCCTGACGTCCCCCAGCGTCAGGGCCCGCCCCTCTCTCACGGCGCCGCCTCGCCGCTGCCCCGGATCACCAGCCTGGTCGGCAGCACGATCCGCTGCGCCGCCCCCCGCTCGCCCGCCAGGCGGCGGAACAGCAGCTCGGCCGCCGTCCACCCGAGCCGGCCGGCGTCCTGGGCCACCACGGTGACCGGCACCGGCAGCAGGTCGGCCAGCTCGAAGTCGTCGAAGCCGACCAGGGCCGGCCGCCGTTCGCGGCCGGCCAACTCGCGCAGCACCGCCACGCTGGTGCGGTTGTTGCCGCACATCAGCGCCGTCACCGGCCAGCGCCCGGCCAGCATCCGCTCCAGCGCGAGCCGCACGCCCAGCGCGTCGGGGCGGCCCATCGAGACCCACTCAGGTCTGCTCTCGCACCCGGCCGCGGCCATCGCCCGCTGGTAGCCGCGCAGCCGCTCCGCCGCCGTGAAGATGCCCGGCGCATCGCCCAAGTACCCGATCCGGCGGTGCCCTTGGCGCAGCAGGTGCTCGACGCCGGAGCGGCTGCCGCCCTCGTTGTCGCAGAGCACGGTGTCCACCTCCGGCCCGGCCAGCGGCCGATCCACGGCCACCACCACCGTGCCCGCGGCCGTCTCCCCCGCCAGGTACCCGTGGTCGGCCGCGGTCGGCACCACCAGCAGTCCGTCCACCCGGCGCGCGCCGAAGGCCAGCGCCAACTGCCGCTCCCGCTCCGGGTCCTGGGCCGAGGAGCCGCTGAACAGCAGCGCGCCGTGCGCCCGGGCGACCTCCTCCACCGCACGGGTCAGCGTGGAGTAGAACGGATCGGCGACGTCCTCGACGATCAGTCCGACACTGCTGGTGCGCCGCCCCTGCCGGAGCAGTCTGGCGCCGTCGTTGGCCCGGAAGTCCAGCTGCTCCACGGCCTTGCGGACCCGCTCGGCGGTCTCCTCCCGCACCCCCGGCTCGCCGTTGACCACCCGGGAGACGGTCTTGAGCCCCACCCCGGCCACCGCCGCCACGTCCTTCATCGTCGGCCTGCCCGCCACTTCGGCCTCCTCCCGCCGGTCGGACAACGTTGTCGCGCCGAATAGCGACGTATCCCCGGAGCCGGAATCAAAAACCTTCTGCCGTCCGGTACTTCTGCGACATGAGTTGCGGTCGCAGGCCTTGACAGCACCCAACGCTCCGTGAGTACATGCCAACCGCGACAACGTTGTCCCGACGACTCCTGGCGGGAGGAGACCGGTGCCCGAACCCCTGCTGGCCGCAACCGGGTTGGTGAAGACCTTCGGCCAGGTCCAGGCGCTCGACGGCGCCGCCTTCACCGTCCACCCCGGCGAGGTGGTCGCCCTGGTCGGCGACAACGGCGCAGGCAAGTCCACCCTGGTCAAGACCCTGGTCGGGGCCATCACCCCGGACGCCGGCGAGATCCTCCTCGACGGACACCCGGTCGGCTTCGCCGGCCCGCGCGAGGCCCAGGCCGCCGGGATCGAGACGGTCTACCAGGACCTCGCGCTCGCCGCCGACCTCGACGCGGCGGCGAACCTCTTCCTCGGCCGCGAGCAGCTGCGCGGCGGCCTGCTCGGCGCCCTCGGCGTGCTCGACAAGCGGGCCATGCGCCGCCGGGCCGTCCAGGCATTCGCCGAACTCGGCGTCGAACTCAAGGAGTTGGACGCCCCCGTGGCCACCCTCTCCGGCGGCCAGCGGCAGAGCGTGGCGATCGCCCGCTCGGTGGCCTGGGCCTCCCGGGTGGTCTTCATGGACGAGCCCACCGCCGCCCTCGGTGTGGTCCAGCGCGAGCGGGTGCTCGACCTGATCCGCCGGGTCCGCGACCGGGGCGTCTCGGTGGTGCTGATCAGCCACAACATGCCCGAGGTGCTCTCCGTGGCCGACCGGGTGGAGGTGCTGCGGCTCGGCCGCCGGGTGGCCCGGTTCACCGCCGCGCAGACCTCCCTGGAGGAGCTGGTGGCCGCCATGACCGGCGCGCTCACCCACGAGGAAGGAGACACGCCGTGACCGTCCTGCGCGCGCTGCTGCGCCGCACCCGCGGCCAGAACACCCTCTGGACCTTCCTGGTGCTGCTCGCCCTGGTGGCGGTCTTCTCCGCGCTACGGCCGAACGCCTTCGCCACCGTCTTCGAGCTGCGCAGCATCGCCACCGAGTCCGCCATCCTGGTGCTGCTCGCCGTCGGCCAGACCTTCGTCATCGTCACCGCCGGGATCGACCTCTCGGTCGGCTCGGTGCTGATCTTCTCCGGCGTCGTCTCGGCCAAGGTGATGGGCGCGCTCGGCACCGGCCCGCAGTCCGGCTGGGGCGTGATCGCGGCCGGCGCGGCGGCGGGCGCGGGCGCCGGGCTCGGCTGGGGAGCACTCAACGGGCTGCTGGTGGCCAAGGCCAAGGTGCCACCGCTGATCGTCACCCTGGGCACCCTCGGCATGGCGCTCGGCATCGCGCAGATCCTCACCCACGGCGTGGACGAGGGCGACGTGCCGACCAGGCTCACCGACTCGCTCGGCAGCGGCAGCCTGCTCGGCATCCCCTGGCTGGTGGTCATCGCCGTCCTGGTCGCGGCGGGCGCGGCCGCCACCCTCGCCCTCACCCGCTTCGGCCGCTACACCCTGGCGGTCGGCTCCAACACCGAGGCCGCCCAGCGGGTCGGCATCCGGGTCGACCGCCACCTGGTCAAGGTGTACGCGCTCTCCGGCCTGCTCGCGGGCCTGGCCGGGGTGCTCAACCTGGCCCACTTCAGCAGCACCACGCTCACCAGCGGCACCCAGGACAACCTGAACGCGATCGCCGCCGTCGTGCTCGGCGGCACCAGCCTGTTCGGCGGCAGCGGCTCGGTGATCGGCACCGTGATCGGGGTGTTCATCCCCGCCGTGCTGCAGAGCGGCTTCACCATCCTGCAGGTGCAGTCCTTCTGGCAGACCGTCGCCGTCGGCGCCGTCCTGGTGCTCGCCGTCTGGTCCGACCAGCTGCGCCGGCGCCGTCGCCAACGCTGACCCTCCCCCACCCCCGCTCGCCGAAAGGACCGCAACCACCGTGCGCAGAAGGTACCTCTCCGCCGCCGTCCTCTCCCTCGCCGTGCTCACCGCCGCCTGTTCCAGCTCCGCGGGCGGCGGCTCCGGCACCAGCATCGCCTTCGTCGCGGGCAAGACCGGCGACCCCTTCTACATCACCATGAAGTGCGGGGCGAGCGCCGAGGCCAAGAAGCTCGGCTTCTCCTTCACCGCCACCGGCTCGGCCAACTGGAGCGTCCCCGAGCAGGTCAGCTCGGTCAACAGCGTCACCGCGGGCCGCCCGAGCGGCGTGCTGATCTCCCCGGTCGACCCCAACTCGCTGGCCACCCCGGTCAAGACGCTGCAGAGCGCGGGCGCCAAGGTCGCCATCGTCGACACCTCGCTCACCGACACCTCGCTCGGCGTCACCCACATCTCCTCCGACAACGCCCAGGGCGGCACCCGGGCCGCCGACACCATGGCCCAGCTCCTCGGCGGCACCGGCGAGATCGCCGTCCTCACCCCGGACCTCACCACGACCACCACCAACTCCCGCATCGACGGCTTCAAGCAGCAGCTCGCCGCCAAGTACCCGGGCCTCAAGGTGGACGACGTCCGCCAGGTCGGCGACACCGCCCAGGGCGCCGCCTCCGCCGTCGGCGACGAACTCGCCGCCCACCCCGGCATCACCGGGATCTTCACCGCCAACTCCCAGACCGGCGAGGGCGTTGCCACCGGCCTGAAGAACGCCGGCCGCCAGGGCAAGGTCAAGGTGGTCTCCTTCGACGCCGGCCCGCAGCAGGTGCAGGCCCTGGAGAGCGGCGCGGTGGACGCCCTCATCTCGCAGGACCCGTACGGCATCGGCCAGCAGGCCGTCGACCAACTCGCCAACGCCATCGGCAAGAAGCCCGTCACCGACCCGATCCGGACCAACCTGGCCAGCATCACCCGCGACAACCTGCACGACCCGAACCTGGCCCACTTCCTCTACCGCGCCGACTGCTGAGCCCGGGGCTGCGCCAGCCACCTCAGGGGCAGCACCCCAGGGGCGCGGGGCAGTGACATTGAAAAGCAAGCGCGCCCAGCCACGCACCCACCCGCAGCCGCCCGCCGACCCACCTCTCCTCCCTGCTCCCGCGTCCCGAAGGGACCGCCGCGTGCCCCGCCTCCGAGCCCTCCTCCTCGCCGCCGTCCTCACCCTCACCGCCGCCCCGACCGCGCTGGCCGCCGAGGCCGCCGCACCGGCCCCCGTCACCGACCCCGCCGCCCTGGTCGACCCCTTCGCGGGCACCGGCAGCGGCGGCGCCGTGGTCGGCCAGGTCGACACCTTCCCCGGCGCCGACCTGCCCTTCGGCATGCTCCAGTGGAGCCCGGACACCCCGTCCAAGCCCCCCGGCGGCGGCTACGACATCAATGACCACACGATCACCGGCTTCAGCCTGACCCACCTCTCCGGCCCGGGCTGCGCCGTCGCGGGGGACTTCCCGGTCCTCCCGCTCGCCGGCCCGCTCCCCACCGACCCGAGCACGGCCACCGCGCCCTTCGACCACGCCTCCGAGACCGCCCACCCCGGCTCCTACGCCGTGACCGCCGGCGGCGTCCGCACCGAACTGACCGTCACCCGCCGCACCGGCCTGGGCCGGTTCACCTTCCCCGCCACCGACCAGGCCCGCCTGCTGGTCAAGACCGCCGCCAGCCAGAGCGGCGGAGCGGACGCGCACTTCCAGCTGGTCGGTGACCGGGAGATCACCGGCTCCGTCACCAGCGGCCACTTCTGCGGGCAGCCCGACACCTACACCGTCTACTTCGCCGCCCGCTTCGACCGCCCGTTCACCAGCTCCGGCAGCTGGGCCCAGGGCGGCTGGGTCGGCTTCGACGCCCGCACCGACCCGGCGGTCGGGATGCAGACGGCGGTCAGCTACGTCAGCACCGCCGGAGCCGAGGCCAACCTCGCTTCCGAAGCCCGCAGTTGGAACGTCGCCAAGGTCGCAGACCAGGCGCACCGGAGCTGGAACGACTACCTGCGCCGGATCACCGTCGCCGGCGGCTCCCGCACCCAGCAGGCCACCTTCTACACCGCGCTCTACCACTGCCTGCTGCACCCCAACCTGTTCAGCGACGCCGACGGCCGCTACCCCGGCTTCGACGGTGCCGTGCACACCGCCGCGCCCGGCCACGCCCAGTACGCCAACCTCTCCGGCTGGGACGTCTACCGCTCCCAGATCCCGCTGATCGCCCTGCTCGCCCCGGACGAGACCAGCGACCTCGCCACCTCGCTCCTGAACGACGCCGACCAGGGCGGCTGGCTGCCCAAGTGGCCCGTCGCCAACGGCTACACGGGCGTGATGAACGGCGACGCGGCCGACCCGGTGCTCGCCGGGGCCTACGCCTTCGGCGCCCGCGGCTTCGACGCCGCCAAGGCCCTGCGCACCATGGTGCACGGCGCCGAGGGCACCGGCTCACCCGGCCAGGGCTGGTACGTCGAACGGCCGCACGGCGCCGACTACATCAAGACCGGCTACGTGCCCAACGTCGGCTCCGACTCGATCAGCCCGGTGCCCAACGGCGCCTCCGAGACGCTCGAGTACGCCCTCGCGGACTTCTCGGTCGGCCGCCTGGCCACCGCCCTCGGCGACCGGGCCGTGGCCGACCGCTTCCAGCGGCGCTCACAGAACTGGGCCAACCTCTTCGACACCGCCACCGGCTACGTCCGCCCGCGCGACGCGGACGGCGCCTTCCCGCCCGGTGACCCGGTGGCCACCACCGGCGGCTTCGGCCAGAGCGGCTTCCAGGAGGGCAACGCCGCCCAGTACACCTGGATGGTGCCGCAGAACCTGCGCGGCCTGGCCGACGGCCTCGGCGGCGACTCGGCGGCCGCCGCCAAGCTCGACGCGTACTTCGGTCAGCTCAACGCCGGCCCCGACCTGCCGTACCACTGGCAGGGCAACGAACCGGCCTTCGGCACCCCCTGGGTCTACAACTCCCTGCACCGGCCCTGGCAGACCCAGCAGACCGTCCGCAGGATCATGGACTCCCTGTACGTGCTCGGCCCCGGCGGCGAGCCCGGCAACGACGACCTGGGCGCGATGAGCTCCTGGTACGTCTGGTCAGCACTCGGCCTCTACCCGCAGACCCCGGGTGTGCCGCTGCTGGTGCTCGGCAGCCCGCTCTTCCCCCGTGCCACCCTGCACGGTCCGCACGGACGGGAGTTGACCGTCACGGCGGCCGGCGCGGGACAGACCTACGTCCAGCACCTGAGCGTGGACGGCCGCGCCTCGACCCGCAGCTGGGTCGACCTCGACCACGTCCGCCGGCTCGACTTCACCCTCGGCGCCGCCCCCGACCACGCCTGGGGCAGCGGCCCGGACGGCGCGCCGCCCTCCTTCGGCTCGGGCAAGCCCGTCTTCCCGCCGACCACCCGCGCGGCCCTGGCCGTCGACCCCGGCCAGACCCGGCTCGCCCCGGGCGGCACGGCCACCGTCGCCGTCAAGGTCGACAACGCGCTCGGCGCCGAACCCGCCACCGTCACCTGGCAGTCCACCACCCCGGCCGGTCTCACCGCGAGCCCCGGCAGCGGCACCGTCACTGCCTCCGCAGGCGCCACCGCCACCACGGCGCTCACCCTCACCGCCGCCCCCGACACCCCCACCGGCTACTACCAGCTCGCCCTCACCGCCCGCACCCCCGCCGGAGCCGTGCTCGCCCGCACCCGTCTGCTGGTGACCTTGGCGACTCCAGGCCAGTCCATTCCGACCGCCTACGTCTCCAACTACAGTGACAACACTGTCACTCCGGTCGACACCCGGACGCACAACGCCGGGCCGCCGATCAGTGTCGGCAGCGGCCCCGACGGGATGACCACCGCCGCCGGGCGCCTGTTCGTCGCGAACAACAACACCAACGACGTGACCGTCGTCGACCTCACCACCAACGCCGTCACCGCGACGGTGAAGACCGGCGCGGTCGCGGCGGACGTGGCCGCGACGCCCGACCAACGCACCGTCTGGGTCAGCGACTTCGGCGACGGCACGGTCCACCCCATCGACACGTCGACCTTGGCCGTGGGGGCTCCGGTCAAGGTCGGCGGCCAACCCGAGCGGCTGCGCGTCAACCCGGCGGGCACCGAACTGTGGGTCGCCGACCAGGCCGACGGCACGGTCAGCGTGGTCGACCTCGCCACCCGCACGGTCAGCCACACCGTGCCGGTCGGCGCCGCCCCCTTCGGGGTGGCCTTCACCCCGGACGGCCGCCGGGCCTACGTCGGCAACAACGGCTCCGGCACCGTCTCGGTGCTCGACACCGCCACCCACCAGGTGACGGCCACCGTGCCGGTCGGCTCGGGGCCGGAGTACGTGAGCGTCTCCCCGGACGGCCGCACCGCGTACGTGGCGGCGAGCGGATCCGGCGGGGTGGTGCCCGTGGACACCGCGAGCAGCACCGCCGGAGCGCTGATCCCCACCGGCGGCGGTACCTACGCACTCGCCTTCGCACCGGACGGGCGCACCCTGTGGGCCGTGGACTCCGGCTCCAACGACATCCGGCCCGTCGATCCGGCCACCGGCACCCCCGGCGCCCCGGTCACGGTCGGCAACGTCCCGGACGGCATCACCGTCACCGGTTAACCCTCTCACCAGGAGCACATGTGCAAGCCCCCAAGCTGCTACGTCGGTTGGCCCTCGCCACCGCCGCACTGGCCCTCGCCCTGCCGGTCACCCCGGCCGCCGCCGCACAACCCCACTCCGCAGCCCTGGCAGGCAAGGTCGAGACCAACTACGCCGACCCGGTCACCGCGCTGCCCCCGGTCAGCCGCCCGGACACCCCGCACTGCACCGTCACCGCGATGCAGCACGACTTCGCCAACTCCTTCGGCCAGCCGTTCACTTCGACCCTCACCCCGCCGCCGGACTGCCCCGGTCCGTGGTCCAAGGTGGTGCTCGACTGGTCCGGCAGCGTGGCCGGCCGCCAGTACGACCGGCTCGCGGGGGTGTGGATCGGCGGCGCCGAGGTGCTGCGCACCTCCACCCCCGAGCCGGACCCGGACGGCATCAAGTGGCACGTGGACACCGACCTCACCGCCTTCTCCCCGCTGCTGCGCACCCCGCAGCCGCTGGTGGTCGACCTCGGCAACCTGGTCAACTCCACCTACACCGGCGTCTTCCACATGACGATGACGATCACCTACTACCAGGCCGACCGCCACCACCCGGCCGCCGCCACGGCCGACCAGGTGCTCCCGGTCTCCCAGTCCACCACCGCCCCCGGCTGGTGGAGCCTCGGCAAGGGCCAGTCCGCCACCTCCACCCTCTCCTTCCCCCGCAACCTCACCGGAGCCCACCTCCAGGTCTACGCCCGCGGCGGCGGCTGCGAGGAGTTCTGGTACGCCAACGTGCCCGACGACTACGCGGCGGCCCACGCCGACGAAGGGCTCTGCGGCGGCGGCACCTACCGGGAGATCCAGGTGCAGGTGGACGGCCGCCCGGCCGGCACCGTGCAGCCCTTCCCCGCGATCTACACCGGTGGCATCAGCCCGCTGATGTGGCGGCCGATCCCCGGCATCGACGCCTTCCGCACCCTCCCCTACGACCTCGACCTGACCCCGTTCGCGGGCACCCTCACGGACGGCAAGCCGCACACCGTCACCCTGCTGCCGCCCGCCGGGATCGCCGACCTGTGGACCCTCGACGGCAGCCTCTTCCTCTCCACCGACCCGCTGCTGCACCAGACTTCGGGCGCGGTGACCGTCGACACCGTGCAGCCCGCCCCGCAGCTGGCCACCACCACGGCCACCCAGGCGGACGGCAGTGACCTGATCTCCGCCACGGCCTCCCGCGACTGGACGGTCAGCGGCTACGTGGACACCTCGCGCGGCCGGATCACCACCCGGCTCGACCGCCACGGCGAGTACACCAACCTGGACACCATCAGCAACGGCGGTGCCAAGCAGGTCAGTTCGCAGCGCGACAGCGGCTGGCTGCAGACCACGGTGAGCCGCGGCCACGCCCACCCCGAGGTGACCCGCAGCAACTGGTCCTACCCGATCGACATCACCAGCGAGTACGTCCCAGGCACCGCTGCCGACAGCTACCTGGTCCGCGGCCAGGCGACCGTGGCCCGCCACCTGAGCACCACCGCCCAGCAGGGGCAGCACTGGCGGGCCCTGGACTCCACCGACGACCGGCTCACCGCCCAGGGCGTCCTCGAGCGCCAGGCCGGCACACTCGTCCAGGCCGACGGCAGCGCCACCGAGCACTACACCGGCCGCTCGGCCGACGGGAGTTGCTACGACCACCAGCTGGCCGCCGACCACGGGTACGTGACCCTGGACCGCGTCACCGACTGCGGCTGACCCACCCGGGCCCGCGCCTTGCCCAGGCGCGGGCCCTTCCCTCGAGGAGGCCAGCCGTGCCCCGTCTCGGCGTCAACTACACGCCCACCAAGGGCTGGTTCCACCACTGGCTCGACTTCGACCTCGACTCGGTCCGCCGCGACCTCGACTCGCTCGCCCCGCTCCACCTCGACCACCTGCGGGTCTTCGCCCTCTGGCCGCTCTTCCAGCCCAACCGCACCCTGATCCGCCCGCAGGCCCTGGACCAGCTCGGCCGACTGGTCGACGCGGCGGCCGAACGCGGCCTCGACGTCGCCGTGGACGCCCTCCAGGGCCACCTCTCCAGCTTCGACTTCATCCCCGCCTGGCTCACCACCTGGCACCGCCGCAACCTCTTCACCCACCCCGAGGCCCTGGCCGGCCAACGCGCCTACCTGCACGCCCTCGGCAACGCGCTCGCCGACCGCCCGAACTTCCTGGGGCTGACCCTCGGCAACGAGGTGAACCAGTTCTCCGACGGACCCCACCCCGACCCGGACCGCTGCTCCCCCGAGCAGGCCGCCGCCTGGCTGGGCGAGCTGCTCGCCGTCTGCGCCGAGGCCGCGCCGGGGCGGCTGCACACCCACGCCGAGTACGACGCCGCCTGGTACCAGGACGGGCACCCCTTCACCCCTGCTCACGCGGCCCGGCTCGGCGACGTCACCACCGTGCACTCCTGGGTCTTCAACGGCACCGCCCAGCGCTACGGCCACGCCGCGAGCGCCACCCGCACCCACGCGGCCTACCTGGTCGAACTGGCCCGCGCCTGGGCCGACCGGCCGGGCCGCCAGGTCTGGCTCCAGGAGGTCGGCGCCCCGGCCCCGCACGTACCGCCCGAGCACGCCGCCGAGTTCACCGAGGCCACCGTCCGCGCCGCCCTGGACTGCCCGGACCTGTTCGGCATCACCTGGTGGTGCTCGCACGACGTCTCCCGCGAACTCGCCGACTTCCCCGAACTCGAGTACGGCCTCGGCCTGCTGACCAATGACCGCACCCTCAAGCCGGCCGCCCGCGCCCTGGCGGCCATGGCCTCGGAGTTCGAGCAGACACCCCCGCCGCGCACCACAGCCCTGGTCCTCGACCCCACCGCCCCACGCTCGTCCACCGCCCCCGGCAGCTCCTTCCACCGCACCTGGGCCGACCTCACCGAGAGCGGCCACCGCCCGGCCGTCGTCCTCGCCCCGGACGCCGCCGACCCGATCCGCCTGGCCCTCCGTGGCATCACCGACCTGGTGCACAGCCCCTGAAACGCGACGACGCCGGGCTGCCTGTACGGCAACCCGGCGTGTGTCAGCGGGGAGGAGAGCGGACGGACTAGTTTCAAGGATTGGTGAGAAGGAAGCCCGTCCATGGCCTCGCCCGGACCAGAACCTAGCAGCTAGGCCGGGACCAGGTCACGCAGGTTTTCCGGGGTGATCACCACCGAGTCGGGGTGCAGCCCCTCGGGGCGCGCCAGGCCGACGAAGGTGACCGGGCCCTCGGGCAGCGTCACACCGTCCCACTCCTGCGCCCCCGCCATCCCCGTCAGGTACCGCACCGTCAGATACTGCCGCTCGACCACGCCCTGCACCAGCTGCGCCACCGAGACCCGGTTGTTCTCCACCCGGTTGCCGCTCGGGTAGCCCTTCAGGTAGAAGTGCAGCCACTTCGCGTACCAGTCGTCCCCCACCCGCGCGAAGACCAGCGGCAGCGCCACCCGCCCGGGCCCGCGCAGCTCCGACTTCATCCGCACCGTCCGCGCCTCGAACGGCCGCCCGAGCTGCTCGCTCTCACGCAGCATGAAGCCGAAGAACGACTCCTCGACCTCCTCGAAGCCCTCCCCGGAGTAGATGTTGACCTGCGGCACGATGTAGTCGCCGGTCACCGCCCCGAGCCGCAGGTTGATGAACTCCGAGGCACCGTCCGGTGCTTCGGTGATGTCCCCCGAGTGCTCGCCCTCCGCCCGCTGCAGATCGGTGTACGAGAGCCAGGAGACCGTCCGGTACTTGTCGTCCAGCATCAGCCCCGAGAGGTCGAAGTCGGTGTCGCGGCTGCTCTGCTTCCAGTACACGAAGAACCGCAGCAGCTCCCCCTCCACCGGCAGGTACGAGCCCCGGGGCAGCACGCCGAAGCCGCCGGTGGTGGCCCGGCCGCTCAGCGGCAGCGCGACGTCCAGGATCGCCGGGTCCACCAACATCCGCTCGACGGAGGGGAGTCGGCTGCGCAGCTCGGCGTCGAGGACGGCCGTCAGCCGCTCCCGCACCACCGATGGCAGCGGCGGCCGGTCGTCCCGGCTCACCCACGCGCGGCCGCGCTGGTTGACGAAGACCCGCTCCGCGCTGCGGCTGGCGAACCAGCGGTTCTGCAGGTGCTCGCGGACGGCCAGCAGCACCCGCCCGGCTGCCCGAGGCGCGGCACGCTCGACGGCGGCCAGCACGGTCCCGTACTGCTCCTCGCTCTCGCACCGGCGCAGCAGCCGGTCCACCGCGCGCAGCAGCCGCCCGGGTGCGGCGGCCAACTGATCGACGGCCCGGTCCAGTTCACCGCCCTCGAGCAGCTCCTCCAGCAGGCTGTCGAAGGAGCGGGCCACCTGCTCCCCGCGCGCCACGGCGAACACCTCGGCGGCGTGCGGCCAGTGCGGGTACTCGTGCGGGTGCAGCCGCTCGCCGAGGCGCTTGAAGGCCTCGCGGTGCGCGTTGACGTCCGCGAGCCTGGCGGGTGCGGCGGCGATCACCGCGTCCAGCGCGGCCAGCAGCGCGCGGCGGGTGCGCCGGGGCAGGGCACGGAAGCGGGTCGGCGTCACCAGCGTCACGTCGCCCTCCGACAGCGCGCAGGCCAGGCGCAGCACGTCGGTGACGGTGTCGGCCAGCAGCGGCGCGCCGTGCCCGAGCCGGGCGAGGTTGACCACGGCGCGGCTCTCCCGCACCGGGACCGCCTCGGGCTGCGGCCCTGCCACGCACTCGCCCGCGAGCACGCCCAGGTCGGCGAGGCCCGCCTCGCCGAGCGGGGTGCTGCTGCCGGCCAGCGCCAGGTAGAGCGCGGTCACCTCCTCGGCGAGGGGCCCGCCGAGGTGCAGCACCGTCAGCCTGTCCCCGGCGGCGGCGACCAACTCCGGCTGGGCGGCGAGCAGGTCCTGGTGGCTGTGCTGGTAGCGCCCGTAGGCGGGCAGGGTCAGCAGGTCGACCACCCCGGCGCCCAGCTGGGCGAGGACCGGCTCGCGCGCCCCGTCGTCGGCCAGGGCCTTGGCGATGCACTCCGCCCAGAACTGCTCGCTGCTCGGCACGTTGAGCGGGAAGTCGATGAAGTACGCGTTGTGCCCGACGTGGTCGCCGACCAGCTCCCGGACGGTGGCCAGGGTGCGCGCGCCCACCTCGGCCACGGCCTCCTCGGCCAGCCCCGACAGCCACCGGAGCAGCTCCCCGGAGAGCTTGAACCCCACCGACAGCAGCGCGACGTCCAGCTGCCGCGCGGCCGTCTCACCCCGCCCGGCCGGCCCGCCGGGGGCGGGCAGGCGGAGGGTGTGCCGGACGACCAGACGTTCGAGAGCATGGACCATTCGGGCAAGATCCCAGATTCCCGACCTGTCGCGCAATCAGGTTTCGGTCATGCCGCCCGCCCTGCGATCGGTACGAAGCTCGCCACGCCCAGCTGACCGCTCATCCGGTCAGTCATGCCGGTCGCCCTGCGCGTGCCGCCCGATCGGGCACCGGATCCTGCCCGGTGCGACGCTGGAGATTCCGGCTCCGCCTGCTACCTTGCTGTGCATGGTACCTGGCATGACCGACCACGACCCGACCGACAAGGGGGGTGGCCCCGCACCGGCGGACGGCGCGATCGCCACCCAGCTGCGCAAGGGTGTGCTCGAGTACTGCGTGCTCGCCCTGCTCCGGGACGGTCCCCGTTACGGCGTGGAGCTGCTCCAGGAGCTCGGGCGCTTCCATGCCCTGGCCACCAGTCAGGGCACCATCTACCCGCTGCTCTCCCGCCTGCGCCGCGCCGGGCTGGCCGACACCTTCCTGCGTGACTCGGCCAGCGGGCCGTCCCGCCGCTACTACACCCTGACCGCCGAGGGCCGTGCCGCCCTGGCGGAGTTCACCACCCTCTGGCCCGCCTTCCGCGTGGCCGTCGACCACGTCCTCGCACCTGGGGAGACCCCATGAGCACCACCCACCCGCTGGTCCGCGCCTACCTCGACACCGTCGAGCGGCACACCGCTCCCCTGCCCGCCGAGCACCGCCGCGAGCTCCTCGCCGACCTCGCCGAGCACATCGACTCCGCCCTGGCGGACACCGACGCCGCCGACGAGACCGCCGTCCGCCTGGTGCTCGACCAGCTGGGCGACCCGCGCCGGGTCGCCGACGCCGCCCTGGCCGAGGCCGGGCAGCCGCTGCCCGAGCCGGAGAGCCCCGGGCGCACCAGGCTGACCGTGCTGCTCGCCCTGCTCCCACTGCCGCTGCTCGCCGTCCCGGCCCTCGGGCCGCTGCTCGCCCTGGCTGCGGCCGGCACGGCGCTGTGGCGGCTGTGGAAGTCCCCGCAGTGGCCGCGCCCCGAGAAGATCCGGGCGGCCCTCTTCTTCGCCTCGCCGCTCGTCGTCCTGCCCGTGCTCGCGGCGGCCTTCACCCTCTCCCCCGTCGGCCTCACGCCCACGGCCGTCCTGGCCGCCTTCCTCGCGGGCTTCGCGCTCCCCGTCCTGGCCGCCGTCCGGCTCACCCGCTCCGCGGCCCGGCTCCGGACGGCCTGACCGAAGGTGCGGGTGGTGGTCCCCCGTGAGACCACCACCCGCACCAGGGATCACATGTAGATCGGACCGGCCTCGACGTCCCCGTAGGCGTTGTTGTTGTTGACCACCCAGGTCTTGGAGAACTCCTGGCACCCCGGGAACGCACCGACGCCACCGCTCGGGTAGGTGTAGAGGGTCGCGCCGCCCGGCCAGATCTTGATCTGGGTGTCAGTGCCGGGCGTCCAGTTCACCGGGCCCGAAGTCCCGCACCGGTAGCCGATCTGGACGTGGAGGTAGACGTCGGTGGAGCCGCCGGTCGCGATCACCTTGCCGTGCAGGTAGCCGCTGCTGTCCTGGTAGACGCACGGCAGCAGGCTGTAACCCTGCACGGTGACCGGGGCGTAGCGGCAGACGTTGTCGCCCGGGTGGGCGCTTGCGGTGCCGACGCCGGCCACCGTGGCGGCCGCGGCCAGCGCCGTGGTGGCGGTGGCCAGGCCGAGCGTGCGGCCGAGCGGGTTGCGAAGCTTCATGGGTTTCTCCCCGTTGTGCGGCTGATCGAAGTGCGCCACCCGGACTTCCGCCGAAGTGCGCGGGCGGCGCGTACCGCGATCCTGGCAGCGGCCCGGCGCGCGGCCGAGCTATTCGGTCCTCGCCGAATACTGGCCAAACCGCCCGGCGCCAGGCATGATCGACCCGCCCTGGACGTGTGAGCGATCGGAGTCGGGATGCTCGAACTGCGCTTCGGGGTGGCCGACATGGCGCGGACCACCTTCACCGTCTCGGCGATGGACCAGTTGCTCGGCGGCCTGGCCAGTGCCGAGCACCACTGCGTGAGCGGCTCGCTCCGGCGCGAGCGCTGGTGGCGGCGGGTCCGCCCGCAGATACCACTCAGGGCCGCACCCCTGCTGGACCTGGTCAACGCCAGCCCGGAGGGCATCCCCGACTTCCTCTCCAGCCGGAGCGGCCCGGACAGCCGGGGGCTGGACGACGAGCTCGACGCCATGCTCGCACTTCCTGACGGCCGCATCCGCGCCGACCTCGCCTTCTACGGCGACGGCCCCGGCCTGCCCCGGATCGTCCAGGACCTGCGTGAGCAGGGCGCCCAGGCGCTGCGCCCGGTCGCCGAGGCCGCCCGGGCGGTCTTCCGGTCCTGCCTCGCGCCGGACTGGTCCGACATCCGGCACCGGCTCGGCGCCGACGTCGCACAGCGCGCACGAGGTGCCGCCGAGAACGGGACCGGCAGCATGCTGACGGGCCTGCAGCCCGGGGCGCACTGGCAGGGCGACGAGGTGCTGCGCCTCGCCACCGTCTGGGACGCCCGCTGGCAGCTCGGCGGCCGGGGCGTGGAGCTGCGCCCCAACCTCTTCCTCAACACGCTCACCGCCATGGAGCAGGACGACGGCGCCGTGGTCCTCATGTACCCGGGCTGCTCCCGCCCGCAGCCACCCGCGGCCGCTGTCGACGGCCTCGCCCTCCTGCTCGGCCCCTCCCGAGCCCGCTCCCTTCGGGCGGTCGGCCACGGCCCGTGCACCACCGCCCAGCTCGCCGACCGGGTCGGGCTGAGCCCCGGCAGCGCCTCCGAGCACGCCACCGCGCTCCGGGTGGCCGGGATCATCACCACCGAGCGCGAGGGCCGCCAGGTCCGCCACGAACTGACCCCGCTCGGCCACGACCTGCTGCTGCACAACCCGGCCTGACCCCGGCCGTGCTCACGCTCGGTGACCTGGCAGAGTCTTTACCATGCCGACTCCGCTCCGCCGCCCGCTGGCAGCCACCGCCCTGCTGCTCGCCTCGGCGCTCTTCCTCACCTCCTGTGGCACCCGCAGCACCACCGGCCCGGCCGCCATCGCTCCGCCGAGCTTCACGGCCGCCCCGAGCCTCCTCGGCGCCTCGCCGGACACGGCCGCCCCGAGCCCGCTCGGTGCCTCGCCGTACGTGGAGCCGGGTGCGGGGGACGGCGCGCCGCACAACGGGGACAACCTCGCCTACCGCCGCCCGGGCGAGATCTCCACGGCGAACGCGGCGGACGCCCGCCGGGAGGCCGACCGGATCGAGCCGGTGCTGGGGCAGCTCTGGCAGCAGCAGAAGTGGACCCCGGAGGCCGTCAAGGCGGCCCTGACCGGCCTCGGGTACCAGGAGGAGCGGACCGGCTCCAAGGGCGAGCGCCTGGGCGGGAACCTCACCGTGCAGGCGATGTCCGCCCGCTACGAGACGGACCGCTACGTGACCCCGCCGGGCGCCCGGATCGGGCTGCGGGTGCACGAGGACACCTGCGTCTCGGCGTTCGTCCAGCCGTCCAACTACGCGGTCTCGGTCAACGGCCTGTACCCGGAGACCGGCTGCTTCGAGCCCCCGTACGGGCACTGACCGCTACGGCCGCCGCGCACCGAATTCGAGGATGCCGTCCGCGACCGGCTCGGTCAGCAGCACCTTCTTGTCGTGCTGGTAGTCCATCACCATCCGCCACGGGAAGTCCCGCCCCTGGCGCGGCATGATGTCCTTGGCCCGCCGGATGTACCCCGAGGACAGCTCGTCCACCACGCCGGCCTCGGTCGCGTTCGCGCCCCGGTCCACGGGCACGGCCACCGCCTGGCCGGTCCGGTCCATGTGCTTCAGCAGCCGCACCAGGTAGACGGCGGCGATGTCGACCTTCAGGGTCCAGGACGCGTTGGTGTAGCCGAAGACCCAGGCCAGGTTGGGGATGCCCTCGAGCAGCACGCTCTTGTAGGTGCAGACCTCGTGCAAGTCCCGCGGCTGCCCGTCGACGCTGACCGAAGCTCCGCCCAGCGCCTGCAGGTTGAGCCCGGTGGCGGTGACCACGACGTCCGCTGCCAGCTCCCGCCCGGAGCCGAGCCGGATGCCGGTGGCGGTGAAGGTCTCGACGGTGTCGGTGACCACGGAGGCCCGGCCCGCCCGCAGCGCCTCGAACAGGTCGCCGTCGGGGACGGCGCACAGCCGCTCGTCCCAGGGGTCGTACTTCGGGCTGAAGTGGCTCATGTCGAACCCGGCGCCGAGCCGGCGCCGCACCCCGGCCAGCAGCACCCCGCGCACCAGCCGCGGGTAGCGCCGGGCGGCCTTGAACAGGGCCCGCTGCACCTTGATGTTGCGCCGCCTGGTCATCCGGTGGACGAAGGGCGCGGGCAGGACCTTCCGCTGCAGCGCGGTGAGCCGGTCGACCGAGGGCAGCGAGAAGACGTACGACGGCGAGCGCTGCAGCATCGTGACGTGCTCGGCCGCCTCCGCCATCGCCGGGACGACGGTCACGGCGGTGGCGCCGCTGCCTATCACCACCACGCGCTTGCCGGTGTGGTCGAAGTCCGCCGGCCAGTGCTGCGGGTGGATCAGCGTGCCGCCGTAACTCTCGACCCCGGGGAAGTCGGGCAGGTGGCCCCGGTCGTAGTCGTAGTAGCCGGTGCAGGTGACCAGGAACTCGCAGGTCCAGGTCTCGCTGTCCCCGCTCTCCTCCCGCAGCACGGTCACCGTCCACTGCTGCCGCTCGCCGGACCAGTCGGCGGCCACCACCCTGCGCCCGAACCGGATCTCCCGGTCGATGCCGTACTCGGCCGCCGTGGCCGCGACGTAGCCGCGGATCGACTCGCCGTCGGCGAGCACCTTGAGCCCGTCCCAGGGGCGGAACTCGTAGCCGAAGGAGAACATGTCGGAGTCGGAGCGGACGCCGGGGTAGCGGAACAGGTCCCAGGTGCCGCCGATGTTCTCGCGGCGCTCCAGGATCGCGAACTCCCGGTCCGGCAGCTCCCGGCGCAGCCGGCAGGCGACGCCGATGCCGGAGAGGCCGGCGCCGATGATCAGGACGTTGGTGTGGTTCGCGGTCACGGGTCCACTCTCACTCGGCGCCTGGGCGGGTCTGGTCACCAGACCGTACACCCGTCCTACCTGCGCCCGGCAGGCCTGCCGGGCGCAGCGGCCGTCCCCCCACCAACGTCACCGCCGCCGCACCCGCCGCACAGCCTGCCTCCGCCGCCTCCAGCGGCCCCGCCCCGGCCAGCCGGGCCGCCAGGAAGGCGCCGGTGAAGGCGTCGCCGGCACCCGTGCTGTCCACCGCCTCGACCGGGACGCCCGGCACCCGGCCGAGCACCCTCCCGGCCCGCGCCACCACCGCGCCCGCCGCCCCCACGGTCACCACCGCCTCGCCGTGCACCGTGCTCAACCGCTCGGCCGCCAGGCCCGGGTCGGCGACCCCGGCCAGCAGCCGCGCCTCGTCCAGGTTGGGCAGCACCAGGCCCGCAGCCCGTACGACGGCGCGGAATTCGTCCAGGCCGAACCGCTCGATGAACGCGGTCGAGGCCGGGTCCACGCTCACCGGCACCCCGGCGGCCAGCACCCGGGCGGCCAACTCCCGCCCGGGCGGCGAGAAGAGGAGATAGCCGGAGAGGTGCACATGGCCCGCGCCGGCCAGCAGTTCGGGCGACAGGTCGGCCGGGCCGAGCTGCGCCGCCGCGCCGAAGTCGGTCACGAAGCTCCGCTCGGCCTCCGTGTCCACCAGGCAGACCACCACCCCGGTGGGCCGCTCCTGGTCCACCACCAGGTGCGGGTGCACCCCGGCGGCCGTCAGCTCGGCCCGGTGCCAGGCGGCCGAGTCCGCGCCGACCCGGGCCAGTAGCCGCACCTCCACCTCGCCCGAACGCGCCGCCCAGGCAGCCGCGTTGGCCGCCGCCCCGCCCGGGCGCAGCTCGGTCCGCGCGGGGGTGTCCGTGCCCGGGGCGAGCGGACCGTGGTGGCGGGCGACCACGTCCGTCACCACGGTGCCTATCAGCAGCAGCGCCTGCGGGCTCACCTCGCACCGCCCGCCCAGTGCGCGGCGATCTGCGCCGCGAGCCGGACATTGCCCCGCACCGCCGCCAAGTTGGCCTCCAGGGAGGCGCCTTCGGTGTGGTCCACCAGGTACCCGAGCAGGTACGGGGTCAGCGCCTGGCCCCGCACTCCCGCCAGCTCGGCCGCCGCCAGCGCCTCGGCGAGCACCCGGTCGTGCAGCTGCGGGTCCAACTGCTCCTGCTCCGGTACGGGGTTGGCCACGATCAGCGCCGACTCGAGCCCGCCCAGGGCGTCCTGGGCGCGCATCACGGCGGCGACCTGGCCGGGCTCCTGAAGCGTCCAGTCGACCGGGCGGCCCGAACTGCTCAGGTAGAAGCCGGGGAAGGTGGCGGTGCGGTAGCCCAGCACGCCGACGCCCAGGGTCTCCAGCCGCTCCAGGGTGGCCGGCACGTCCAGGATCGACTTCACTCCGGCGCAGACCACGGTGATCCTGGTCCGCGAGAGCAGCGCCAGGTCGGCGGACTCGTCCTGCGTGGTGGTCCACTCCCGGTGCACCCCGCCGAGGCCGCCGGTCGCGAACACCCGCACTCCCGCGCGGGCGGCCAGGAAAGCCGTGCCGGAGACGGTGGTCGCACCGCTCGCGCCGGTCGCGAGGGCGGGTGCCAGATCCCGGAACCCGAACTTGCGCAGCCCCGGATCGGTGGCGATCCGCTCCAGGCCCTCCTTGCCGAGGCCGACGTGCGGCACCCCGTCAAGCACGGCCACCGTCGCGGGCACCGCCCCGCCGGCCCGCACCAGCTCCTCCAACTCCCGTGCCACCACCAGGTTCCGTGGCCTCGGCAGCCCGTGCGAGATGATCGTCGACTCCAGAGCCACCACCGGCACCCGGGCCGCCAGCGCCTCCCGCACCTCCTCGGCGACCACCACACCCGTCACCGCACCCACCCGCGTACCGTTCGTCATCCCCTTTCTCTCGCCACCCGACCCCACCCCGTAAACCTCGGGATCAGAAGACCGTGATCCGCTCCGGGGCCCGCTCGGCCCGGGTGAAGGCCCGGAGTACGGCCGCCGGGCCGTGGCGGCGGACGGCCAGCCGGGACAGCAGACCGATCGAGGCTTCGACCGCGCCGGCCGGGAACTCGGGCGTGGGCAGACCGACGCTCACCGCCAAGTCGTCGCCGTGCACGGTCAGTTCCATCAGCCTGGTCAGCAGCAGCTCGTCCAGGGTGAGCGCCCAGCCCCAGCCGGGGCCCTGGACCGGCCGCTCCGGCGCTCCCGGCAGCAGGTCGGCCAGCTCGGCGAGCACCGCCGCCGTCTCCTCGGCCAGCGCCTGGGGCCCGCCGGCGGCCAGCTCCTCGCCACCCTCGCGGATCATCACGTTGACCTCGGAGTCGACCGGCGCGTCCACCCAGGAGGCCCGCGCGTAGTGCTCCACCACCGGGACGGTCTCGCACTGCGGCACCGGCGCGGCCAGCAACCCGGGCAGCACCAGCACCTGGTTGGCCAGATGGCCCGCCAGCCCGCTCACCCGGAACTGGGCCAGCACACTCGGCCGCTCCCAGGCCGCCGCCACCTCCGGTGCCCGCAGCAGCTCCACCGCCACCCGCGCCGCCGCCAGGAACTCTCCCCTGATCCCGCTCATTCCCCCGCACCCCTCGTCCACTTGATCACTCCGGTCCGGCCCACCCTACGGGCCGCTCGGCCACCGGTGACGGCTCCCGCCCGCCCGGCACCGGTTCCGGCGTGGGCCTGCTGCTCCTGGCGGCGGTGTGCGCGGGCACCCTTCGCGACCTGCGCGGCCTGCAACGGCGGTCCGGCGGCTGAACGGGGCGGGTCGGCCGCTCGCCACGAGCCGTGAGCCGTGTCCGCCCGCTCACCCTCCGCCGAACCCGGCGCCCGGTTCCTGTGAGGCCGCCCACACGGCATTGCGCACCTACTGCTGGGGATAGTCGACGGGCTCCGGCCGACCTCCGCCAACGCCGTCCGGCCGGGGCAGGCCGTCCGCCGCCACCGGTTGAGCGGGCGGCGGTGAC
Source organism: Kitasatospora sp. NPDC002227 (assembly GCF_040296285.1). NCBI lineage: Bacteria > Bacillati > Actinomycetota > Actinomycetes > Kitasatosporales > Streptomycetaceae > Kitasatospora > Kitasatospora sp. NPDC002227. The sequence continues at coordinate 144,654 of NZ_JBEOWY010000012.1, forward strand.
CGCGAAGAGCGCAGGTCAGACGGCTGCCCTCGGCGCGGTGGAGCCCGGAGGTTTTGCCACGGCCGGGCCCGGGTATAGAGATCCGAAGCGCCTGGCCCCGCACCGGGCGCTCTGCCGTGACTACGACCGGCAGTAGTACCGGAGGGCTTTGCCCCCGCCGCGCGGGTCTGCCAAGAATGTCCAGGTCGCAAGGCAGCGCGGCGGTTCGGTGTGGTGTGCACCGGCCCGGTCCGCGCTTCTCCCGCCCGCCTCGGCTTCGCAGCCGGGGTGCCAAGGCCGTCCGACACGGCATGCGGGCCTGTTTCCCACGAACACGCTTCGCGATACCCGTGTGCCCGACGCGGCCCCGCTCGACGGAAGAAGAGGTTGTCCCCCTCCATGCAGCTGCTCAAGAACCGCCGTAACGCCCTGATCACCGGTGTCGCCACCCTCGCGGTGGCAGGCTCCGCGACCCTCGCGCTGGCCCTGCCGCAGGACGCCCCCTCCGCCGTCGCCGCCGTGCCTCAGGCGGCCGCCGCCAGCTCGGCCGCCGCCGACACCAAGCTCGCCCAGGACCAGGCCAAGGCCCTGGCCGATGCGAAGGCCTCGGCCGACGCCAAGGCCGCCGCGGACGCCAAGGCCGCCGCCGACGCGAAGGCTGCCGCCGACGCCAAGGCCGCCGCGGATGCGAAGGCTGCCGCCGATGCGAAGGCCGCGGCCGACGCCAAGGCCGCCGCGGACGCCAAGGCCGCCGCCGACGCGAAGGCCAAGGCCGACGCGAAGGCCGCCGCCGACGCCGCCTCCCGTTCGCAGCAGCGTGCCGCGCTCAACGCCGCGCCGACCGGCACCCCGCAGCAGATCGCCGCGCAGATCGTGCCGGCCGGTCAGCTCCAGTGCTTCAACAACATCATCGAGCGCGAGAGCGGCTGGAACGTCACCGCGACCAACCCGAGCTCCGGCGCCTACGGCCTGGTCCAGGCCCTGCCGGGCAACAAGATGGCCTCGGCCGGCTCCGACTGGCGCACCAACCCGGCCACCCAGATCAAGTGGGGCCTGCAGTACATGAACGAGACCTACGGCAGCCCGTGCGGCGCCTGGGCCTTCTGGCAGACCCACAGCGCGTACTGATCGCCCCGCGATCGGCCCCAGGGGCGGCACCACTCCGGTGCCGCCCCTGCGGCGTACCCGGGCGCCCTCCCCTATGTCCGTCCGGCTACCGCCGGTGACCGGCAGGCCACTGTCAACACCACGCGCCGTGACCGCCTGGTGAAGATATCGCGCACACTCCCGCCCATTTGACCGGCTCTGAGGCATTTCATGGCATTTATGGGCTTTGCTCGGACGTGTACACGCCTTCTAGCCTCCCGCCCATGCCCTCGCACGCGTCGACCCCGCCCGCGCCCCCGGTTGTGAAGCCGCCCAAGCCGCTGATCTCCGTGGTCCTGCCCGCCTACGATGCGCAGGATCAGCTCAAGGACTGCCTGGACTCCCTGCTGTCGCAGAGTTTCCGCGCCTTCGAGATCGTGCTGGTGGTCGACCGCTCCCCCGGCAGCCCGGAGCGGCTCGCCGAGGCCTACGAGATGCGCGACCCCCGGGTCCAGGTGCTCCGTCTCAACGCCGCCGTCGGCATCGGCCGGGCCCGCAACGCCGGGGCCGCCCGCGCCACCGGCGACTACCTGCTCTTCCTCGACGCCGACCACCTGCTCGAGCCGGACAGCCTCCAGGCCCTCGCCGACCGCCTCGCCGAGACCGGCGAGCTCGACGTGCTGCTCTTCGGGCACACGCGCGAGCACCGCGGCCGCAGCTGGTCCGGCGGCGCGGCCCAGCTGCTGGCCGCCGCCGGCCCGGAGGTCCGCCCCGGCCTGGCCCGCCCGGAGCTGTTCGGCGCCCCGCCGCTGGTCTGGGACCGGCTGCTGCGCCGCGAGAGCCTGCCCGAATTCCCGGACGGCCAGTACGAGGAGCTGCCGGTGGTCCACCAGGCCCTGCTCGCCGCCCAGCGGGTCGCCGTGCTCGACCGCGAGTGCGTGCGGATCCGCCGTCGCCACACCGTGCACCCGACCGGTTCGCCCGGCAGCAGCCACTTCGACGTCTTCACCCAGTACGAGCGCAGCCAGGAGCTCCTGCACGAGGCGGGGGCCGAGGCCGCCCAGGCGCTCTCCCACCTCTTCACCCGGATGATCCGGCAGTACCTGTTCATCTTCGACCTGGCCGGCTGCGTGCCGCGCGCCGAGCGCCCGCAGTTCTTCAACCGCGCGGCCGAGCACTACCGCACCTACCTGCCCGAGGGCTTCCGCCGCCCGGACGGCCGCGAGGGCGTCAAGTTCTCCCTGCTCGCCAGCGGTGCCTACGCCGCCTTCGAGCTCGCCAAGCTCTCCCACATCGCCCGCGGAGCGGTCAGCCGCCGCGCGGCCTGACCACCCCTCGGCCGAGGACGTCCGGGTCAGACGTGCGCGGTGCCGCCCCCGGCGGCCATCGCCGCCGCGATCCGGCGTCCGTTCTCGCGCCACTCCTCCTCCGGGAGCCTGGGCAGCACGTCGTCCCAGATCGCCAGGCAGGTGCCGCGCAGCTGGACCATCCCCTCGGGGCGGGCGGTCAGCCACAGGTGCAGGTGGGCGGCGCCGTCGCCCCACTTGCTGACGTGCACCCGGGCGATGCCGTCCAGCGAGAGCACCGCCTTCTCGACCCGCTGCAGCATCGGCCCGAGGCCGGCCGACAGCTCGGGCGGCAGGTCCAACAGGTCGTGGTGGGCGCGCGGTTGGAGCAGCAGCACGGCCGGCACCCCGGTGGGCTCGGCCATCCCGGTGAGCCGCCAGTGCTCGTCGGTCCAGAGGAACTCACCGTCCGGCCGGGCGCACTGACCGCAGCTGCCCGGTCCGTCCTCACCGTGCCGGGGCGGCTCGGGCAGCACGGGCGGCTGCAGGATCTTGACCCGGAGATCGCCCTCGAACGGGAAGTTCCCCCAGCTCGCGATGGTGCCCTCCGCGAGCTCGATCCGCTCGCCGATCGGCAGCCGGGAGACGTACGCGCTCGGGGCAGGGGTCTGGCCAGGTGCGGGGTGAAGATCATCTCTCATGCCCGGCAAGGATGTCACACCACTACGGCCCGGATCCCGCCGGGTACCGCCCCGGCACGCCCCGCACCGCGCCGTCCCGCAGTCGGGCGCGCCGGGGCGCCAACAGCCCTCCGGCCGCCCCGTCCTGAGATGATCCCGGTATGGCCATCGACCGCCGAGCCCGGCAGCGCCGCACCGAACTCGAGCGTGCGCTCGCCGCCGCCGTCCGGGGCGAGGTCCGCTTCGACACCGCCGAGCGCGCGGTCCACAGCCAGGACGCCTCCAACTACCGGCAGGTCCCGCTCGGTGTGGTGGGCCCGCGCGACCGGGCGGACGTCCACGCCGCCCTCGCCGTCTGCCGCGAGCGCGGCGTGCCGGTCGTCGCGCGCGGCGCGGGCACCAGTGTCGGCGGCCAGGCGATCGGGCCGGGCGCCGTCCTGCTCGACTTCCGCCGCCACCTCGGCCTGGTCCGCTCCGTCGACCCGGACACCCGCACGGCCGTGGTCGAGCCGGGCGTCGTGCTCGACTCCCTCCAGGCCGCCGCCCGGCCGTACGGGCTGCGCTTCGGGCCCGACCCGTCCACCCACAGCCGGTGCACCCTCGGCGGCATGATCGGCAACGACTCCTGCGGCGCCCACTCCGTCGCCTGGGGCCGCACCTCCGACAACCTGCACTCCCTGGACGTCCTGAAGGCCGACGGCACCGAACTGACCCTGACCGGCCCGACCACGCCCGCCGAACGCTCGCTCCTGCGTCAACGCCCGGGCGGTGAAGGCGAGTTGCACCGAGCCCTGCAGGATCTCGCCGCCGCCCACCTGACCGAGCTGCGCACCGGCATGCCCCGGCTCCCGCGCCGTACCTCGGGCTACGCCCTCGACGCGCTGCTCCCCGAGCACGGCTACGACCTGGCCCGCGCCTTCACCGGCACCGAGGGCACCTGCGCCCTGCTGCTCGGCGCCACCGTCCGGCTGGTCGAGGCCCCGCCCGCCCGCGCCCTGCTGATCGCCGGCTACCCGGACGAGACCGCGGCGGCCGACGCCGTCCCCGCCCTGCTGCCACTGCGACCGCTCACCGTCGAAGGCATGGCCACCGACCTGATCGAGGCCCTGATCGCCGCCGGCCGGCGGCCGCCCGCGCTGGCGCACCTTCCCCAGGGCGGCTGTTGGCTCTTCCTGGAGACCGGCGGCGCCACCCCCGCCGAGGCCCTCGACGCCGCCCGGGCGCTCGCCGCCGCCGTCCGCCGCGAACCAGGCGCCACCACCGCCCTGGTCACCGACCCGGCCGAGCAGCGCCAGCTCTGGGCCGTCCGGGAGGCGGGCGCGGGGATCGTCACCCGCCTCCCGGACGGCAGCCAGGCCTGGCCCGGCTGGGAGGACTCGGCCGTCCCGGTCGAACAACTCGGCTCCTACCTGCGCCAGTTGCGTGACCTGCTGCGCCGCCACGGCCTGCGCGGCGTCCCGTACGGGCACTTCGGCGAGGGCTGCGTCCATCTGCGGCTCGGCTTCCCGCTCACCACCCCCGCGCGCCTGCCGGAGTTCCGCGCCTTCATGACCGAGGCCGCCGATCTCGTGGTGGCGCACGGCGGTTCGCTCTCCGGCGAGCACGGCGACGGCCAGGCCCGGGCCGAACTGCTGCCCCGGATGTACCCGCCCGCCGTGATCGAGCTCTTCGGCCGCTTCAAGCACGCTTGGGACCCGACCGGCCTGCTCAACCCCGGCACCCTGGTCGACCCGCGCCCGCTCGACGCCGATCTGCGCTTCCCCGGAAGGGACTTGCTGCCGCTCGCCCTCCCGTACGAGCAGGACGGCGGCAGCCTGCTCACCGCCGTGCACCGCTGTGTGGGCGTGGCCAAGTGCATCGACACCAGCACCGGTGTGATGTGCCCGAGTTACATGGTCACCGGCGAGGAGCGGCACTCCACCCGGGGCCGGGCCCGGCTGCTCGCCGAGATGCTGCGCGGCGAGCTCGTTCCCGACGGCTGGCGCTCCGAGGAGGTCCGCGAGGCGCTCGACCTCTGCCTCGGCTGCAAGGGCTGCGCCAGCGACTGCCCCGTCCACGTCGACATGGCCACCTACCGCACCGAGTTCCTGCACCAGCACTACCGGCGGCGCCTGCGGCCCCGCTCGCACTACTCGCTCGGCTGGCTGCCCCTGTGGCTACGCGCGGCAGCCCTCGCCCCCGGCCTGGCGAACCGGGCCGTCCGCTCGCCCCTCCTGGCGCGCCTCGGCGGCCTCGACCCACGCCGCGCCGTACCCGCCCTGCCGGGCCACACCTTCACCCACTGGTTCCGCCGCTACCGGGCCGCTCACCCCGAACTCCCCTCCGCCACCCCGGTCCTGCTCTGGCCGGACACCTTCTCCAACCTGCTCGACCCGGCCCCCGCCCAGGCCGCCGTCGAGGCCCTGGAGCAGCTCGGCTTCGCCGTCCGCCTGCCCACCGGGCCGGTCTGCTGCGGCCTGACCTGGCTCTCCACCGGCCAACTCGGCACCGCCCGCCAGGTGTTGCGCCGCAGCCTGCGCGCCCTGCCACCCGGCCTGCCGGTCGTCGGCCTCGAACCGAGCTGCACCGCGGCACTCCGCGAGGAACTCCCCCGCCTGCTCGGCCCCTCGGCCGGCGACCTCCCGGGCCGGGTCCGCACCCTCGCCGAACTCCTGGACCAGACCGGCGTTCCCCTCCCGACCGCCCCGGCCCGCTCCCTCACCCAAGTCCACTGCCACCAGCACGCCGTGCTCGGCACCGAGGCGGACCGCCGCGTCACCGCCCGGCTCGGCCTGGACAACGAGCAGCTCGACTCGGGCTGCTGCGGGCTGGCGGGCAACTTCGGCTTCGAGCAGGGGCATTACGAGGTCTCGGTCGCCGCCGCCGAACGCCGCCTCCTCCCGGCCGTCCGCGCCGCCGACCCGACCACCCTCCTCCTGGCCGACGGCTTCAGCTGCCGCACCCAGATCGCCGGACTCGCGGGCGGCCGCCGTGCCCGCCACCTCGCCGAACTCCTCCGCGACCTGCTGGCCGACAGGCCATAGCGCCTACCCGGCGGCCGGCAGCGTCTCCACGAACCAGGAGAGGTTCCCCCGCACCCGCTCCGGGTCGGGATTGCCGCGCAGCGCCACCGCCCCGGCCCGCAGCGCCTCCTCCGCGCGCCCGCTGTTGCCCAGGCAGACCGCGAGGAAGTCCCAGGGCACCCACTGGTAGTCCGTCTCCCGGCTGAAGCCGGTGGCCGGGCGCCGGTTCGCGGTGGTCGCGGCCTGGAAGAACGGCACCGCTTCGGCCCACAACTTCCGCTGGTAGTAGGCCTTTCCCGCCGCCACCCAGGCCTCCGGCCGCCCCGGATCGAGCTGGACGGCCGCCAGCGCCGCCTGCGCCGCCTCGCTGCAGCGCTCCAGCGCGAGCAGCGACTCGGCCTGCGACAGCAGCGAGTAGTAACGCTCCCACTCCGGCTGCTCGGTGGCCAGCGCCTCGTCGTAGGCGGCCACCGCCTCGGCGTGCCGGGCATGGTCGCGCAGCTCGTTGGCCCGGTAGAACAGCGTCCGGGGCGTGCGGTCGCCGCGCCCGTACAGCCCGTCCAGGATGCGCAGGTTCCGGCCCTGGTCGCGGGCGGCCTGCTCGGCGGTGCGGCGGTGCTCCACCACCAGCTCCGGCACCTCCCGCACCCGGGCCGCCGCCAGGTCGACCGCTTCGTGCACCGCGCCCGTCCAGCGCAGCCCGGCGGCACGGCGCAGCACGCGTTCGCGCTGCACGGTGAAGGTGCACCGCTCCCCGGTCGGGTCGAACCCGTACTGATAGGGCGTCACCAAGGCGTCCACATCCTCACCGAGCCCGGCGATCACCTCGGCGAAGGCCCGCTGCGCGGCGGGCGGCACCCGGTCGTCGGCGTCCAGCCAGACCACCCAGTCGCCCGTACAGGCTGCCAGGCTCGCGTTGCGGGCGGCGGCGAAGTCGTCCGTCCAGGGCACCTCGACGACCACGGCGCCCGCCTCGGCGGCGATCCGCTGGGTGCCGTCCGTACTGCCGGTGTCGGCGACCACCAGTTCGTCACAGAAGGCGGCGGCGTCGGCCAGGACTTCCGCCAGCGTGGCGGCTTCGTCCTTCACGATCATCGAACAGGATGCTCGGGGCATACAGCCCATTCTGACGATCCGTCCGGTCCGGCCGGGGCCGCCCACTCCCCGGTTCCACCGGATGACGCAACGCCTGCGCTCCCGTTCACCCTCCCGGCCCCGGCTGACGGCCGCTCAGATCGCGGGCCCGGCTCCGGCGGGTTCTGCTGACACTCGACCCTCCCATACCTCCCGGGGAAGCGAGACAGCATGGGAAGACAGCGGCAGTCGTCACACAAGCGGCTGGCACGCGGCGCCGTCCTGGTGGGCATCCTCGTGGCCGCCGCGGCGACGCCGTGGCCCATGCTCACCCACGCCGGCAGCGGCCCGGTCCAGGACGTGGGGGTGGTCAACGGCACGTTCGCCAGCCCGGTCGTCTCCGGCGGCGACCAGGTGTACACCTACGTCAACGGCCCCACCGGCTGGACGGGGGCGACCGAGGTGTACTCGCCCGCCTTCGCCCACCGCTCCGACGGCCTGCAGGCGGTCGACCTCAACACCACCTCCGCGAGCTCGCTGAGCCAGCAGCTCACCGGTGTCAAGCAGGGCGCCACCGTCACCGTCACCTTCGGCAACAGCCCCAACACCTGGAACGGCTGCACCGCCACCCAACTGGCGAACGGCCAGCCCTTCACCGTCTCCGGCACCGGGGGCGCCCCCACCAGCTTCAAGACGCTGGGCACCACCAAGCTCGACAACGGCAACTGGCAGGACAGCGTCTACACCTTCACCGCCGGCACGGACAACCCGACCATCAGCTTCACCTCCAACGAGACCCGCTCCAGTACCGCCTGCGGCCCGCTGCTCGCCAACGTCCGGGTCACCCAGAACCCGCCGGTCGCGGACCTGAGCATCAAGAAGGTGCTCAGCACCAAGAACATCACCCCCAACGGCGCCATCACCTGGGTCATCACCGCCACCAACAACGGCCCCGACCCCTCCTACGGCGTCGTCGTCAGCGACCGCATCCCGCCCAACATCCTCAGCCCCACCGCCACCGTCACCCAGGGCACCGGCGGCCCCTGCACCCTCACCACCCTCACGGGCGGCGGCGGCACCCAGATGACCTGCCCCGTCCCCACCCTCCCCTCCGGCAGCTCCGTCCAGATCTCCGTCACCGGCACCGTCTCCGCCGCCACCACCACCATCCCCGTCAACCAAGCCACCGTCACCGCCAGCACCCCCGACCCCGACCTCACCAACAACGGCCCCGCCGCCGCCGACCAAACCGGAGCCACCTTCATCGGCCCGGTCGGCCCGACGGGGCCCACGGGAGCCACGGGAGCCACCGGCCCTACGGGAGCCACCGGGGCGACGGGAGCTACGGGAGCGGTCGGCGCAACGGGCGCCGTTGGGCCGACCGGGCCAACAGGTCCAACTGGTCCAACGGGTGCGACCGGCTTGACGGGCGCCACCGGCGCGGCGGGTGCAACAGGCGCAACCGGCCCGACAGGAGCCACCGGCCTCACCGGCGCAACCGGCCCGACAGGAGCCACCGGCCTCACCGGCGCAACCGGCCCGACAGGAGCCACCGGCCTCACCGGCGCAACCGGCCCGACAGGAGCCACCGGCCTCACCGGCGCAACCGGCGCCACCGGGGCCACTGGCCCGACGGGCGCCACTGGCGCAGCTGGTATCACCGGTGCAACGGGCACAGCCGGGGCCACAGGGGCGACCGGCCCGACAGGAGCCACCGGCCTGACAGGCGCGACAGGAGCCACAGGGGCTACCGGAGCAGTCGGTGCAACGGGCGCCATTGGGCCAACCGGCGCCACTGGTCCGACGGGCGCAACCGGATCTTCTGGTGCAACCGGGCTGACAGGCCCGACTGGAGCGACCGGCGCAGTTGGTGCCACAGGCGCAACCGGTGCAACCGGTGCAACCGGTGCAACCGGAGCCAGTGGTTCGACCGGCCCGACGGGAGCCACCGGACCAGCCGGTGCAACCGGAGCGACAGGAGCCACCGGCGCAACGGGAGCTGACGGGGCAACGGGCCCGACTGGATCCACCGGTGCAACCGGTGCAACTGGTTCGACCGGCCCGACGGGAGCCGCCGGACCGACGGGCGCGACCGGTGCAACAGGTGCAACAGGTGCAACCGGAGCGACAGGCACCACCGGAGCAGTCGGTGTGACGGGAGCGACCGGGCCCACCGGAGCAACTGGCGCGACTGGTGCTACTGGAACACCAGGTGCGACCGGAGCAACTGGCGCGACCGGGCCAACTGGAGCGACGGGTGTAACCGGCCCGACGGGAGCCACAGGCGCGACCGGTGCCTCGGGTGCCATCGGCGCAGCCGGGGCCACAGGCGCAACCGGCGCAACGGGAGCAACCGGGCCAGTTGGCGCCATGGGTGCCACCGGTGCGACGGGGGCCCAAGGAGCTACGGGTGCCCCAGGCCCTGCAGGCGCCACGGGCGCTACCGGCGCCACGGGAAGCACCGGCACCGCCGGGCCTACAGGCGCGGTTGGGGCAACAGGCCCAGCTGGCGCCACCGGAGCGGTCGGAGCGACGGGAGCAACCGGAGCCGTCGGCCCCGCCGGTGCCACGGGCGCTACCGGTACTGCAGGAGCCACCGGCGCTACCGGCGCCACGGGTGCGACCGGCCTCACCGGAGCAACCGGCGCCACAGGACTCCAAGGCCCGATGGGCCCAACCGGCCCTGCCGGCCCTCAGGGCATTCCCGGCGTCTCAGTAGCCGGCATCCCCGGCCCGCCCGGACCTCCCGGACCTCCCGGGCCGCCCGGCCCCGCCGGCCCCGCTGGCCCTCCCGGACCCGCCAGCCAGCCAGCCGAACGCCCGTTGCCCTGCGCATCGTGCTCCCACCCGGCGGACCAACCCCGCCCCACCCCGCACCACCACACCCTCCCCACCCACCCCGGCCCCACCGAGCTCGCACAGACGGGAACCAGCGAGGACAGCCTCGAGCTGACCACGACCGCCTCCGCCGCCCTCCTCCTAGGAGGCCTCGCCGCACTCTTCGGCCGACGCCGCCTCACCCGCAGACGCCGGAGTACCACAGACTGACCCTTCCCACCGGCCCGGCAGCCCCCTGCCGGGCCGGCCCGCATCGAACAGCCCCAGCCCGCACCCCGGCACCCTCGCCGCGTGATGGAGCACCGTGGCCCGTCAGGTCAGGAGCCGGTTGCCACGGTCCACTCGGCCGCAGTGCTCGTCCGCCACTCGTCCAGCTACCGGAAGAGCTCCGACAGAGGCGACTCACCCTCGGCGTGGTGAGTGATCGCCCTGGCCCAACCGCACGCCATCGACCAGCCGTGCTCCCGGCTCAGCCACTGTGCGAACGGACCGGTCGGGCCAAGGCCGGAGTGCCCTTCAATGCCATGCACCTGCAACGCGATGACATAGCCGGTTGAGCAGCGTCACCAGCACACCACGCAGGGAGATCAACTGTCCGTCGGAGAGGGCCAACTGGTGCCGGGGTACTCAGCGGACCGGTTGCAGCCGGTGGATCCGCTCGAGGCTGCCGGCCAGGAGGTCCTCGTGCGTAATGGCGAAGTCGCCGTTGGGCAACGGCTCGTAGCCGAAGTACCTGCCCACCACGGCGTCGGGGAGGAAGTCGTAGAGCTGCCTGGGCATGCCGACGGGGTAGTTCACGGGGGTGCCCCAGCCGGCCGGGGCTTCGTCGGAACCGAAGAGCACCCAGTGGTCGACCACGACGGGGGTGTCCGTCGCCGGTACGCCGCCCGTATGGCAGTCCAGGGCCGGGGCGGTGAGCACGTCCGGGTCCAGGGGCCGGTACCAGAGCAGCAGCGGACTGGCCTTCTTCGCCTCGGCGTTGTCGAAGCAGCAGAGCACGACGGTGTGCCCGGGGTAGTGGTCGGCGTAGAACCGCATCAGCTCGGGATCGATGCTGGGGCGCTTGCGCGCGGGCACCTGGGCCAGCGCGGCCGGGATCTGCGTCGCGTCCTCGGCGAGCAGCACCGTGTAGATATCGTGATCGAACACCTGGACCGAACGTAGCGTGCTCGCCGCCCGCGACCTGCTCTGGGGCCTGGGCGGGCGGACCGCGTCCACCATGCGGGACAGGATGTCGGCGCAGCCGCCCGCGGAGAGGAAGTTCTCGGGGCCCACGGAGCGACCAGGCAGGTGAAGCAGCATCGCGTTGGCACCGTCGGAGAGATTCACCGCCGTGTTCTGGTACCCCAGGACGTGGATCACCCCGTGCTGCGGGTGGCACCGACGCCCGGTGTAGAGCGTGGTGCCGGAGAACTCTGCTCGCTTCGCCGAGACGCACATCGGCTCAATCTAGCGGTAGCACCAGGGCTTACGGGAGTGGCCGGACCACTGTTGGCGCTGATCCGCCTTCCGGGATTCGGTGACGGTCCCTCGGACGCTCCGCGCGGGTCGTCTGGTCCCGACGTACCAGCCGTCAATCCTCTTGGTACGGGGTGGGCGGGGTTGATCACCGTGCCCCGATGAGTGCGACGCCGCTGCGTTCGGCCATGAATGCCTCGATCAAGGGGCTGAAGAAGGCAACGGGACGCCTGGCACCCGAGGGTGGACCGGTTACGGCTGATCCTCCCCGAGTTGTCCGGTACGGCGCCTGATCAGGGCCTCCAGACCGTCGAGGATGCGCTCCAGACCGAAGTCCAGCGCCTGGTCCCGGCCGTCCGGCGAGGCCATGGCCACGGCGAGTGCGGGGAAGCGGTCTGCGTGCCGGTTCACCAGGGGGCCGAGGATGGCCAGGAGTTCCGTCTCGGGCGAGCCGCCCGGCCGGGCCGCGCGGGCCTGCTCGGCGATGCCCCGGACGTGCCCGGCCAGCAGCACCGCGGCGTCCATGCGCTCGTGGCCGGTCAGTCCGTGGCCATCCAGGGCCGCGACCACCCGCTCCAGCCAGCCGAGTTCCTTGGGGCCCATCACCCGCGGTCCGACGGTGGCGTCGAGCAGCCACGGGTGCTCGGCGAACGACTTCGCCAGCTGCCCTGCCCAGGCCGCCAGTTGCTCACGCCATCCGAGCCCGTCCACGGCCTGCGGTGGTTCGTCGACCGCGACCTCCACCATGAGCGCGACCAGCTCCGCCTTGCCGGGCACATAGCGGTAGAGCGACATCTTGGTGAAGTCGAGCAGCCCTGCCACCTTCTGCATCGAGACGGCTCCGAGGCCCTCGGCATCCGCGATCTCGATGCCCGCAGCGGCGATCCGCGCCAGGCTCAGCGCGGGCTTCGGTCCCCGGGACGGCTTGGCAGGCGGCCCCCAGAGCAGCCGCACCGCCTCGTTCGCATCCTCGCCCATTTCCCGCTCCGTCCCGTGTTTCCGGCTGCCCATTGCGAGGCGACCTAACTGCGTCTACCGTACACAGCAATGAACAGTGTCCACCGGACACAGTTATTCGACAGCGTCGGATGGAGTGGTTCACGTGAGCACGAAAGTCCTGATCTCGGGCGCGAGCATCGCCGGCCCCGCACTTGCCTACTGGCTGGGGCGGCACGGCTTCGAGACCACCGTCGTCGAGCTGGCCCCCGCCCTACGCGGCGGCGGCCAGGCGGTCGACTTCCGCGGCAAGACCCACCTGACCGTGCTGGAGCGGATGGGCGTGCTCGACGAGCTGCGCGCGCTCGACACCGGCGGCAGCCCGATAACCTTCGTCGACCAGCGCGGCCGTCAGATCCTCCACCTGCCGTCCGACTTCGCGGGCGGGGACGTGGAGGTCCCGCGCGGGGAGCTCGCCCAGGTGCTGCACCGGCGAAGCCTCCCAGGCACCGAGTACCTCTTCGGCGACTCGATCACCGCCCTGGAAGAGACGTCCGCCGGCGTCCGGGTGACCTTCCAGCACGGCGCACCACGCGAGTTCGATCTGGTGATCGGCGCCGACGGGCTGCACTCCAATGTCCGACGGCTCGCCTTCGGCCCGGAGGAGCGCTACGTCCGCCACCTCGGCTACTACGCGGCCACCTGGAAGCTGCCCAACTACCTGGGCCTGCCTCCCGGTTCGGTCGGCCTCAACGTCCCCGGCCGGCTCGCTGCCGTCGGCGCCGACCACCGGGACCCGAGCCGGGCGGGCGCCTTCTTCGTTTTCGCCTCGACCGAACTCCGTTACGACCGCCACGACGTGTCGCAGCAGAAAGCGCTGATCCGGGACGCCTTCGCAGGCCTCGGCTGGGAGGTACCCCGGTTGCTGGAGAGCCTGGGACAGGCCCCCGAGCTCTACTTCGACTCGATCAGTCGGGCCGACGTCCCCGCCTGGTCCACCGGTCGGATCGCACTGCTCGGCGACGCCGCCTGTGGGGCCACCATCGGCGGGATGGGAACCGGCACCGCGGTAGTGGCGGCATACGTCATGGCTGGCGAGTTGGCCCGGGCCCGCGGTGACCACCGCACCGCTTTCGCCCGCTACGAGCACACCCTGCGCGACTACGCCCAGGGCTGCCAGAAGGGCGGGGACCGCACCGGCCCGTTCCTGGCGCCCGGCACCTCGACCGGGCTGCGGGTGCGCAACGGACTGCTGAACCGGCGCTGGATCCTCGACAAGATGCTGGAGATGGGCAAGCGGGTCAGCAGCGTCGACCTGCCCGACTACGCGGCCGAGCCGACCTCCTCGTGGGAGCTCCGGGCGCCGTCCAACTCCCGGTAGCCGCCGATGCGCGCGCCGGGGAGTTGGAGCTGTCCGTCGACGACAACGTGGCAGTACATCGCGGCGTTTCTCCCGCGGAAGACGACGATGCGCCGTCGTCAGGAGCGGTCGAAGTACCTCCAATTCCCCTCGGAGACCACCTCGACGGCGCCGTCCACCACCGTGATGGCCGACTGGTCGTCGAGTGCGTACCCCGGCACCGGCACCTTCGCGGCCCATTCCTCGGCATGGGCCGTGGTGTTGTCCGGGCACATCACGTTGTCCAGGTGCGGGAAGATCGAGAATCCGACCAGGCCCAGCGCGGCGTCGCCGCCCGTGGCCGGCTGCCAGCCGACGAACTCCTCCCCGACGTGCGGGGCCATCACCATACTGCCCGCGCTGAGCCCCACGTAGACCGTCTCGCTCAGCGCGGGGAACAGGTCCGCCAGGCCGGACGTGCGCATCCAGTGGTTCAGGTAGAGCACGTCCCCGCCGCACACCAGCAGCGCGTCGGTCTCCCGCACCATGGGGACCCAGTGCTCCTCGGCGATGCTGGGCAGCGCGGCCAGCTCCAGCATCCCCACCGACTTCCACCCCAACTCGACCATCGGGGTGGGCGACTGCCCGGCGATCTGCCGCCACGTCATGACGGCGGTCCCGGGCATGCCGTACATCGCCGTGGGGATGCACAAGGCGGTGGACTCGGCGATCGGCTTCCCCAGCAGGTCGGCCAGTGCGTCGCGGATGCTCCGGTTGCTGACGCCGCCGGAGGTGAGGAGAAGCTTCATCGCGCCTTCCTTGTCCATCGAGGGCTGTGCCGGGCCGCGGTGAGCAGGGCCTCGAACGGTCCGGTCCTTCCGGCAGACGAGTCAATCACGGGGCACTGACACGTACCAGCATGCTCGGCGCCCGGACCAGCCGGCCGACAGAGTCGGGCTCACCCGAACGACGGCCACCGGCCACCGGCAGGTAGACCAGCTGGAACCCCGCCCCCTCGGCCTCCGCCAACCATCGCACTGCCGACCGCTCGTGCCGCGACCAACACCCGCAACCCACCACGACGTTGGTCCCGAGCCGGACCGCCTCCCGCGCGAGCCGGAGCATCCGCTCAGCCGCAGCGCCCCGTGCTCCTGCTGCTGGACCAGGGAGTCACGACGGGCGAGCGAGGTACGCCGTCTTGGCGTCGGGCGAGAAGCCGCACGCTCGGTAGAACGCGTGCGTGGCGGGCGTGCGCGAGCCGGTCTGCAGCATGGCCTTGTAGCAGCCGGCGTCCCATGCGGCTTGGAGCGCACCGGCCATGATCTGCTTGCCCAGACCGGTGCCCCGCAGGGTCTCCTCGACGACGACGTTCTCGATCACCGCGTACGGCGCTGCCGACCGGGTGAGGTTCGGGATCAGGTTCAGGTACGTCGTGGCGACGATGGCGCCATCGGCGTCGAGGACGAACAGGTGCAGACCGGGTGAGCCCAGGATCCGCGCGAACGCCGCACTGTCGGACCCGTCGCGCAGCACCGGGTCGCCCGGATGCAGCTGCCGGTAGAGGCGCATGATCTGTTCGAAGTCGTCGGGCCCGGCCTCGCGGAACTGAGTCATGCCCCAGGCTGGCGTCCCGTCACCGGGCGCCCTCCGACCAGGGTCTCCCCCTGCCCACCTCGGGCGCCCCGCTGTCAGGCCCGCCCCCTAGGCTCTGCGCCATGGAGAACTCGACCTGGCTCGGCATTCGCGAGCGCGTGCAGTCACTCGGGGCGGACGCCCGCAGCTCGCGGGTGTTCGGCTCGGTGGGCCACGGCTTCGTGCTGGACGACCCGCTGGGCGCCGCGGAGCTGGCGGATCTCGAAGCCCGGCTCGGTGTCGAACTGCCCGAGGAGTACCGGCAGTTCCTGCTCCAGGTCGGAGCCGGCGGCGCGGGGCCGGGGTACGGGGTCTTCCCCGTGCGGCGCACCGACGGCCGGTGGCAGTGGGAGGGTGACGGCGCCGACCTCGCCGACCTGCACCGGCTGGCCGAGCCGTTCCCGGTGCGGCACCCCGCCGCCGAGCAGGTCGAGCAGCTCCTGGCGGAACGCCCGGAGGAGGAGGACTTCGCGGAGACCGAGGCCTTCGACGAGGCCGAGGAAACGTGGGACGAGCACTGGGGTCGCACCATGTTCTCCCCCGACCGGACCGCGGGCGCGATCGTGCTCGCCCACCTCGGCTGCGCCCTGCGTGAGTGGCTGGTCGTCACCGGGCCCGAGCGAGGCCGGATCTGGACCGACCACCGTACGGACGACATGGACCTCATCCCGCTCCTGGACGACCAGGAGCAGCCCGTGACCTTCGCGCGCTGGTACCTGACCTGGCTCGAGCAGAGCGAGCGGACGACGTCGAAGCGGGCCGGGCGCGGCTGACCCGCCGCCTGCGCGAGCGGTCGCCGTACCTCTGTTTGCGGAGCTCTCATCCATGCATGTGAACCACGGTTCACACTCTGAGCACGCCCAGGGCGGTCAACGCCGGGCGCCCGCCCCCACAGCCGGTGGGGGCGGGCACTCGCAGGTTGACTGCAACCGTCAGCCGGTGAAGGCGGCGAGCCCGTTCGGGGTGCCCAGGCCGGTGGGGCCGTCGTAGCCGACCTCGGCCGTGCAGAGGGCGGCCGGGGAGCAGGTGCCGTTGGAGCCGGTGGTGACGTCGTTCAGCGAGCCGGTGTGGGCGTAGGGGAAGGAGGCGGGGTAGCTGCCCGCGGACGGGGTGCCGGCCAGCGCGTAGACCGAGGCGATGATCGGCGAGGAGGCGGAGGTGCCGCCGTAGACGGCCCAGCCGGAGCCGCCGTAGGTCTGGTAGACCGCGACACCGGTGGCCGGGTCGGCGACCGCCGAGACGTCGGAGATGGTGCGCTTGGCGCAGGCGGTGTCCTTCTGCCAGGTGGGCTTGGCGTCGTAGGCGGAGCAGCCCGAGCCGGTGCCCTCGGTCGAGTTGGTGTACCAGACCGACTCGTTCCAGCCACGGGCGCTGGAGTCGCGCTTGAGGGCGGTGCCGCCGACTGCGGTGACGTACTTGGAGGCCGCCGGGTACTGCGCGCCGTATGCGGAGTCGCCCGCCGAGACGGTGATGACCACGCCGGGGTGGTTGAAGTAGGTCGAGTCGTAGCTGGAGTCCGAAGAGGTCTCGCCGCCGCCGTAGCTGTTGGAGACGAACTTCGCGCCCTTGGCGACGGCGGTGTTCAGGCCGGTGCCGAGGTTGGTCTGGGAGGCGGTCGAGGCCTCGACCAGGATGATGTGCGCGTTGGGGGCGACCGCCGAGACCATGTCCAGGTCGAGCGAGATCTCGCCGGCCCAGCTGCTGTTGGCCCTGGGGTACTTGGTGCCGCCGTTCTGGTCGAGCTTCTTGAAGCAGCCGCTCGCGGTGGTGCAGGACGGCAGGCCGTACGCCGCGCGGTAGGCGTTCATGTCGGCCTCGGCGTTCGGGTCGTCGTAGGCGTCCACGATCGCGATGGTCTGGCCGGCGCCGCCGTTCGCGGGCAGGTTGTAGGCGCTGAGCAGGTCGGCCGGGCCGAGGCCGGAGGGGGTCGCGTTGGGGACGGTGCCGCCCTTGTTGCTGACGACCTTCAGCGCGTTGCAGGCCATGGTGTCGCCCTTGGCGAGCGTGTCGCAGGCCCGGACCCAGGACGTCCCGCCCTTGGAGTACACGTGCGGGGTGGCCTGCGCACCGGCCGGAGCGGCGGTGGCCAGGGCCGAGAGCGCGAGCGCGGCGGAGCCGGCGACGGCCAGGACTGCCTTACGGGTCGCGGGCGTGGGGGTACGCAACGGACTGCCTCCAGTGGGGGTGTACCAGGGGCACGGCGGCGTGGGGGGAGCCGTGAGCGTGGTGCCTGGTGAGACTGGCGCAGACGCTAGTGGACCGTCGTGCGCCGGACAATGGATCACCGGCAGGCCGAACCATCCCTTTACTCCACGCGAGTTGCGTGTGTGCGGTCTCCATAAACAGAACAGGCAACGGAAAACGGCGAACGGAATCACCAAAAGGACATTCGTCCCCGAATGACCCGTCAACGCCCCGGTGGCTGAAACTGATCGGTCCCCCGGACGCCGTCGGGCCCGCCCGCACCCGCCACCGGGCCACGGTCGGGCCGTCTTGAACAGCTCCGCACGTCAGGGCCGTCGCTGGACGCTACGCGTCGGACACAGTGAGTTCCCAGCCGTTCTCAGCCAATCCCCAGCTTCTACCTGTCATGGCTTGGACATTGCCTGTCAATATTCCGACTGCCGCACCGGCCCGGGCCCCTCACCCCGGCCGCGAGGCGGCGGAGTTCAACTCCCGATCGCACCGCACCCGTGCCGCGCAACCGCGTCCCGGGAAGCCCCCACTGCGCCGCTACCCGCGGCCAGGTAGCCCCGGCCGTCCGCCAACCCGCGAACGGCCGGTAAGGAGACGCATGTCCCGCTACACCCACGCCCGTGGCGCACTGGCCGCACTGGCCACCTCCACCGCGCTTCTGGTCACCGCCGTCCCGATGAGCGCCCACGCCCTGGCGGCCACGCCGTCGCTGGCCGGCGCCGCGGTCGCCACCAGCCACGCCGAGCTGCTCTCCCAGGCGGGCCTGCAGAGCGCCGCCGTCGCGCAGCAGCTCGGCCTCGGCAGCCAGGAGAAGCTGGTCGCCAAGGATGTCGTCAAGGACGCCAACGGCACCACGCACCTGCGCTACGAGCGCACCTACGGCGGCCTGCCGGTGCTCGGCGGCGACCTGGTGGTGCACCAGGCCGCCAACGGCAGCGTCAAGGGCGTGGACCGGGCCAGCACCGCCTCGCTGAACGGCGTCTCCACCACCCCGGCGCTCGCCGCCCCGAAGGCCCAGGCCTCCGCCCTGGCCCAGGAGTCCGGCTCGAACGTGGCCGTCGCGCCCCGCCTGGTCGTCCTCATGGACAAGAACACCCCGAAGCTCGCCTGGGAGACCGTGGTCACCGGCAAGCAGCACGACGGCACCCCGAGCCGCCTGCACGTCATCACCGACGCGCACTCCGGCCAGGTGCTCCGCAAGGTCGAGGGCATCGAGACCGACACCGGCAACGGCGTCTTCGTCGGCACCGTGCCGCTGACCACCACCGGTGGCCAGCTCAAGGACCCGAGCCGTGGCAACCAGTACACGGTCGACATGAACAACGGCACCTCCGGCAACGGCACCATCTTCACCAACTCCGGCACCACCTGGGGCAACGGCCAGGTCAGCAACCGCCAGTCGGCCGCCGTGGACGCCCAGTACGGCACCGCCGCCACCTGGGACTTCTACAAGAACACCTTCGGCCGCAACGGCATCCGCAACGACGGTGTCGGCGCCTTCAACCGGGTGCACTACGACACCAACTACACCAACGCGTTCTGGGACGACTCCTGCTTCTGCATGTCCTACGGTGACGGTGCCAGCGACACCCACCCGCTCACCGAGATCGACGTGGCCGGCCACGAGATGACGCACGGCGTCACCGCCGCGACCGCCAACCTGACCTACTCGGGCGAGTCCGGCGGCCTCAACGAGGCCACCTCGGACATCCTGGGCACCATGGTGGAGTGGTACGCCAACCTGCCCGCCGACACGCCGGACTACCTGATCGGCGAGAAGATCGACCTCAACGGCAACGGCACGCCGCTGCGGTACATGGACCAGCCCTCCAAGGACGGCGGCTCGGCCGACTCCTGGTCCTCGGGCGTCGGCAACCTCGACGTGCACTACTCCTCGGGCGTGGCGAACCACTTCTTCTACCTCCTCTCGGAGGGCAGCGGCGCCAAGACCATCAACGGGGTCAACTACAACTCCCCGACGGTCAACAACATCTCGGTCTCCGGCATCGGCCGGGACAAGGCCGCGGCCATCTGGTACCGCGCGCTGACCACCTAC
Organism: Kitasatospora sp. NPDC002227; assembly: GCF_040296285.1. NCBI lineage: Bacteria > Bacillati > Actinomycetota > Actinomycetes > Kitasatosporales > Streptomycetaceae > Kitasatospora > Kitasatospora sp. NPDC002227. The sequence continues at coordinate 164,216 of NZ_JBEOWY010000012.1, forward strand.
TTCACCTCCAGCACCGACTACGCCGCCGCGCGGACCGCGACCATCAACGCGGCCAACGACCTGTACGGCGCGGGCGGCGCCGAGGCGACCGCCGTGGCGACCGCCTGGGCGGGCGTCAACGTCGGCTCGGTGCCGGCCGGTGGCGTCACGGTGGCCAACCCGGGCAACCAGACCACCGCGCTGAACGGCACCGCCAACCTCCAGCTCACCTCGACCGGCGGCACCGGCACCGTGACCTGGACGGCCAGCGGCCTGCCCACCGGCCTGTCCATCTCCACCTCGGGCAAGATCACCGGCACCGCCACCACCGCGGGCACCTACAACGTGACGGCCACCGCCAAGGACAGCGCCGGCAAGACCGGCTCCACCAGCTTCACCTGGACCGTCTCGGGCGGCGGTGGCGGCACCTGCACCGGTGGCGGCCAGCTGCTCGGCAACGCGGGCTTCGAGACCGGCACCGCCTCGCCGTGGACCACCACCTCCGGCGTCGTCGACAACAGCTCCTCCGAGGCCGCCCACAGCGGCTCCTGGAAGGCCTGGATGAACGGCTACGGCTCGGCCCACACCGACACCGTCTCGCAGACCGTCACCGTCCCGGCCGGCTGCAAGGCGACCCTGAGCTTCTGGCTCCACATCGACACCGCCGAGACCGGCACCACCGCCTACGACAAGCTCACCGTGAGCGTCAACGGCACCGCGCTCAAGACCTACTCCAACGTGGACGCGGCCACCGGCTACACCCAGCGCGCCTTCGACCTCTCCGCCTACGCGGGCCAGAGCGTCACCATCAAGTTCAACGGCGTGGAGGACTCCTCCCTCCAGACCAGCTTCGTGATCGACGACACCGCGCTCAACGCCTCCTGACGCACCGTCAGTAAGCAGTAGCAGGCCCGGGGGCCGCCACGCCCCCGGGCCTCAGCCGTACCCCTGCCCGCCGGCGCTCGGCCCCGCGTGCAGGACTTCCTCGGAATCGGCTTCGGCCACCTCCCAGTTCAGGTACCAGTACGCCCCCGCATCCTCGTAGCTGCCCGGAGGCGCCCGGGCGGGCACGTCGGCTCCCTTACGAATTCCCCTGCCACGGCCTACCTTTGACCCATGGCCCTCCGAGATGCGGACTCGCTGGCGGGAGCTGTGAAGACAGCCCCGACGGGTGCACGGCTGGTGTTCGTCCCTGGGCGGTTCCGGGAGTTGGGCTATGCGTTCGGCGCGAGCGCGCTGGTCCCGCTCTGGGTGGCGGCCCCGCTCCTGGTGCCGGCGCTGGCGATCGCCGCGCTCTACCGGAGCGGCTTCGTCTGGGGCCTGTTCTGGGTGATCCTGGGGCTCACGGCCCTGGCCGTGGCCTTACTGGTCGTGGGCACGGTGTTCACGGCGCCGGCCACGATGGTGCGGTGGATCGAGTTCCGCCCCTCGGGGAGTGCGGCCCAGCTCGTGGTCGCACGCTTCCTGCGGACGTCGACCGTGGCTGTGGCCGATCTGCGGCGAGTCGTCGTCCACGAGCGGCTCAGGCTCGGCCGGCGAACCTCGATCAAGGTGGTGCTGCACGCGTCCCGCGACAGGGTGGACTGCGAGCCGGGACTCTTCGCCCCGCTGTCCGAGGTCGGTACGGACCTGCTGATCGGCTGGCTGACCGAGCAACTCGGCCCGGCCGGTGTCCCGGTGGAGCTGCAGACGGAGGTCCAGCGGAACCTCCTCTGCCCGGACGAGTGGTGGACGCCGTCCGAGGTGGCCACCCGGTGGCAGGTTCCTGTGAGCACGGTCGACGAGCTGGCCGCCCGGCACGGCGTCCGCGCCTACGGGTACACGCCGCGGGCTGCCGCGCTGACATCCCCGGAGGCGGAGCTGACCGTCTACGACCCCGTCCGGGCACTCGAAGTCGCCGAGGCCGTACGCGCGGAACGCGCCGGCGGCTGAGGGGGCCGACAGCCGGGTCAGGGTGCGGTGCGCCGGTGGATCGTCCCGCCCGGGGCGTACCAGCCGGACTTCTTGCGGACGGCCGGGCTCGGGTCACTGCGGCGGCTCTCCTCCAGTGCGGCCTCCGCGCGCGCGTCCGTGTGGACGAACTTGCCCACCAACTCCGCTGCCATCGAGCGGACTTGCGGGTCCGGATCGGAGGCGAGATGCACCAGACCGGGCTGCAGCACCCGGTCCGCACCGGGGGCGCAGGTGTCGCCCTTGCAGCGGTCGCAGGCCAGCGCGTGGAAGGCGGCGGTCCGCACCGTGGCGTCGGGGTCCTCGGCCATCGCGATCAGCAGGTCCATCGAGTCCGTGTCGACCAGGTGGTCGAGCAGCCGGCAGCAGCCCTCCCGGACGGCCGCGCGCCCGTCGGCCAGGCCGGCGCGGATCGCGCCGAGCGCGTCGTCCCCCCGGCGCAGCAGCTCGCGGTAGGCGGGAACGGCCCGTTGCGGGTCACCCAGGGCGGCGACCAGGGCTTCGTTGTCGGTGCGCACGAATCCGAGCATGGCCACAGTGTCGAGCCGCAGTGCGGGCCCGTGCAAAGGGATTTACCCTCCGGATGCCTCGGCGCTCCAAGGGGCGCATCGTGGAGGGTGAGAACACCCGCGTCCCCGGCGGGAGGCCACCACCATGACCTCGCCCGACCACCAAGCCGGCGGCTTCTGCGCGGTGAGCCCGGCGCTCCGGCCCGGCGTGCCGCCCGCGCAGCGCAACCGGGTGGTGCACGTGCGGCCGGACGGCCGCAGCCCCGTCCTGGTCGAGATGGACCTGGCCCGCGACCCCTCCACCGAGCAGACCCGGCGGGACTTCCTGGCCCTGTACCACCGGGTGTTCGGCGAGCCCGCCGACGGTCCGCCGCCTGAGCCCCGTCTGCTCGCCGCCAGCTATGTGCTCTGCGTGCTGGGCCCGGAGGAGATCCAGCGCCTGCTGGCCGCCGACCGCGCCCCGGACGGGCAGGGCCCGCACACCCTGTTCCGGATCTGGCCCGACTACACGCTGCACGCGCACATCGACCGCTCGGTCGCCACCGTCAAGGCCGACGCCGTCCGCCGCGCGTACGCCGCGACCGGGGAGGGCGTGGTCTGGGCCGTCCTGGACAGCGGCATCGACGGCGCCCACCCGCACTTCGCCGCGGGCAACCTCACCGGCCGGGTCGCCCGGCTGCACCGGGACTTCACCGGCCTGGTCCCGCCGCTGGCCGCCGACGGCACTCCCCCGCCCGATGCCCCGCTCACCGACGGCGCCGGGCACGGCACGCACGTCGCGGGGATCATCGCGGGCAGCCTGGGCGAGGCGTACCGGCCGGTGATCGGCAGCGTGGAGACGGTCGCGGACGGGCTGCCCAGCTGGGTGGCCCGGGAGCTCGGGCCGGGGCGGACGCTGGCCGGGATGGCGCCTCAGGCGCAGCTGGTGAGCCTGAAGGTGCTGGCCGAGCGCGACGAGGGCCTGGTGACCTCCTCCAGCGCGGTGATCGAGGCGCTCTACTACGTGCGCGAGACGCTCAACACCGGCGGGCGGATGCTGCAGGTGCACGGCGTGAACCTCAGCTTCGGCTGCCCGTGGGATCCTCGCGACTACGCCTGCGGGCTCAGCCCGCTCTGCCGGGAGGTGAACCTGCTGGCGGGCAGCGGTGTGGTGGTCGTGGTGAGCGCGGGCAACGGCGGCTTCGGGGGTGAATCCCTGCCGGGCGAAGGGAGTTCGGACGCCCGCGCGGTGCTGGCCACCATCACCGACCCGGGCAACGCGGAGGGTGCGATCACCGTCGGCTCCACCCACCGGGACCGCCCGCACGAATTCGGCGTCACCTACAGCTCCTCCAAGGGCCCGACCCTGGACGGCCGCCTCAAGCCCGACCTGCTGGCCCCGGGCGAGCACATCACCTCCTGCGCGACCGGCGGCCTCCGCGCCCAACTCGCCTCCCTGCTGCCGGAGAAGGCCGATCCGGCGACCCTCGCCGCGTACGTCGAGGAGAGCGGCACCTCGATGGCCGCGCCGCACGTCTCCGGCGCGATCGCGGCGTTCCTCTCGGCCCGTCCGGAGTACATGGGGCGGGCGGCCGAGATCAAGCGGCTGTTCTGCGAGAACGCCACCTCGCTGGGCCGGGACCGCTATCTGGAGGGCCACGGCCTGCTCGACCTGATGCGGGTGATGTCCAGCGTCTGACCCCCACCGACCGCGCGCCCGACCGATCCCTTGGGAAGTGAGTACGATGGCCGACCCGATCGCCGGACTCCCCTACTGGCAGCTGACTTTCGGCCCGGACGGCGCCCTCCTCGACGACGGCGGTCTGCCCGCGGCGCTGCCCACCGCCGGGCTGACCGACCTGTTCCTCCTCTCCCACGGCTGGAACACCTCCACCGACAGCGCGGACGGCCTCTACCAGGACATGTTCACCGAACTCGCCGAGCAGATCGACAAGTTCGCGCCCGAGCTGCGGCCGCACACCGGCATGGTCGGCCTGCACTGGCCCTCCCTGCTCTTCCCGGACGACGCCCCGGCCGGCCCGGCCACGCCCTCCACCGGGGCCCAGCTGGCCACCGCCCTGGCACCCGCCTTCGCCCCGGCCCAGCGGGCCGGCCTGCAGCAGCTGGGCACCCTGCTCGACCAGCAGCCGCAGGACGCGGCGGGGCTCCAGCAGGCCCACCAGCTGATCGGCGCCCTGGTCACCTCCCCGCCGCTGGCGGCCGAGGACAGCGGCGAGCAGGCGGTGCTGACCGGGCCGACGGCCCAGGTGTTCGGCACGCTCTCCGGCCTGGCCAAGACCCGCTCGGACGCCGAGGGCCTGCCGAACCCGTTCACCACCCTGTGGCACGGTGCCCGGGAGGCGCTGCGTACGGCCAGCTACTTCGAGATGAAGAACCGCGCCGGGGTGGTCGGCCGAAGCGGCCTGGGGCCGCTGCTCGGGCGGCTCGGCGGCGGGGTGCGGGTGCACCTGATGGGCCACAGCTTCGGCGCCCGCCTGGTCTCCTTCGCCCTGACCGGCCTCCCGGCCGGCGCCGCCACCCCGGTCGGGTCGCTCACCCTGATCCAGGGCGCCTTCTCGCACTTCTCCTTCGCCGCCCAGCTTCCGATCGACACCTCCCGCAGCGGCTTCCTCTCCGGCGCCCAGGCCCAGGTGGCCGGCCCGCTGGTGTCCACCTTCTCGGCGGCCGACCGGGCGGTCGGCTGGTGGTACCCGGCCGCCTCGATGCTCAGTCACAGCGACTCCGAGAGCGCCACCGACCTCACCTACCGCTGGGGCGGCATGGGCCACGACGGGTTCCAGCAGGCCGGCGCCAACCAGGTCGACCTGCTCGACGCGGGCACCGCCTACGGCTTCCAGGCCGGGCAGTTCTACCGCCTGCACAGTGACGCGGTGATCGCCGCCGACCAGTCCCCCTTCTCGGGCGCTCACAGCGACATCCGCCACCCCCAGGTCCTCTGGGCAGCGCTCGCCGCGGCCATCACGCGCTGAGGGCCCGCGGGCTCAGGCGAGGGCGGTGACCAGCAGGGTGAAGGCGGCGACGATGACCGCCACGCGGGCGTAGTGGTAGCGGTCCCAGCTGTCCTGCTGCTCCTTCCAGTCCGCGGGCCGGTTCTCGGGGGTCCACGTCTTGCTCCGGTTGTTGATCGGGACGAGCAGCAGCACCGACATCAGCACGCTCACCACCAGCAGCGCGGCGGCGGCCACCACCAGGCCGGTGCCGGTGCGGTGCCGGCCGGCGACGGCCCAGCCGGCGCTCAGGGCGAGCGAGGTGAAGTACCAGACCGGCATCAGGGCGCCGAGCATCCGGCCCCCGTGGGCGCGGCCGAGCTGCCCGGCGTCCTCGGGGAGGGCCTTGAAGATCGCGTTCAGGAAGAAGGCGACCGAGAACTCCACCCCCACCATCACGCCGACGACCACGACGGTGACGACCTCGAGTGTGCTGAGCATGGTGACCCCTCCAGGATCTAGCACTGCTAGCTGATGGGTCAACGCTAGTACTACTGCCGCTCGGTTGTCTAGCAGTGCTAGAATCAATCCATGTCGGTACAGGAACGCAAGCAGCGCGAACGAGCGGACCGCGAGCGCCTCATCGTGGCCACCGCCCGCGAGCTCGCCGAGCAGCAGGGGTGGGACGCCGTCACCACCCGGCGGCTCGCCGAGCGCATCGAGTACAGCCAGCCCGTCCTCTACAGCCACTTCAGCGGCAAACGCGAGATCATCGGCGCCGTCGCCCTCGAGGGTGCCGCCGAGATGGCCGTGGCCCTGCGGGCCGCGACCTCCGCCGCGACCGGCCCCCGGGCCCGGGTCACCGCCCTCGCCCGTGCCTACCTCGACTACGCCGAACGCAATCCGGCGGTCTACGACGCCATGTTCCAGCTGGACGGCGGCCTGGCCTTCGCCCAGGAGGAGACCCCCGAGCCGCTGAAGGACGCCTTCGCGGCCCTGCTGGAGAGCCTCGCCGAGGTCGCCGGGGCGGGCGTCGACCCGGGCCTCTTCACCGAGACCTTCTGGGCCGCCCTGCACGGGCTCGCCACGCTGACCCGGGCGCGCCGCCTGCCACCCGAGGACACCGAACGGCGGGTCGACCTGCTGGTCACCCGGCTCAGCGCGGCCTGACACCCCGCGCGGATGGTCAACGCCAGCTGATCCGCAGCTCCTTGAGCCCGTGCTGGAAGTTGGAGACCAGCCGCTTCGGCGGCTCCTCCGAAGCCAGTGCCAGCCCCGGCAGTTCGGCGACCACCCGGCCGAGCAGGGCCGTCATCTGCACCCGGGCCAGCCGCGCGCCCAGGCAGAAGTGCGGGCCGTAGCCGAAGCTCACGTGGTCGTTCGGCGTCCGGGCGATGTCGAGCCGGTCCGGGTCGGCGAAGACCGTCTCGTCCCGGTTGGCGGAGGCGTGGTAGACCACCACCTTGTCCCCGGCCCGGACCAGTCTGCCGCCCAACTCCACGTCCTGGGTCGCGGTCCGCCGGAACTCCACCACCGGCGGCCAGTACCGCAGCAGTTCCTCCACCGCCGAGGCGGTCAGCTCCGGCTGCCGCCGCAACCGCTCGTACTGGCCGGGGTGTTGCAGCAGCGAGTAGAGCCCGCCGGGCAGTCCGTTGCGCAGCGTCTCGTTGCCGGCCACCGCGAACAGGAAGAACATCGTCTCGAACTCGGCGCTGCTGAGCCCGGCTTCGCGCATCCGAGCGACCATGCTGCCGGGCGGCGGCACCTCGGCCAGCGCGTGGGCGTAGGAGAACATGTCGGCCAGCGCGGCCCGCGAGCGCGGGTTCACCGGGCGGCCGTCGGGGGTGACCAGGGCGGTCGGGCGGTGGGCGAGGGCGGCCCGGCCGAGCTCGGTGAGCCCGTCCGGGTCGGCGGTGCTGGACTGCGCGTAGTCCGGGTCCTGGTAGCCGATCACCCGGTTCGACCAGTCGACCAGCAGTTGGCTGTCCCGCTCGGGCACACCGAGGATCCGGGCCAGCGTCCACACCGGCAGGTCGGCGGCGATCGGTACGAAGTCGGCCTCGCCCAAGGGGCGGACGGCGGCCACCAGTTCGGCGGCGCGGGCCTCGATGGCGACGGTCAGCTCGTGCAGGGCCCTCGGGGTGAAGGCGGCGGCCACCGCCCGGCGCAGCCGGGAGTGGTCGGGCGGGTCCTGGTTGAGCATCATGGACCGGGCGAAGGCCAGGTCGGCGGGCGCGTCGGGGTCGCGGATCTGGGTGGCCCCCAGGTGCGAGGAGAACAGCCCGGGATCGCTCAGCACCCGTCTGACGTCGGCGTGCCGCAGCACCGCCCAGTACCCGGGCCCGGCCGCCCAGTACCCCACCGGCGGCTCCTCCACCCAGCAGACCGGCGCCTCGGCCCGCAACTCGCGCAGCAGCTCGTACGGCACCCCGTCGGCATAGGTATCGGGGAGGAAGATCCGGTTCACCCGCGCCTGGTTCAAGGTCACAGCCACCGACCGTACGCCAGCACTCGCCCCGCAGGCCAGGACAGCGCCGAGGATGCGTCCGCGCACCTCTAGCTGCGTCACCGCAGGCCGACTGCGACCTGCTGCGCTTCGAGGCGTCGCTGGCCGAGGGCCTCCGGGCCCGGGCAGCCGGACGGGCGGGCCCGGCCGCGCGGGCGCTGCGCACCGCGCTGGAGGCGTACACCGGTGACCTGCTGCCGGAGGACGGCCCGGCCGAGTGGGTGGTGGACCGCCGCGACCAGTACCGGCGGGAGGCGGCCGAGGCCGCACTGGCCCTGGCCAACGTCGAACTCGGCCGTGGCCGTCCGCTCGCCGCGGCCGAGGCCGCCGCGCGCGGCCTGGAGATCGACCCGTTCCGCGACGACGCCTGGCAGACCCTGATCATCGCCCAGCGGCGGTGCGGGGACGCGGCGGCCGCCGAGCGGAGCCGGAAGGGACACCTGCGGATGCTGCGCTCGCTCGGCCTGCCCGCCGGGCTGCCGGGCGACAGCGCACTACCGGGGGACGGCGGGCAGCCGGGCCTGGAGGGTGTCACGGTCGTCTGAAGAACTCCACCTCCGCCACGGCGACCTTCCGGTCCTGACCGGCGCCGAAGCTCGAGACCACGGTCAGCCGTGCCCCGACCACGGCGCTGACGGCGACGTGGAACCGCTGTTCGCCGGGCGAGTCGGCCAGCTTCAGCGTCCGCGTGGTCACCTTGCCGTCCAGGGTGGTCAGGGTGAGCAGCACGGTCTGTGGGCGCCCTGGGTGGTCAGGGTGAGCAGCACGGTCTGTGGGCGCCCTGGGTGAGGAACTGTTCGGCGTTGCCGGAGGCCCCGGGCCAGATCACCACGTCCAGCAGCCGGAACGGCCCTTCGAACCGGGCCTGCAGGAACTCGCCCTCGGCATCGCCCGCAGGCGCGGGGCCCAGTAGCGATCGGTGGTGCCGTCGGCCGCGAGGGCCGCCGGGTGCGCCGGGTCCGCGCTGGAGGCCGTCAGCTTCACCGCGTGGATCTGCTGCGGCGAGGCGAGCCGGTCGCGGGCCAGCTCCACCCCGGAGGCCAGCCAGCATGGCCGCACTGGCGGTGGCCGCCCTGCTGGCTGGGCTCTGGTTCGGGGTGCTCCGGCCGGCGGTGCGCAGCGAGGCGAAGGCCGCGGTCAAGGACCCGGTGCAGGCCGCCGCCTCGCAGGCCGCGGAGGCCAAGCAGAAGGCGTCCGGTGCCGAGGCCGCCGCCGCGGCGGCGCAGAAGGCAGCCGGGATGTCCCCCGCTCCCGCCGCGCCCGCCACCCCTTCCGCACGTGCCACGCCGGGCGCCGGGCCCGCGCCCGGCCCCGGTGCCACCCTGTTCTCGCACCGCCTCACGGCGGCCCCCAAGGCCGGCCAGGACGGTACGGACACCTACACGGTGCCCGACGGCAGGACGCTGCGCCTGGCCGACCTGGTCCTGGAGAACCCCCAGGGTGACTCCGGCACCGTCACCATCGCGGTGGACGACAAGCCGCTGCTCTCCCCCGCGTTGGAGAACTTCCGGGAGCAGGACTTCCACTGGGCCTCGGCGATCCTGGTGAGCGGCAAGCAGCGGGTCACCCTGACCGTCTCCTGCCAGCAGGTCGGCCACCCGGCCACCGGCGCCAACCCGGCCACCTGCTCGGCCGCCGCTCTGCTCAGCGGATCGCTGGAGTGACCGCCGACGGGCGCGGGCGGGTCTTGTCTCGATCGGATGACGATTCCTGACCTTGGGGCGAGATGCCCGCTTTGCCCGTTGGGCCGACCACTTGTTCGCCGATAGCGTCCGCGCTCCAGGACACTCGTCCACCGCCCGAACAGTGCAGGAGCACAGGCCAGATGGCGATCCGCAAGTCCACGATGCAGGAGCAGGTCGCCCAGGCGATCGCCGAGATCAACCCCAGCGACCGGCCGGTCGTCACCTTCCACACGATCAGCGGCCCGAGCCCGTGGATCATGAACGAACTCGGCCTGATCGGCCAGCTGTTCGTGAAGTACTACTTCGTCACGCTGACCGAGCAGGCCGTGGTGGTCCACCGCGCCGGCCGCCTGGCCAACCGCCCGAAGGAGCTCGTGCACGCGATTCCGCTGGAGCAGGCCCGCACCCTGGTGACCCAGGTCAAGCGCGCCACCATCTGGAGCTCGCTGCGCTTCCAGTTCCCCGGCGAGGAGAAGCCCACCCGCCTCAACATCGGCCGCTACTGGCGCGCCGAGCTCGACCAGTTCGTCCCGGCCCTGACCGGTCAGCAGATCGCGGCCTGACGGCCCGCTACCGTTCGCGTTCGGCCCGTCTGCGGGCGGCGTGCCGCAGGGCGCGCCGCCCGAGCAGGGCGAGCAGCAGCAGGCCGAGCACGGCGATCGCGATGTACGGCCCCCAGGCCTGCTCGATCCGGACGTACGCGTCGCCCAGGTAGTAGCCGAGCAGTGTGAAGCCGACGCCCCACAGCAGTGCGCCGAGCGCGTTCCAGCGGACGAACTCGCGGTACGGCATCCGGGCCATCCCGGCCAGGCCGGGGACTAGCGTGCGGGCGAAGGCGATGAACCGGCCGAAGAACACCGCCGCCGGGCCGCGCCGCCGCAGCAGGTCCTGGGCGGCCGCCACCTGGTCGGCCCGGTGCCGCAGGAACCGCGACCCGGTGAGCAGCGGGCCGCCGCGCCGGCCGATCTCGTAGCCGACGAAGTCGCCCGCGACGGCCGCCAGCACGACCAGCATGCAGAGCCAGGAGACCGAGACGGCGCCCTGGCGGGCGATGACGCCCCCGACCACCACCGCGCTCTCCCCGGGCAGCACGAGCCCCACGAGGAACCCGTCCTCGACCAGGACCAGCGCCGTCACGACCGCGTAGACGACCGGGCCGGACAGACCGGCGAGCCAGTGGGTGATGGAGTTCATCCGCCGTCCTCGGATGCCGCCTTCCTTCGTCCACCGTCCATTCTCGCGCGGCCGGCGGTCGCGGGCCGACCGGGGCGTTCCCGCAGCTCACCGGGGAGCGGGCGGGTATGGTCGCCCAATGGCGAAGTACTTCGACGTGCACCCCGAGTCCCCCCAGCCGCGCACCATCAGCACGGTGGCCGACAGCCTCCGGGCCGGCGCCCTCATCGCGTACCCGACCGACTCCTGCTTCGCGCTGGGCTGCCGGCTGGACAACCACGAGGGTCTGGAGCGGATCCGCTCCATCCGGCGCCTGGACGAGCGCCACCACTTCACCCTGATGTGCGAGGACTTCTCCCAGCTGGGCCAGTTCGTCCAGCTCGACAACCACGTGTTCCGGGCTGTGAAGGCCGCGACGCCGGGCAGCTACACCTTCATCCTCCCGGCCACCAAGGAGGTTCCCCGGCGCCTGCAGCACCCGAAGAAGAAGACGGTGGGTGTCCGGATCCCCGACCACGCCGTCACCCGGGCGCTGCTCGCCGAGCTCGGCGAGCCGCTGGTCTCCAGCACCCTGCTGCTGCCCGGCGAGGAGGAGCCGATGACCCAGGGCTGGGAGATCAAGGACCGGCTCGACCACCTGCTGGACGCGGTGGTGGACTCCGGGGACTGCGGCACCGAACCGACCACGGTGGTGGACTTCTCCGGCGGCGCTCCCGAGATCGTCCGCCGCGGCGCGGGCGACCCGGGCCGCTTCGAGTAGAACCGTGGCGGTGACGCCGAGTCACCCGGCACAATGCCCGGGTGACTCTCTCCACCGCCGAAGCGGACAAGATCCTGGCCGACAACTTCGCCCCCTGGGTGCTCGCCCTGGGCCTGAGCGTGGCCGAGACGGGCGAGCAGCACGCCGTGCTCCGCCTGCCCTGGTCGGACCAACTGGCCCGGGAGGGCGGCGGCCTGAGCGGCCAGGCGATGATGGCGGCCGCCGACACGGCCTGCGTGATCGCCCTCTCGGCCGCCCGGGGCGGCTTCGGCCCGATGACCACGGTGCAGCAGTCCACCACCTTCCAGCGGCCCGTGGTCGGCGCCGACGTACTGGTCACGGCCCGGATCACCAAGCTCGGCCGCCGGATGGCCTTCCTGGACATCACCCTCGCCGCGGACACCCCGGACGCGGCCCCGGCGGCGCACGCCAGCACGGTCTACGCCTTCCCCGGCTGACCCGCTCCCGGCGGGCCGATTTACTGCCGTCCAACCCCTACTCACCAGCGGTACCGGGCAGTAGCCTCGCCCTGCCCGACCACCGGAAGCCGCTGGAGAGTGACATGCGCGCAGCCCTGCTCCGCCCCGCCCTGGCCGTCGCCGCGATAGCCGCCGTGCTCGGTACCGCCGCCCCCGCCTCGGCCGCGGCCCCGGAGCGCGCCGCGAAGGACACCCCGCGCTACTACCTCGCCCTGGGCGACTCGCTCGCCGCCGGCTACCAGTCCCTGCCCGGCGGCGGGCACGAGGTGGGCCACGGCTACGCCCAGGACCTCGCCGCCACCCTGGGGCAGCGGGCGAAGGCCGCCCACCACTCGTTCTCCTTCACCGACCTGGGCTGCCCGGGCGAGACCACCGCCAGCATGATGAACGGCGGCTGCCCCTATCCGCACCCGTACCAGGACTCGCAGCTCACCGCCGCCATCGCCTTCCTGCGCGCCCACCACGGCGACCGCACGCTGGTGACGGTCGACATCGGCGCCAACGACGTGGACGGCTGCCTGAGCAGCGGCAAGGTCGACCTGCCGTGCGCGCTGAACGGCGTCACCACCGTCGGTAAGAACCTGGACACCATCCTCGGCAAGCTGCGGGCCGCCGCCGGCCCGCACACCAGGATCGTGGGGATGAACCTCTACGACCCCTTCCTCGCCGTCTGGCTCACCGGCCCGCAGGGCCAGGCCCAGGCCACCCTCTCGGTGCCGCTCGCCGACGTCCTCAACACCACCATCGGCCTGGCCGACGCCGCCCACGGCGTGCCCACCGCAGACGTGGCCGGGGCCTTCTCCACCGACGCCTTCTCCCCCACCGTGCCCTTCAACGGCCGGCAGATCCCGCTGAACGTGGCCCGGGTGATGCAGTGGACCAACATGTCGCGCGGCGACATCCACGCCAACGACGCCGGCTACCAGGTGATCGCCGACGCCTTCCTGGCCAAGATCTGACAGTCCGTCACGCACTGTGCGGCGCGCCCGAGGCGGATCCGCGCCGCACAGCCCGTCACTCCGCGCAGATCGCGCTCACGAACTCCGCGACCCGCTCCTGCGGCAGCCCGCGCGCGATGTCGGCCTCGCTGATCATGCCGACCAGCTTGTGGTCGGGGTGGTCGATCACCGGCAGCCGGCGCACCCGGTACTGCTCCATCACCCGCAGCACCTGCTCGGCGTCCTCGTCCGCCTCCACCACCATCGGCCGCCCGAGGGCGACTTCGCCCGCCGTGAGCACGGCCGGGTCGCGGCCCTCGGCCACGCAGCGCAGCACGATGTCGCGATCGGTGAGGATGCCGAGCAGCTTGTCGTCCTCGCCGCAGATCGGCAGCGCGCCCACGTCCCGCTCGCGCATGATCCGGGCCGCGTCCGCCAGGGTCTGCCCGGCCCGGACGCACTCCGCCCCGGGGTGCATGATCTCTTTCGCGGTGGTCATCCCCGTACCTCCTCCTGTGGACTTGCCCCCAACAACCCATCGTGGTCCCGCCCCCGGGCCACCGCCACCGGGGCTCAGGGCAGCGGCGGATCCTCCACCGGGCGCTCCAGCACCTCCTCCAGCGTCGGCAGTTCGAGCTGCTCCACGGGCCGCTCCACCGCCTTCTCGACCGCCTGCTCGGCCTCCGGCTCGGTCTTGCGCCTGGTCGCCGCCTCGGCCGACTTCGTCGCGGTGTCCAGGAAGCGCAGCAGCTCCACCGGGAAGGGCAGCACCAGGGTCGAGTTCTTCTCCGCCGCCACCTCCACCACCGTCTGCAGCAGCCGCAGTTGGAGCGCGGCGGGGGCCGAACTCATGATGGTGGCCGCCTCCGAGAGCCGGGCCGAGGCCTGGTACTCGCCGTCGGCCGTGATGATCCGGGCCCGCCGCTCCCGCTCCGCCTCGGCCTGGCGGGACATCGAGCGCTTCATCGACTCCGGAAGCGCGACGTCCTTGATCTCCACCCGGTCGATCTGCACGCCCCAGCCGAGCGCCGGACTGTCGATCATCAGCTCCAGACCCTGGTTGATCGGCTCCCGGTTGGCCAGCAGGTCGTCCAGCTCGCTCTTGCCGATGATCGAGCGCAGCGAGGTCTGCGCGACCTGCGAGATCGCGAACTGGTAGTCCTGCACGTTCACCGTGGCCCGCACCGGGTCGACCACCTTGAAGTACACCACCGCGTCCACCCGCACGGTCACGTTGTCCCGGGTGATGCCCTCCTGGGCGGGGATCGGCAGCGTCACGATCTGCACGTTCACCCGGCGCAGCCGGTCGGCCACCGGCACCAGCAGCACCAGCCCCGGATCCCGCAGCTGCTCCCGCACCCGGCCGAACCGGAACACCACCCCGCGCTGGAACTGCTGCACCACGCGCACGCTCGCCCCGCCCACCACGGCCAGCACACCGAGGGCCGCGAGCACCGCATCGAGAAAGATCATCGCCGCCACCTCGGTAGGGCCGCTCCCCCGGCATTCCACGCTACTCCGCCGCCACGCGCCCCTACGATCACCCCATGGACCCCTCCGCCCCGCCGCAGAGCCTGGCCGAACTCGACGAGCAGGTCACCCACTGCCGGGCCTGCCCGCGGCTGGTCGCGTGGCGCGAGGAGGCCGCCCGGGTCAAGCGCCGGGCCTACCAGGACTGGGACTACTGGGCCCGCCCCATCCCCGGCTTCGGCCCGCCGGACGCCGCGCTCGTCCTGGTCGGCCTCGCCCCCGCCGCGCACGGCGGGAACCGCACCGGCCGGATCTTCACCGGCGACTCCAGCGGCGACCTGCTCTACGCGACCCTGCACCGCCTCGGCCTCGCCTCCCGCGCGGAGTCGGTCCGGGCGGGGGACGGCCTGGAGCTCTCCGGGGTGCGGATCACCGATCCGGTGCGCTGCGCCCCGCCCGACAACAGGCCGAACCCCGACGAGCGGGACACCTGCCGCCCTTGGCTGGCCCGGGAGTTCGAGTTCCTGCGCCCCACCGTCCGCTCGGTGGTCGCCCTCGGCGGCTTCGCCTGGCAGGCCCTGCTCCCCGTCCTGACCGCCGCCGGCTACGCCGTCCCCCGCCCTCGCCCCGCCTTCGGCCACGCCGCCCACATCGTCCTCGCCCACACCGACGGCGGCCCGCCGTTGCACCTCTTCGGCTGCTACCACGTCAGCCCCCGCAACACCTTCACCGGCCGCCTCACCACCGAGATGCTCACCGACCTGCTGCGCTCCGCCGCCGAGACGGCGGGCCTCACGCTCAGCGGCTGACCCTGGTCTCCTCCGCGACGGCGAGCTGGCGGGCGTAGAGGACGCCGAGCGGGAACGGATCGGCGCCGGGGCGGCCGGCCAGCTCCCGCAGGGCGGCCCTGGCGACGACGCTGTCCTGGTGGCGGCCGAGCTGGTCCTGCCAGGCCTTCATCCGGCCGGTGAACGCCTCGGGGCCGCCGACCTCCCCCAGATAGCGGGCCCACTTGGCGGCCTTGCGGGCCCGGTGCAGCTGCTCGTCGGTGGCACCGGCCACCAGCAGGCGGCGGGCCCGGCGACGCTCCCGGTGGGCGAGGGCGCGCAGCGTACGGACCGGGGTCGCCTCCCCCGGCAGCTCGGCGAGGCGGTGGCGCAACGCTGCGTACCGCTCACTGTCCAGCGCCAGCAGCGTCGCCGTCCGGGCCCGTCCGGCCCGCTCCGCCCGCCACTGCCCGAGCCACTCCGCCACCCGCTCCGGCCCCAGCTCGGCAGGCAGCTCCCGCGCCGCGGCCACCAGCAGCTCCCCCTGCACCTCGCAGTCCCGCTCCTCCCCCAGCACTCCCCCGAGCCACCGCAGCTCCCCGCCCACCCCGGCGAACTCCGCCCCGTACGCCCGCAGCGCCCCCCTCAACCGCCGGCACGCGATCCGCATCTGGTGCACGGCATCGGCCTCCGCATCCCTGACGGCCCCCTCCAGCAGCGCCAGCCGCTCCCGCTGCTCCCGGATCCGCCCAGCCAGCAGCCGCGCCCCCTGCTCGGCCCCGGCCCACTCGGCCATGGGCCCAGGTTATGCCGAGCAGGAGACAGCGACCGCGCGGCTACGGCCTCAGCTGCACCGCCATCGAGAGGGTGTAGCCGACCAGAGCGCCGAAGCAGGCGACGGCGGTGGCGTGCCTCGGGCTGAACGGGAGGCCGGCCAGGGCCGGGTAGAGCAGGACGGCGCAGCCGGCCGCCGCGTCGGCGGCGTACAGCCCGGTGGGCGGGACGACCTTGGTGGTGTGGGCGGCCCAGCCGGTGGCGACCAGGAAGCCGGTGAGCAGGACGAAGCCGGAGAGCAGACCGGCGCCGATGGTGGAGAGGGCGGCGTGCGGCGCGGGCGCTTCCTCGCCGGGTTCGAGTGCCGGGCGTAGCCGGTGGGCGATGCCCAGGCTCCCGACGGCGATGGTGATGGCGGCGGCGGCACCGAGGGCGGGCACGAGGTTCAAGTACGGCTCCGGTTCAGGATGGGCAAGTTGATCGCGGCGGCGACGGCCGCCGGGAGCAGGACGGTGACGAGCAGCACGACCGACAGCACCACCGGTTCGATCGCCGGTGCGGCCGGTGCGGGTGTGACGGGGGCGGCCACGACCGCGGTGCCCACCACTGGCTTTGGCAGCGTCGGCGTGACCACCACGGCGGCGGGCTTCGGCGCCTGGGGGGTCCGCTTCGGCGCGGCGGGGTGCGACGGCTCGGGGGGCTTCGGCGCGGCGGGCACGACCGCGACGTGCGTCGGACTGGGTGCGGGCAGAGTCGGCGGGTGCGACGCCGGAGGCGCTGGAGGTGTGGGGGCAGGCGGGGGTGTGGGAGCAGGCGGGGTCGGCGGACACGGCGGGTCGGGCGGCTCCGGGTGGGGCGGGTGAGGCGGATGCGGAGGATGCGGCGGGTGAGGGGGATGGGGCGGGTGCGGCGGATGGTCGGATCCGGCTGGAAGCGTTGGGCGCGGCGGGTGGTGCGAGTACTGATGATGTGCTTGGTCAGCCTCCGGCAGAGCAGGCAGCGCAGGAGGGCCGTCGAACGGGCCACCGGGGTCGTCGTCCATCAGCCGATTGTCTGATCACCCGGCGTGTCGAAGGCCACAGAACCGGCGGATGCCAGACATCACCGCCCGTCCGGGTGATCTTTACGGAACTTCTGTGTGATTAGCCGCCTCTGCTTCCAGACGGGCGTTCGACACATTCCAGTCCGTCCGGTCCATCCCCTCCCGGCGGCGAGCCGCACCGTGACATACTCCGAGACGATGACTGACAACCAGGCGACCAGGGCTCTGCGAGCAGCGGTGTTCACCGCGCTCGCCGTTCCGCTGTCCGCGCTCGGCCATGTCGTCGTCACCGGCCGCGCCCTGCCGCTGAGCCTGGTGGCCGCCGCCACGGCGGTCGTCCTGGTGGTCGCGTACGCGGCCGCGGGCACCCGGCGGCAGTTCCTGCACATATCGGCCGTCCTGGTGCCGGTCGAGCTGCTGCTCAACACCGCGTTCAACCTCGGCCAGGACGCCTGTGCCACCGCCGCCCCCAGCCACGGCGTCGGCCTGCTGGTCTGCGGCGGCGGCTCGATGGGCGGCTCCTTCCTCGCCGTCAACGCGCCCGGCACCGCGCAACTGCTCATCCTCGCGGTGCACCTGACGCTCGCACTGGCCGCCGCCCTGTGGCTGCGGCTCGGCGACGCGGCGGTCGAGGGCCTCGCCCAGGCCCTGCTGGAGCTTGCCGCCCCGCTCCGGGCGCTGGCCCTGCTGTTCCTCGCCCCGCTGCCGGCCTGCCCGGCCGCCCTCTCCCCCGTCGCCGGCTCCGGGCCGGACCTGCCCCGCCCGGGCGACGTGGTGCTCAGCCCCGCCCCTCGGCGCGGGCCGCCTGCTCAGGCCGCGTAGAGCCGCACCGGCTCCGCCCTCCCACAGCAGCCAGCCTTCCGTAGGCATGCCCCCGCGCGTCCAGCGCGGCAGCGCGGCGTGCCCGCCACCCCAGGAGCAGACCTTGAGCACCGACAGCACCCCCAAGCAGACCGCCCGCGAGCGCCTCGCCGAGGCCCACCGCGCCGAGCTGAAGGCCAACGCGCGCCGCCGCCGCGTGGTGGTCGCAGCCTCCGTCGCCGCCGTGCTCGCCCTCGCCGGGGCCACCACGGTGGCCATCGCCACCGCCGACGGCGGCCCCGGCACGGCCTCGGCCGCGCCCACTCCCGGAAAGCCGGTCGTCACCCCGGCCAACACCACCGGCCCCGACGGCACCGTGGTCGTCTACGGCAAGGCCGACGCCCCGCACACCCTCAAGGTGTACGAGGACTTCCGCTGCCCGATCTGCAAGGAGCTCGAGGACTCGGCCGGTCAGTCCGTCCAGCAGCTGGCCGACAGCGGCACGTACAAGATCGAGTACCACCTGGCCGCCTTCCTCGACGACGGCCTGGGCGGCAAGGGCTCGAAGACGGCGCTGGCCGCCGCGGGGGCCGCGCTCAACGAGGGCGTGGACAAGTTCAAGCAGTTCCACGACGTGCTCTACGCCAACCAGCCCGCGGAGAAGGTCGACGGCTTCGGCGACGTCAACCACATCCTCGACCTGGCCGCCAAGGTGCCGGGGCTGAAGACCGACGCCTTCACCAAGGCCGTCACCGAGGGCACCTACCTGCCCTGGGCGGGCAAGGTCGCCGACGCCTTCCAGGCCAGCGGCGTGCGCGGCACCCCGACCGTCATCCTGGACGGCAAGCCGCTGCAGGTGCTCACCCAGCAGGGCCCGCTGACCGGCGAGCAGTACACCGCTCTCGTCCGCCAGAGCATCGGCGGCTGACACCGTGGCGACGCCCACCCTGCGGCGTACCCCGGCCCCGGCGGCCCCCACCCAGGGGGCCGCCCGGGCCTACGCCTGGCTCGTCCTGGTCTGCGGCGCCCTCGGGCTGGCCGCCTCCGCCGTCCTCACCGTCGACAAGATCCGGCTGCTCCAGAACCCGGCCTACACCCCCGGCTGCAACCTCAACCCGGTGATCAGTTGCGGCTCGATCATGCGCACCGACCAGGCCTCCGCCTTCGGCTTCCCCAACTCCCTGATCGGCCTGGCCGCCTTCGGCGCCGTCCTGGCCGTCGGCGCCGGCCTGCTCGCGGGGGCGACCTACCGCCGCTGGTTCTGGATCTGCTTCCAGCTCGGCACCCTCCTCGGCCTCGGCTTCACCTGCTGGCTGGTCTACCAGGCCCTCTACGAGATCGGCGCGCTCTGCCCGTACTGCATGGTGGTCTGGGCCGCCGTCCTGCCCCTGGCCTGGTACACCCTCCTCCACCTCCTGGGCCGCCGCCCCCGCCTCCACTGGCTCGTCCCGGCCCTGTGGTACGTCGGCATCGCCCTGCTGATCCTGCACCGCTTCTGGTACTTCTGGCGCACCCTGCCCTGACCTCACGGAGCGGCCGGCCCGGGTGGGAGTCCGCGGGCCGGCCGCTCCGGGTCGGGGCGGTCAGCCGTTGGCGGCCGTGACGTTGACGGCGGCCCAGGCCTGGTCGACGGTCTGGTACTCGACGCTGTCGGTGCCGTAGAGGTCCCCCGCGGCGCTGAGGGTGGCGGTACGGGCGTCGTGGAAGCTCGTGCTGGAGACCATGTAGACGGTCAGGGCCCGGTAGAAGACGGCCAGGGCCTTGTCCCGCCCGATGCCGGTCACCGTAGAGCCGTCGTAGGTGTCGGAGTCGTAGGCGTAGTTGCCGATGGTCTTGGCTCCGCTGCCCTCGGCGAGCAGGTAGAAGGCGTGGGAGGAGACCCCGGAGCCGGCGTGCACCTCGGCGTCCGCCGTGGTGTCCGACCAGTAGTCGATGGTGCCCTCGAGCTGGTCGAGCGAGGGGTGGTCCAAGCGGCGCAGGAAGCCCTGCTGGAGCCCGAGCTTCTCGCCGATCAGGTAGTTGGGCGGGTTGTTGGGGTTGTTGGTGGCGAACTCGACACCGCTGCCGAAGATGTCCGCCAGCGACTCGTTGAGCGCGCCGGGCTCGCCGTACTGGTGGCCCTGGGCGTCGACCCGGGTGGGCTGGAGGTCCGCGGTGGCGTTGACCACACCGTGCGTCAGCTCGTGGCCGGTGACGTCCAGGACGACCAGGGGCTTGGTGAACGTGGTGCCGTCCCCGTCGCCGTACAGCATGCAGGCGCAGTCGGGGTTCCAGTAGGCGTTGCCGACCCGGTAGCCGTAGTGCACCATCGCGTGGGCGCCGGAGCCGTCGCCGGTGATGCCGTTGCGGCCGAACGCCGACCGGTAGAAGTCGAGCGTGCTGGTGACACCGTACTGGGCGTCCACCGCGGCCGAGGTGCGGTTCGCGGTGGTGCCGTTCCCCCACTTGTTGGTGGTGCTGGTGATGGCCGAGCCGGAGGCGAAGTTGGTGTAGGCGATGTTGCGCGCGTCCCGCACTTCGGTGTTACCGCGGGAGGGGTCACGCAGGACGTACGTGGAGCCGGACTGGGTCGTGGTCAGCGGGACGGTGCCCACGAAGAGCGAGTACCCGGTGCCGTTGGCGCCCACCGTCGCGGCGGCCGCGGGGGCGGCGGCGGGCGTCGCGGCCGGGGCGAGGGCCGGGCCCTGACGGTGCAGCTTGGCGACCACGTCGGGCGTCAGGAAGGAGTCGTTGGCCGGGGAGTTGCTCAGCACTCCGCCGGTCGTGGCGTCGACGACCACCGTACGGCTGCCGCCGTCCTCGGTGCTGGTGCTGTCCGTCACCTTGACCCGGTAGGCCAGCACCGGGGTCCGGTCGGCGAGGGCGCTGACGACGAGTTCGGCCTGGCCGGCCTGGCCCTTGGCGGCCGCGGCGGCGGCGGCCCGCGCCTGGTCGGCGGACAGCTTCGGCGTCGTGGCGGGGGTGTCGACCTGACGCTTCGTCGCCCGGGTGACGCCCCGGTAGGCGTTCTTGGCGTCGAGGTGGACGACCAGGTCGGCGCCGAGCACCGGCAGGCCGCGGTGGGTGCGCACGAAGCGGACGTGCTTGCTGCCGTCCCGGTCCACGACGGTGTCGACCGCCTTGAGCCTGTCCTGCGCACCGACGCCGGTCTCGGCGGCGTGGGAGTGGGCGGCCCGGTCGGCGGCGGACACCGCCTGGGCGGCCGCGGTGGTGGCGAGGGGCGAGGCCGAGGCGGTGCCGAGGGCGCCTGCGGTGACGGATGCCGTCGTGGTCATGACAACGACCACGGCCAGGTCGCGTATGCGGGTTGCGCGCATGAGGGTTCCTTCGGGTGGGGGAGGTGGCGGACACCGTCGCGCAGCGGCTGTTCACGCTGCAGGGCATTCGCCGGTGCCGGTGCCGGGACTCTGCCCGAAGGGTCAATCGGACGTAAAGGGGGAAGGAGAATGTTTCTTTTTCTTCACATCTTTAGCCGAAGTCCCGCCCTGCGGCCGGATACTCGGAATTCCGGAAGAAGCCCTGGTCAGCGAGCCGAGCGCACGGATACGCAGGAAATACCGAAGCCGACAGCCCGCCGGAGCTCGAATTGATTGCGTATCCGCATCCTTGGCCCACCCGGATAATTTCCGGCTGCCCCACGGCCTTAGATTTCGAACTCCGGCCCTCCGGTCGGCCGGCGCCCGGCGCAAGACCGGCAGGCTCTCCCGCCCCGACCTCACCCACCCCCGGCCCTGACTCTGCCGCACCGGCCCTGCCGCCGACTTGACGTGGCATCATCTCCCCGGTCCCAATTCCGTCCGAACAGTTGACGGATTGAAGTGCGCATGGCAGCTTCGAGCGGCCTGGGTGTGCACAACAGGTGTCGCACACCCCGCAATCCCCCACAAGGAGAGCCATGTTCAAGGGATTGGCCACCCTCCTCGGCGCTTCCGCGATAGTCGCGGGCACGCTGACGGCCGCCGCCCCCGCACAGGCCGTCCAAGCAGGCGATCTGACCTCCACCATCGCCCTGGACGACTGCTCCGCCTCGCTGGTCCGCTACCCCGCCTCGGTCTCCACCGACCGCGCGATGATGCTGACCAACGGGCACTGCCTGCCGACCATGCCCACCGCCGGCCAGGTCATCCAGAACGTCAGCGCCAGCCGCAGCGGCACGCTGCTCAGCGCCTCCGGCGCCTCGCTGGGCACCGTCCAGGCCGACAAGGTGCTGTACGCGACCATGACCGGCACCGACGTCACCCTCTACGAGCTGACGGACACCTTCGCCTCGATCAGCAGCAAGTACGGCGCCACCGCCCTGACGCTCAGCAGCTCCCACCCGGTCGACGGCTCCTCGATGTTCATCCCCTCGGGGTACTGGAAGCAGACCTGGAACTGCTCGGTCAACGGCTTCGTCCCCACCCTGCGCGAGGACCAGTGGACCTGGCACGACTCGCTGCGCTACAGCTCGGGCTGCAACACCACGCACGGCACCTCGGGCTCGCCGATCGTGGACGCCACCAGCCGCCAGGTCGTCGGGATCAACAACACCGGCAACGACAACGGCGAGATGTGCACCCTCGACAACCCGTGCGAGGTGGCGGCCGACGGCACCACCACGGCCACCAAGGGCCAGAGCTACGGTGAGGAGACCTACTGGTTCACCACCTGCCTGGACGCCAACCGCGCCATCAACCTCAACACCGCCGGCTGCCTGCTCACCAAGCCGGCCGGCAGCGGTACCGTCACGGTCACCAACCCCGGCAGCCAGACGACCGCGGTCAACGGCGCGGCTGACCTGCAGATCAGTGCCGGCGGCGGCACCGCCCCGCTGACCTTCTCCGCCACCGGCCTGCCCGCCGGGCTGTCCATCAGCAGCAGCGGCCGGATCACCGGCACGGCCACCACCGCCGGCAGCTACAACGTCACCGTCACCGCGACGGACGCCGCCAACAAGTCCGGCTCCACCGCGTTCGGCTGGACGGTCACCGGCGGCTCCACCGGCTGCACCCCGGCCCAGCTGCTCGGCAACGCGGGCTTCGAGACCGGCACCGCCGCCCCGTGGACCACCACCTCCGGCGTCGTCGACAACTCCAGCTCCCAGGCCGCCCACTCGGGCTCCTGGAAGGCCTGGATGAACGGCTACGGCTCGGCCCACACCGACACCGTCTCGCAGACCGTCACCATCCCGGCCGGCTGCAAGGCGACCCTGAGCTTCTGGCTCCACATAGACACCGCCGAGACCGGCACCACCGCCTACGACAAGCTCACCGTGAGCGTCAACGGCACCGCGCTCAAGACCTACTCCAACGTGGACGCGGCCACCGGCTACACCCAGCGCACCTTCGACCTCTCCGCCTACGCGGGCCAGAGCGTCACCATCAAGTTCAACGGCGTGGAGGACTCCTCCCTCCAGACCAGCTTCGTGATCGACGACACCGCCCTGCAGACCAGCTGAGCCCAGCGGCCTCCCGGCCACGCCCGACAGCGGGGGTGGCCGGGAGGCCTGCGTTCCAGGACGAGGCATGCATTCCGGGATCCGGGGGAGCCGACAGTGAGGGACGCACCGCCACCGGGGCGGCGCCCCCTGGCTGAGGAGGCACCATGAACGGCACCGGCAGCGGTGACTTCCCGATCTGGGACTTCCGGGAGACCGCCGGACACGTCACGGGCAGCGACCTGGTCGGCTTCCACGTCGAGGCCGTGGACGGCTCGATCGGCAAGGTCGACCGGCTCTCCGACCTGGTCGAGGACTCCTACCTGGTGGTGGACACCGGCCCGTGGGTCTTCGGCCGGCTCGTCCTGCTCCCCGCCGGCACCGTCCTGCGGGTCGACCAGGCCGACCGGAAGGTCTACGTCGACCGGACGAAGTCCGAGATCAAGCACGCCCCGCCGCTCGTCCCCGACTTCCACGAGCAGGAGACCGCGGCCGCCAACCGCGACCGCTACACCGCCTACTACGGCCCGTTCTACGGCAACCCCGTCCGCTGAACCCACCGGAAGGAGACTGACGTGAACCGCACCCACGCCTTCCGGGCCGGCCGGGCCGCCGAGCACGTCCGGCACGGTTACCGGCGGCTGACACCCCGCTTCGGACCGACCGCCGCGCAGCGCCGCGAGACCCGGCGGCGCCGCGCCGCCGGCTTCACCGCGGTCGGCCTGCTCGGCCTGGCCGGGGCCCTGCTCCAACGCCGCGCCGCCCACCAGGCGGACACCCTGGACGACGTCGAGCCGGACACCACCCGACCGTCCTGACCCGCCCGGGGACCGCCGGCTTCCCGGCCTACCGCCAACGGACCGCGACCGGGCGCAGCAGCCGCTGGTGCGCCCCCGTCGCCAGCATCCGCACCTCGCCCCGGTCGCTGATCTCCGCGCACAGGATGCCGCTGGAGTCGCGGTAGAGCGGATACCCGCCGGGGCCGGTGCCCTCCTGGCGCTCCACCACGACCACGTCGGGGGCGCCCGGCTCCCCGGTGGCGGCGGTGCGGCGGAACGTCAGCTCGTAGCTCTGGTGGATCACGGGTCTCCTCGGGGGTGCTCCCGCCGTGCGGCGGGAGCCGTCCGTCTACCCGGTCTGGCCCGACCCATGCCCGGCTCCTCCGAGCAGGGCCTGCCGCTACTCGCCGGTGCGGCCGTCGGCGAGCTCGCGGACGATGTCCAGGTGCCCGGCGTGGCGGGCGTACTCCTGGAGGACGTGGAACAGGATCCAGCCCAGCGTGGGCCGTGCCGAGCCGTCGTCCACGAACCGGCCGCCGACGGCGGCCTCGGTGGTCAGCGGGGTGCCCGTGACGATCTCGCGGGTCCGTGCGCCGCCCGCGTGCAGGGCGGCCAGCAGCTCGGCGGCGCTCTCCTCGGGGCCGACGTACCAGCGGTCCGCCGGGCCCCGGTCGCCCCAGGGCGCGGCCACCTGTTCGGCCAGGAAGCCCCAGCGCAGCCAGCGCTGCTCCATGTGCACCAGGTGCTTGAGCAGCTCCAGCGGGCTCCAGCCGGAGGGCACCAGGGCGCGGCGCAGCTCCGCGTCCGACCGGCCCTCGACCTTGGCGCCGACCGCCGAGCGGTAGTAGTCCAGATAGTCCAGCAACAGCTCGCTCGGGTCGGCGAGTCGCATCGACGGCTCGGGCAGGTGCCGGGGCTGAGAGTTCGTCATGCGCCAGAGTCTTCCACCTGGTCGGTCCTCCCCCACGGCGGGGGCAGCGAGGCGCCCGCCAGCGCGCCGCCGTACACGGTGTAGCCGACACCGATCAGCCAGGACTGGACGATCAGGACGGTTCCCACCGACCCGTACGAGACGGCGTTGGAGACGATCAGCGGCGCGAACACCAGCCGGGAGAAGACCCGCAGGCCGGCCAGCGCGCCGACGGTGGCGACCGCCCCGGGCAGCAGGCGGCGCCACGGCAGGCGCCCGGCCAGCAGCAGGTGCTGCAGCCACCAGAAGAAGGCGGTGCCGCCGAGCAGGGTGGTCACCCCGCGCAGGGCGGACTCGGCCCACGTCCCGGGCCAGGGCACTCCGCTCCAGGCGGCGGCCAGGATGTAGCCGATCAGCCCGGCCAGCGCGATCGCCTGGCGCCACAGGTGCTGCCAGTGCGCGGGGCTCAGGCCCCAGATCCGCTCGTACGCGTTCTGGATCGCGGCCATCAGCGAGAGGCCGAAGATCGCCAGGGCGGCGAGGCTCAGCCCGGTGGTGGTGCCGAGCACCTGCCGGGGCGAGGTGAACAGCTCCCGCACCGCCGCCGCAGACCGGCCGGCCAGCCCGAGCCCGTCCACCAGCCAGTCCGAGATCCCGCTCCCCTCGGTCGGCGAGGCCGCCGCGATCACCACCAACAGCGGGATGAGCGTCACGAAGCACAGTGCCGCGAACGCCATCGCCCGGTGCAACAGCTCGACCTCCCGCCCGACCTCCCACATCGCCCGCCCCACCGCCCCGACCCGCGCGCGCACCGCCGCCACCCGCACTCCGCCTCGCGCACTCATCCCACCCACGCTAGGGCCTGTCCGGCCGATCCGGTCGGATCAGCGCGCGGCGTCGAGGGCCCGGCCCGCCGACTCCCTGCCGGTCACCGCCCCGGAGCCGCACGTCCCCTTCAGCCGACCGAGCGCTACCCGAGGTCGATGACCATGCCCTCCGCCGCCGCGGTCACCCGGCCCGCGAAGGCGGCCCGGGCCTCGGCGACGGACCTGGCCCGGTCGCTGCCGGGCCAGAAGTGGGTGAGCAGCAGGTGCTGCGCGCCGGCGCGGCCGGCCCAGGCGGCGGCCGTCGTGGCGCTCAGCAGGTGGGGGTCGTCGGGGTCGCCGTCCTGGAGGGTGGTGCCGGCGATGAACAGGTCCGCCCCGGCGGCCAGCCGGGCGAGCGCCGGGGCGGGGCCGGCATCGCCGCTGTAGGCGACGGTGAGCCCGGGAGCGGTCAGGCGGAGTCCGGCGTGCGGCACGTGGTGGGGCAACTGCTCCGCGTCGAGCCGGAACGGGCCGAGTCGGTGGCGCGCCGGGAGCGGGTGGACGGTGAAGACGTCGGCCAGGCTCTCGGTCGGCTCCATCGCCTGCACTCGCCCGACCACCCCTGGCGTGCAGTACAGCGGCAGCCGGGGGCCCCGCTCCGGCGCGAAGTAGCGGGCCCGGCTCAGCGCGCTGAGGTCGGCGCAGTGGTCGGGGTGCTCGTGCGTGATCACCACGGCGTCCAACTCCCCGGCGGGGCAGTGCTCGAGGAGTCGGGGGAAGGTCGCGTACCCGAGGTCGAGCACCAGCCGGTACCCGTCGTACTCCAGCAGGAACCCGCTCGCCCCGCACCCGGCAGCCTCGGGCCAGGCCCCGCACGTCCCCAGCACAGTCAGTCGGCGCATCGTCAGATGCTACCCGGCCGCCCGACGGTGCTCAGTCCGCGGGCCGGGCCCAGTGCTGCCATGGCTGCGCCGCGATCCACTCGGCGAGCGGCGTGGTCCGGATGCCCAGTGCCCGCTCGCTCTGCTGCCGACCCCCGTCCAGCAGCAGAGCGCCGGCTTCGGTGGCCGCGTGGTGGTAGACCCCGGCCACCCCGGCCGCCGCCTCGGCGCCGAGCGCCTGGGCCAGCCCGGCCTCGAACTCGGCGGGAGGCAGCGGCAGATAGCTGACCTCGCGGCCGAGCGCCTCGCCGAACGCCGCCGCGAGCTCGGCGCCGGTGACGCTCTCGCCGCCGAGCTCGACGGTCTGCCCGATCAGCTCGGGCCGGCCCAGCGCGGCCACCGTCGCGGCCGCCAAGTCCCGGTGCGAGAGCCAGGCCACCCGCGCCTCGGACGGCAGCGGGTAGGCCAGCACCCCGTCGTTCACCAGTGCGGGGCCGGTCCACGGACTGAACAGGTTCTCCAGGTACACCGGCGGTCGCAGCACGGTCAGCGGCAGGCCGCTCTCGCGCAGCACCTGCTCGGCGACCCGCCGGTTCTCGAACGCCGCGTACCCGGTACGGGCCTGCGGGATACGGGTGTTGGTGTTGAACACCAGCTGCTCGATCCCGGCCGCCCGGGCCGCCGCCACGATGGTGCGGACGTACCCCACCACCGTCTCGGTGTCGTGGACCAGGGGCAGCACCACCGAGGCGTGCGTGATGCCCTCGAACGCCCGCCGGAGGTCCGCCGCGTCGGCGAGATCGCCGGACACGAAGCTCACGCCCGGCACTTCGGGCGCCGGCCGGCCTGCCCCGGGCGGCCTGGCGAAGCCCCGGACCAGCTGCCCGCGCTCCGCCAGCAGCCGGGCGACCGCACCCCCTTGGTGGCCTGCGGCCCCCAGGACCAGAAAGTTCGGTTGCTTGTTTCCGCTCATGTCCGCCATGGCCTCTCCTGCGTTCCGACGACTTGCACGAACAGAATGTCCGGCGCGGTAGCGTGGTCTCAATCAACAGAACGCTCCACCGATTCAAGGATCGTCCGGCTTTGCTCACCGACGACACGCTCAGCTCGCTGCTCATGCCGCTGCGCCTGCGCGGGGTGTTCCGGAGCCGCTGGACGGCCGGCGCCCCCTGGGCCGTCCGGGGCCGGGAGGAGGACTGCGCCGTCCTGCACTACCTGACCTCCGGCAGTTGCCTGCTGACCCTGCCCGAAGCTCCGGAGCCGGTCCGCCTGCACGCCGGTGACCTGGCGCTGTTCCCGCACGGGACGGAGCACACGCTCTCCGACGCCCCCGGGCGCACCGCGCTGCCGCTGCACCTCGCGCTCCCCGACCGGGTTCCTGGCAGCACCGACACGCTGCGGGTCGGCGGCTCCGGCGAGGAGGTGCGGCTGATGTGCGGCGGACTGCACCACGGACCGCTCGGCGACTCGCCGTTCTACCGCTCGCTCCCGGCGGTGATCCTGATGAGGCGCCAGGACCTTCAGCACCATCCGCTCCTGGTCCGGACGCTGGAGAGCCTGGCCGGCACGGAGCCGGGCTCCGAGACCGCCGCCGAGGCGATCACGCTCCGGGCCTTCGAGCTCGTCCTGCTGCTCGCCCTCCACCTCACGCTCAGCAAGGGGCCGTTGCTGCCGGCCCCGTCCGGCACCCATGGGCATCCGGGCGTCGGGCGGGCACTCGGAGCCATGAGCGGCGATCTCGGCCGGCCCTGGACCTTGCCCGAACTGGCCCGCGAAGCCGCGATGTCACGCACCACCTTCAGCGCCGCCTTCCGCGACCTCCTCGGCGAACCCCCCGCCCGGCACCTGACCAGGCTCCGGATGCAGGAGGCCGCCCGGCTGCTCACCGAGACCACCGACAACCAGCACAGCATCGCCGCCAAGGTGGGCTACCGGAGCACCGTCGGCCTCCACCTGGCCTTCCGCAAATGGTTCGACATGCCTCCGGGCGAGTACCGCAGCCGCCACACCGCACACCGGGGCTCCGCCCACTGACCACCCGGCCGGTCCCCAACTGCCGTCCCCTGTGGACTCCAGGCGGCATCCGGCGGACGATCTCGCCACATCTATGGACGAGGCACTGACTGACACGCAGCTCGACGCGATGGAGAGGCGCATCGCCGAGCAGGACGACGAGATGCATCTCAGAGGGCGGTACGCAAGGATCTGCCCACTCCGACCGTCGCCCGCAGATTCGACCAAGTCCTTCTGGGTGTCGAGCACCACCATGCTGGGATCGGCCAATCGGTTCCTCTTCTCGCGGACCTGCCGGCGCAGCAGGTCGTGGATGACCTGGTCAGTGCCGTCATTGCGCCATGTGTAGAAGTAGTGCTTCACCGCGCCGGGGGGTGGAAGGTCGTCGCGAGGCAGTCCCACTGGCAGCCGGTCCGGGACTGGTGGAGCAGGGCGTTGACGATCTCCCGCATCTCGTAGCGGCCTTCGTGGCCGCGTTCGTCCGACAAGTCGCTCTTGTAGGGCTTGCGATCACTCACGCAGTCACCTCAGCACGGCGCCGGCCCTGCGACCGGCTGGAGGTGGCAAGGCCACACGTGTTCAGGCGACAACAGAACGGGCTTACTGACTTCGGCGCTTCAGGGTGACGGTTCGGTCGGGCGTTGCTGACGGTTAGTCACGTATTCTTGCTCGCTGGCGTGGCCGCGTGAGTATCCGCCTGGGCACAGTGCCCGGCTCGCGGTACGGTCGGGGTCACGGTTGTCGGCAACAAGGGGGATCGCGCATGCTGTCCGAGGCGTTGACCGCGCTGGCCATGTCCGGTGGGACGGCGGTGATGAGTGCGGCAGGGACCGAGGCCTGGGAGGGGTTCCGGGGCCGGGTGGCCGCCTGGTTCGGGCGAGGGGACACCCGGCGTGAGAGCGCCGAGCTTGAGCGGCTGGGCCGCACTGCCGCCGAGCTCGCGGCGGCCGAGGGCGGGCAGTTGGAGCGGCTCCGGATCCGCCAGGAGGCCTCCTGGCAGGCCCGGTTCGAGGCGTTCCTGGAGGACCTGCCGGAGGACGAGCGCGAGCGCGCCGGCGAGGCGCTGCGCGAGCTGCTGGCCGCGAGCGCGGCCCAGGCCCGGGTGTCGGCCGGGGACGGCGGGATGGCGGTCGGCGGAAACGTGCAGATCAGCGCCCAGGAAGGCTCGGTCGCCGCCGGTGTGATCCACGGGGGCGTGCAGCTCGGCCACCCTCAGACGCCGGATCCGTTCCAGGGCTGAACGGACCGGCCACGCCAAGCCCGTCACAGACCTCGCCACCGCCGCCGCTCACTGGGGTGCAGGCGAGCAACCACAGCTTCGCCGTCGGCCACGCCGACCAGGTGGCCTACTACGCCGGTCGACATGCTCCGGCCGCCTGGCCGCATCGGGTCGGGGCGGTCCCGAGCGCTGCGCACTGCTTCCAGCGCCGAGCCGTTCTCGATACTCCCGACACCCCTGCGCGCTGCCGGATACTGGTCGGCGCCGCCGGGACCGGCAAGACCCAGCTGGCCGCGCACGAGGCCCGCACCGCCTGGCAGGCCGGGCAGATCGACCTGCTGGTCTGGGTCGCCGCCGACAGCCGCGCGGCGATCCTGACCACCTACGCCCAGGCCATCGCCGAGATCACCGGTCGTGACCCGGCCGATCCGGAGCAGGGCGCGCGGGAGTTCCTGGCCTGGCTCCGGCCGGGCGGGGCCGGGGCGACGGTGCGCCGACTGATCGTCCTGGACGGTCTGGTCGACCCCGACGACCTGCGCGGACTCTGGCCGTCGGACCGGCCCGCGGGGCGGACCCTGGTCACCACCTGGCGCCGGGACGTGGCCCGCGAGGGGCTCGGCCGAGAGGTGGTCACCGTGCCGTCGTTCGGCTCCGCCGAGGCCTTCGGCTATCTGACGGCGGTGCTCGCCGCGTCCGGCCGGGTCGAGCCGGCCGAGCAGCTGGAGGCGCTCGCCCGAGAGTTGGGACACCTCCCGCTCGCACTCGCGCAGGCCGCCGCCTACCTGTCCAGTACCGGTCTGAGCTGCGCCGACTACCTCCGCCTGCTCGGCCCCGACGGCCGGCGGCTGGCCGACCTCGTGCCGGACCCGGGCGGACTGCCGGACGCGCAGAGCCTGCCGCTGCGGTACGCCTGGGACCTCGCGCTGGAGCGCGCCGACGCCATGGAACCGGTCGGGACGGCTCGGCTGCTGCTGGAACTGGCGGCGCCGCTGGCTTCCGACGGCGTTCCGGCGGCGGTGCTGATCGCTGCGGGCGGGTACCTCGACCAGCAGCAGACCGACCGCCCGGCAGCGGGCGGGGAGCCGGAAGAGCGCGCCGAAAGGGCGCTCGCCCTGCTGCACCGGTGGAGCCTGCTCGACTACGACCCGGCGGACCGGGACCGGTCGGTGCGGGTCCACCCGATGGTGCAGCGCGCCGTCCGCGAGAGCGTGCCCGCGAACCGGGCCGAGGAGCTGGCCGCCGCGGCCGCCAACCTGCTCTTCGCCGCGTCCCGGAAGCCGGCGGACGAAACGGACTCGATCAGTCTCTTCCTGGTTCACCCGCTGAAGGAACACGCGCCGGGCCGGCGTCCACGCGGCCTCGATCTCCCTCCGGAGGTGCTGCGCTCCAACGTCGAGGCGCTGACCCGCACCGCCCCGGACCTGATGCTGGGCTCCGGCGAGCCCGGGCTCCGGTACGGGTTCAGTACCGGTCACGGGATGCACGAGCTCGTGCTCCGGGTCGGCGACACGCTGGCGGACGACGGCCGGCCCCAGGCCGCACTGGACTACTTCGAAACGCTGCTGCGGGCGACGGTCGACCGCCTGGGAGCCCGGCACGAGTCCGTGACGAAGCTGCGCGACCGGATCGCCCGGCTGCGGGCGGAGTCCGGCGACCTCACCGCCGCGATCAACGAGTACCGGCGGATGATCGAGGATCACCTGGAGCTGCTGGCTACGGAATACGAGCTGGACCACGCCCAGCGGGTTCGCCTGGTCGGCGAGGTCATCGGGCTGCGCTATCGCCTGGCCCACTGGCTCGAACAGGCCGGCAACCTGCCGGACGTCGCACGCGTCTACCGCGACCTGCTCGCCGACGACGGCTACCTCGCGACCCTCGCCGGAAGGACGCCCACGCCCGACTTCACCCTGCGTTGCAACGCCGCCGAGTGGCAGGGAAGGGGGGAAGACGCGACCGGGGCGGCGGTCATGTACCGCCAGCTCGTCGGTGAGCAGTTCCGCGCGTACGGGCGAGAGGACCCGCGCACCTTCGACACCCGTTTCCGCTTCGGCCACTGGCTGGGCGAGTCGGGCGACGCGCGGGGCGCCGTGACCGTCCTGGGTGACCTGCTCAAGGACCAACTCCGCCTGGAGTCGCGGGAGATTGCCTGGGGGACTCGGAACACGCGGTCGAACCCGCACGCGGCAGCCGCCACCACCGATCGGTCCGCGATCTTCCGCACCCGGGCCGCCCTCGCCCGCTGGCGCGGCCAGTCCGGCGACCCTCGCGGCGCAGTGGCCCTCCTCTCCGACCTGCTGAACGAGCAACTGCGTGTCCTCCGCCCGGACCATCCCGACCTCGCGACCACCCGGCAGGCACTCACGTACTGGCAGGAACAATCCCGGGGCAGGGGGTGGCTACGAGGGAGGTAGCCCCTGCCAGCCGCTTACCCCCAGCGGCGGCTGGCGCGGGCAGCTGGACCAGCAGTCAGAGTCGGTGGGCCCTTTTCAGCTCCGCAGCTCCAGAGTTGTGACGGCATCGGCGGCTAGCGCTTCTGACCTCGGCGCTCAAGGTGATGGCGGTGGGAGGTCGAGGGAGAGTCCAGCTCCGGCGAGGAAGCCGTCGAGGACGTCAGCGCGAGACTGCGCTTGACGTGGGCCCACAGATACTCGGCCGCGTTCAGCTCGGGTGCGTAGGCGGGCAGGATGAACACCGTCAGCCAGTCTCGCGCACCGATCAAGTCGCGCATGGCATAGGAGACATGGGTGTTGAGTCGGTCCCAGACCAGCACGATCGGCGTCCTCACCAGCTGGTGGATTCCGTCGATCAGACCGATGTAGTCGCGCTCGGACAGGCTGCGACGCTCGCCCTTGCGCCCGGTATGGCGCCGCAGCCGATGGCACAGCCGGGTCCGCGAACCCGGGCGCATCGCCAGCAGCCCGGCGGCCGAGACCCGACCGGAGCCCCGGCCGCAGACCTTCACGACCGGGGTGATGCCGCGGCGTCCCCATGGGCGCCCTTTCGGCGGCCTGCGGGTGAAGCCGGCTTCGCCCTCGAAGCAGATCCATCCGTCGCAGGCCGCCCGAGCGCTTCTACCTCCGCCCAGGTCACCTCCTTCCACGCGGCCACGGCCTGTTCGTCGCGTTCAGCGGCACGCCGTGCGGGCACCTGCGGGGTGAAGCCCAGCCGGCGCGATCAGTGCGGCCACCCGCGCACCGGTCCACACCTGGTCCTCATCCCAGCCGTGGGCGGCCGGCCTCCGGTCGAGGTACACGGCCGGCTTCTCCTGGCACCGCACGGACAGCTTGCACCGCTGCCCATGCTGCCCGCGCGAGCCCAACGCCGCCGCCCCGCCCTGCTCCCAGACCCGGTGCCACTGGTAGGCCGACTTGCAGCTCACCCGCAGCTGGCGGGCGACCTCCGGAGGCTTGCATCCATCGCCGAACGGCGCGGCAGCCTCCAGACGTACGGCCTCGTGGAGCTGACGTGCCTTCGCTGTCAGCCCACCCCCGTCCGCATATCGCATGCCAGACGGTCTACCGCGACAGATGACCATCCGTCAGCGAAATGACAGACCCACCACCCCAAAAGAGCCGATGTCAGTAATCTCCCATTCCGCCCTCCGGGAGGTTCATCGGCGGGCAGGAGGTGCTCGGTCCGGACCAGCAGTTGGATGCCGATCTCGACTTCATCGCCGCTGCCCGGCAGGACATGCCTCGCCTGATCGCCGGGGTGCGGAGGCCGAGCATGCTCGTGGAGCAAGGCGTCTGAGGTAGTTCTCCGACCGGCAATCGGCATGAGACGCCACCTGCGGGCCCAGCGTGCTCACGGCGTCGGAACCGTCATGGACAGCCCTGCCCGCCGGGCCGAGCCTGCTCCCCAGGCTCCCTCCGACGCGCAGTCAGCGGCTTCCGCCAAGATCGCCGCTCGGAGGACTTGGTGACCGCCCGCCATGTTCCGATTCGACAGAGGAACTGAGGAACTATTGGGGCAAATCGGCATCATTGGAACACGATTTGACTCCCTCTGCGCATAGCTTCATCGTTCCCGTCGAACAGCCGCACGACCGCGGACTTACCGCGGAGGACGAAAAGAGCGTCATGTCCAGTTTCAGAACCTTGTCCGAGATGAGGAGACCGGGAGCGAGGAGCCGGCGCGCAGCGCGGTTCGTCGCCGTCGCGGTGACCAGTGCTGTGGGTCTCGGGATGCTGGGTGCTCCGGCGGCGCTGGCCGCTGCTCCCAAGGCCGCCGACGCCAAGCCGTCGCTGACCCCGCTCCAGCAGGGCGTCATCGACGCGCGGGCGAAGGCGAAGTCGACCGGTAAGCCGGTCGTGGTCGACCAGATGACCACCGAGACGTCGCTGAC
>NZ_JBEOWY010000013.1:0-101812 GCF_040296285.1 Kitasatospora sp. NPDC002227
GGCCGGGGATGGCTCGCACCGAGGCGCCGACCGAGTCCAGTGCGGCCTGCACCTTGGCCATGTCGCCGGACAGCAACGCCTTCGTCAACGGCGCGCCGGTCTCCTCCGGAGCCGCGACGCGCCGCCGCTACGCGGCGGGTGCTGCTTCGCCACTCCGTGGCGAAGAGCGGGAGGGTGGCTGCGCTCCTCCGGAGCGCGGTGGTGGTGGGTGAGGGTTCGGCCGGCCTTTGAGGGGTGGTGGATGGTGTTTTGGCTGGTCAGGGGATTGGTGGTGGCGCGCTCCGCGCTTGGGTGGTGGGTGGTGGTGGTCATGGGTCCAGTGTAGCGGGTCCGAGGGTGGGGTGGTGAGAATTGGGTTTGCTGACGTGGCGTCACTTTTTGGTGATGACCCATCAGTTTTCAGTGGTCTAGACCTCTAAGGCATAGACCAATCCGATTGGACTGGACCACATGCCGAAAGCGACATGTTCACGGCCGGAAAACCGCCCCCTCCGGGGGCATGGACTAGACCACCTTTCCTATGTGACATGCACACGCTGAATGAGACCCGGAACCGGCCCTCCCCCGCCCCCCACCGCACCGCCGACCCTCCGGGCCGGTCGGAGCTCCCACGGCCCCCCACAGGCCCCCAGGAGCCCGCCACACCCCCACCAACGGGAACACCACCACCACCTGCCAACCACCCCACAAACCGGCTAACAGGAACAGAGCACCACCACCCGTGCAAAAACTGCACGCCCCACCAACCAACCCACCAACACCACCAGCCACAACCCCGAACAGCCCGTGCACAAAATGCACGCACAGACAGGCCCGTGCAGATTTCGCACGGGACAGCACAACCCAGACCCAGGACCCCCGACCGGACCCCGGGGCGCAGCGGCCCGACCCAAGCCGGGCAGCGACCGGACACAGCACCCGGCAGCGGCGGCGGGGGCGGAGCACGGCAGGCAGGCAGCCGGGGCACAGGCACCAGCCAGACCACCAGAGCAGCAGGCCGACCAAAACCGCCCAGCGGCCCCAGCAACAGCCCACCCACACACCAGCGAGCACCAACCACCCCGAAGACGCAGCAGCCACCCACACAGCCCTCCACCGCCCACCACGACCCCAACAGCCGGCCCACCCCGGTCGGCAAGAGGGCCTCGGAGCGCACCACCGAGGTGGGATCCGGCGGGGGCGGGGTCCGGAGGAGCCCCCGCCGGGGCTCCGCGCGCCGAAGGCCATCGCGTCGAGCCGGGAGTAACGTCTCGGGATGTGGCAGAGCCCGTGCGCGGCACTGCCGGATCGAGCAGGGCTCGATGCACCCCGGTGGTGGGTTTCCCGCCGGCTAGGAGCAACCCCCGTTATAGATTGTGCGCAGACTCGGCGTTTCCGCAGGTCAGAGCGTTTTGTGGCGCCGAAATGTGTCCAGGAAAAGTGGACGTTACCGATGAGTAACGAACCTTCTGTGCAGACACATCACCCCCCGAGTGTCAGTTGCTGCGACATTTGATCTTGCGATAGTGTCGCGGTAGCTGACAAATATGTCGCGGTAGCTGACACTCGGAGGCTTGTAGTTGGCTGCCGCGAGTGCAGTCGCCGCCCCTCGTGGGATGGCGGCTGCACGGCGCCAATGTCGTTCTGGCCCGGACACTGGGCCAACGAAGTGCCGGATACCGCGACACATCTGTCAGCTACCGCGACATTTGGTCTTTTCGCGCTACCGTCAGCTCGTCCCGCCGTCGATCAGGAGGTCCACCAAGCATGGCCAGGGAAGCCGAGGCGGGTCGTCGCAACCGCAAGCTGACAGCGGTGCCGGACCTCCCGGAGGAAGCCCCCGCTGCACCGACCCGGCGGCAGGTGTTCCGCGGCAAGCGCACCAAGGCGGTCGCGAGCCTTGACCAGGCCCCGACCCTTGACGACGTTGCGCGGGCGCACCCGGGGCGCAGTCTGACGCTCGGCAAAGAGCGGAAGGCTCTCCAGTTCTATGGCACCCCCGAGGCGCCGAACGCCTTCGCGATGGACTCGCTCGAGTTCCTCTTCGTGGTCGCGCAGTATTACCGGGGCAACCTGCCGCTGCGGTTGATCCTGATCCTGATCGCGAACCAGAAGGCCGGCGGGCCCATCGAGCTCACCCAGGAGCGGATGGCGGAGATCCTGGGCGTGCACCGCACCCAGGTCAACGAGACGCTGGCGGAGCTGATGGAGCTCGGCATCGTCATGATGCTGGCCCGCGGCCTGTACCGGATCAACCCGGTCTACAGCTGGCGTGGAGCCCAACTCACCCGGAACCCCGACGGCACCTCGGACTACACCGAGGTCGACCAGAGCGACGTCCTCCGGGAGATCTGGGACAGCGGCCTGCCCGAGCAGGTGAAGTACCCCTCCCTCGACTCCCTCAAGGAGGCGATCGAGAACGACAAGAAGGCTCGGGAGGCTAAGCGCCTCAAGCGGCGTGAAGAACGCCAGGCAGCTGAGAATCGGGCCAAGGTCAGGCAGACTGAGACCCTGTTCGACGACATCGACGCAGACCAGGAGTGATGACCATGCCGGCGCACGCAGCGCAGGCGGCGCAAGAGCCCGAAGCGCTCTTCACGCCCGTGAACCTCAACGGACTGATCGCCGAACTCAACCTCCCCGTCCAGGCGTACCGAGTGCTCCTGATGCTTCAGGAACACCAGGAGCCAGGCGGGCAGATCGTCATCGCACAGGAGCAACTCGGAAAGCTGCTCGGGGTCAGCAGGTCTAGCGTGACCTCGGCACTAGCCGCATTGGACATCGCCTACCTCGTGCACATGAAGTCCTATGGCGTGTACCAGCTCAATTCCATGATCGCGGGCTACCGCACCCCCGGGGAAGCCTGGGACGCGATCGAAGCCATGCCGGACGCGATGCGCCTGGACGACGACGACTTCGTCAAGGAGTACCGCGAGCGCGTCAAGCAGGAGGAAGCCACGCGAGAGACCCGGCGCCGGCGGTCTATCCTCCGCGCCGTGTAGCAACGCCCTCGCCCAGTGCACCAGGGCCACGCCGTGCAGGCCCAAGCCGATGGGGTCGGATCCGCTCACTGCGGGCCGACCCCATCGGCACTCCCATCCTCGCCGGACACAGCAGTGTCGCCCCCAGCACTACACAACTCCCCTGATGTGTCGCGGTATCTGACATATCTGTCGCGGTACCTCACACCCGAGCAAGCTGCTCCACTCGAACTGCGATCCGGTCCGAACCGATGGCGGCTTTCTCGCCCGGGCCGCGCTCCGGCGCTCGGGCATTTCCACCCGCCCCTCCAAGCGGGTGACAACGTGCATTTCGCCCACGCCTGACTCGTTGCACCCGGTGACCCCGATGTTCCGACCGACGAGGTACGGATGCCCTTCGAGCTGGCTCAGCCCTCGTTCAGGTCCAGCCTGCACGCCCAGTGGTCCGTGGTCCTCGACCTGCTCGAGATCCCCTGGGCCTACGAGTCGGCCACCTTCACCGCCGGCGACGGCCGCACCTTCACCCCGGCCTTCTGGCTCCCGCGCGAGCGCCTGTGGCTGGACGCGCACGAGAGCCAGGCCGACCACCTCGCCGATGGCTGGCTCGGGCGGTGGAGACAGTTCGCAGCGGCCTGCTCCGAGACCCTCTACGCCGAGACCCACCAGAACCTGCACCCGGCGGAGTCGACCGCCCCCGTCGAGGTCCCCGAGGAGTGGCATGGCACCGCCCTCCTTGCCCTCGGGCCCATCCCCTCGTACTCCTACAACCGCCCAGGCGACCTGTGGCACGCCCACCACCACGGCGGCATGTACGCCCTCGACGACGACCACCACCAGTGGGCGATCTGCCCCGCCTGCGGCCAGCCGAACGCCGCCGCCTTCGGCGACCCGGCCGAACTCCCCTGCGGCTGCGTAGCCGACAGCGACGACAGCCACTACGCCGTCGACCCCCGGCTGCTCGACGCCTACGCCGCCGCCGCAGTCGAACCGCTCTACCCCACCGCCGACGTCACCCGCGTCGGGGGCTGGCCCGCCGGCCACCGGGTGTACCGCACCGCCCTGGTCCGCCAGACCGGTGCCGTCCTGGCCACGGAAAGGTGCACCCGGAACTGCCGCTCCCTCACCCAGGTGCTGCGCGACGAAGCCCCCGCCGACGCCTGGATCGAGACCGGCACCGGCGACACTCTCTGCGGCAGCTGCCCCGGCTTCGTGTGCACGGCCTGCGGCGAGCGCCCGGCTCCCGCCGACGGGGCGCAGTGCCGGGTCTGCGACCCGGTGTTCCTGCTGACGGACGCCGTTGGCCGCCAGCACCTCAACGACCTGGCCGCCGCGCTGAGCCGGCTGCTCCGCCAGCCGCTGCGGGTGATTCACCCCCAGCTCAACCAGGCGATGGGCGTAAGGCGTCGCTGGGAGGCCGACCTGGAGGACCTGGTGGTCGGGATCAACCAGGCCGAGCAGTGGGTGGCCGACCCGTCGACCATGGTGATCCCGGCTCCCGTGCTGCGCGAGGAGGAGATCGCCCTCCTCGACGTGATGGAGGCCCGGGCCGAAATCGCTGTCCGCGTCGGTCGGCTGAGCACGGCCGTCGGCGAGGTGATCCCGTTCGTCCAGATTCGGATCAACGAGTCGGTGGGCGCCCCGACCCGCGAGGACATGGACCAAGAGCAGGCCCGCGAGGCCCTCCGGCAGGTCCAGCAGTGGCTGCGCAGCCCGGGCACCTACCACCAGCCCACCGCCCCGGCCGTTCAGGAACCGCCTGCGGACTGGGTGCCTGGCGTCCTGCCCGCCCCGGAAGCAACCCGTGCCGCGGCTGAGGGAGCCACCTGCGACCTGTGCGCCGACCCTGTCCCCCGGGGCGCGCTTCTCGGTCGGCTTCCCCGCCCGCGTTCTCAGCAGGGGGTGCGGCTGGGCTGGCTCTGCGGCCACTGCCTCAACGATCGCAGGCTCAAGCCCCGCCGCCGGGACCTGCTCCTGCGGATTTTCCACGCCGTGTTCCTGGGCAGCGGAATCCGCCTCAACGTGTACGAGGCCCAGGTAATGGCCACCTGGCTGGAGGAGACCTCCGGCCAGGCCGATGGCCAGCCACCTGCGGGCGCCTCGGAGCTGGCTGGCATCACCGCCAGGCTCCGCGAGGTCGTGGCTGCCGAGCACGGCACCATGCTCTCCCGGCTCGCGGGGCTCTCCGTCGTGCAGCACCTGCGAGCCGACGCCGGGGCGACCACCACCCTGGAGCGGGAATTCCTCCACGCCGTCGCCCAGCACTTCCAGGAGTGGAGCAGCGGCGGGTCGGCTGCTGCTGATGGCCCCCTGTGGGCAGGGCGCCGCGAGATCCTGGGCCAGACTGCCCGCCCGACCGTACTCTCGGTACGGGGCGGGCCGTTCGCTCTGTAGCGGCCGTGAGGGCCCGACTTACCGCAGGTCGTTCGAAGTCGCGAGCACGGCGCCGAAGGCCGCGCGAGCCTGTTCGAGAACGGCCTCCGGCGGCCCGCCCGGCGCGCACCAGGCCGTGAGGTCGTCTGCTTCGACGAGGTAGCGGCCGGGGCGGACCTCGGTGACGGTCCAGCCGGACAGGTTCTGCACCTGGTCGAGGTGGGCCCGGGTGAGCAGTTGCAGGGCGTGGACGTCGGGGATGCGGCGCTCCCAGACCGGGTGGTTGTGGCGGAGCTCGTACGGGTCGACGGCCGGTGGCTGGCGGCCAGTCTGCTCCCAGCCGTAGGACCACATCGGCGTCATGGTGAGGAAGGCGGTCCGGGTGCGGTCGGCGTTGGCCACGATCGCGTCCCGGG
This sequence comes from Kitasatospora sp. NPDC002227, assembly GCF_040296285.1. Taxonomy (NCBI): domain Bacteria; kingdom Bacillati; phylum Actinomycetota; class Actinomycetes; order Kitasatosporales; family Streptomycetaceae; genus Kitasatospora; species Kitasatospora sp. NPDC002227. Next base: position 5,747 of record NZ_JBEOWY010000013.1, read on the forward strand.
CCCGGGCCACCAGCGCGGTGGTCGGGGCGGCCGGGTCGTAGGTCTGGAAGACGGCCAGGCCGTCCTGCTGCACTCGTACCTGGGCGGCGCGGGGGGCTGCGGGGTCGATGTAGGTGAGGATGCCGTGGCCTGCGGTGCGCAGAGTCCGGGCGAGGTGCTGCGGCACCTGGTCCGAGGTGTCGTGCTGGAGCACCGGTCCGGCGTGGAGGAGGGCGTGGCTGCCCCCGTGCCGGGCCCAGTCGGTGGTCTCAGCGCACCAGCGGGCGGTGTCGTTCGCGTCGGTGAGGGGGTGGTCGAGAGCGATGAAGGCGCCGGCTCGGGGGGTGTAGTCGTGCCAGAGCCACTGCGGCGGCCCCACGAGCGAGGTGGCCGTGAGCCGGCCGGTGAACCCGCGCTGTTCCAGGGCGTCGGCGAACGTGCGGAGCCACGCCTTGAGGGAGTCCGGGCCCCAGTAGCTCTTGAGGGACACACCGACGCCGGCGAGGGTGAGGGACGGCTGTTGCCCGAACATCGGGAAGTCCGCTCCGCCCCCGTCGTTGGCGGCGCCCAACGCCTCCTCCGCGACATCCAGGACGACGGTCTCCTCGTCCACGGCGAAAGGTCTGGTGGGCACGAACTCGACGCTGCAGCCGTCGTGACCGTTGTCTTCCAGGTCCTGCTCGATCGACGCCAAGTCGATCCGGATTCCCCCCGAACTGATCATGGAGGCACTGTACCGACGGCCCTCCCCTCCCCGGCGGGGACTTCGTCGACGAAAGCCGGCGAAGCTCCGCCGAGTGGCCCCATCCGGCGGGCGGACCCGCTGTTCACCCGATCAGGTGACTGGGGCCACTGTGGGCCAGAGCCTAGAATGCGAACTGGCGGCCTTCGGCGGCCGTGCCGGGGTGCCGCTCCCGGCCTTGCGCGGCACCGGGAAGGCTGAACGCGCGAGCATGCGCCGCCACATCGTTTGCAGCACCACCACGTCCGCGGTCTCTTCCTCGACGTGCTGACCGGGCAGTGCGCGACGGGACTCCCATGACCACACGAACCACCTCATCGCCGGGCAGCCGCCGTACGGCCGGCTCTCTCGCCAAGGCCCGCGTGCTCGCCACCGGCGAGCCCCACCAGCTCGCCGTGGCCGAGGTCACCGCGCACGGCGCCCCCGTCCCCGGCCCCGCTCATGGGGAGCAGGAGCTCTGGGAAGCGCGGGTGCTCGCGGCCCTTCTTGCCGCGTACGGATCGCACCGGCCGGCTGAGACCGGCGGCCCCTACGGCATCAGCCGCGTGACACCCCGCCCCGGTGAGACCCTCCTCCATGTTGACCGGGCACAGCTCGGACGCTGGGCCAGCGCGCTGCTGCCCGTCCAGCGGGCCGACGGAACGCTGACCGGAGTCGCCGGGCTGCGGTGGAGCGCCGGCACGAAGGACGTCGCTCTCCACCCCGCCGGTGCCCCCGACCACCGGATCGTCCTGGCGAAGGTGTTCACCCGGGACTGGAAGCGGGCGGTGGCGGACGCGGTGGAGGTGGGCGACGTGCTCTTGGCCGGCGACTCCGAACGCGCAGGCACTCCGGGGCCCCGAGAGGAAGCGGCCGACCGGGCGCAGCGGGAGCGGGTGGCGCCGTGCGCCGGGGATCTGTCCGCGCTGCTACGGCGCGTGGTCCTGCTGGAGCTGCTGGCCAAGCGCCACTTCCACGGTGGGGCGGTGGAGCTGGCGGTGGATTCCGGACGCCTGATCGACCTGACCGGTGGCCGGGCCAGGCTGACCCTGCCGTGGGTCACCGTGCACCTATTCCGTGAGCTGTGGCCCGGGCGGCCCGCGCGGGCCCGGACCAGCGCCACCGCCGCGGTGCTCCCTTTCCTGGCCAGCTACCCTTCCCCACCCGGCACCGAGCGGCCTGGCACGGCGCAGCAGGGCCTGTGCGTGCTGGCCGGGATCGAGGCAACGGAGGTGGCGGTGCGGGCCGCCGGGTGGGCGCTGGAGGTCGCGGACGCCGAGCTCGCCGACCCACGCACGACTTACTTGGACGACGAGGGCGGCTGGACGGCGAATCGCCGGCGGGCAGCTGAGGGTGGTTTCGGGGAGAGTGGCCCGCTGGATCCGCCCGGGTGCGCCCGGGCGCTGGACGGGTTCCCTGGCGATTTCGCGGAGCTGGGCCGGCTCGCCTTCCTGCCGGCCGTGTTCCACGAGGTCGCCCGAGACTTCCGCCCGGACGAGGAGCAGCTGACCGAGGAGGGCCGGCAGATCCTGATCCGCCTGCTGGACTGGGCGCTGGCCGCCGCCACCCACCGGGTCACCACCCGCGGGCCCTGGCAGCAGAGCGATCCCGCCGACGGCGCCGCCCTGTCCTCGGAACGGACGCCGCTGGCCCGCTGGATCGCCGCGAAGCCGCTGCCCGACAGCCCGGTCCCGCTGCAGCTGCGGGTCAACCAGCGCAGCGACGGCAACTTCGGGTACGCCGTTCACCCCGGGCCCGACGGGGTGCCGGAATGGGTGCACCACGCCACCCCCGCGTTGAGGTTCGGCTCTGCGGACTCGCTGCCCGCCGCGATGGCGCTGGCCGAGCAGGCCGGCCGCGAAGTTGCCGCCGGAGCGCGGTCGGTGCGCAGCTTCGACCGGCGGCTGCTCATCCCCCGTCCCGTCCCCGCCGATGCCGACCCGCAGGTGGCCGAGCTGATCGCGGCCACCGGCCCCGGCGAGATGGTCCTGGACCTGTACGAGCTCACCGCCGGGCTGCGGGCGCTGGCTGGCCTCGACGGGCAGAGCGAGCCCTACCTCTACAACCCGCCCGCGGACGGGCACTGGCGCCAGGGCGAGACGTGGCCGGAGGCGGGCACGGTGAGTGCGCTGCTCGGTGAGGACCACGTTCTGGCCGCCACCCGGCCCGGTGAGGACGCCAACACCGCGCCGGTCGACTCCCCCGCCTATCGCCGCCACCTGGCCGGCCAGGCGATCGCCATCGACCCCCTCGCGGAGGTCTACCTCACCGCGGCCGACGCCGTCCCCGGCCTGGCCCCGCTGCGCGAGCGCCATCGCGCCGGGGTCGCGGCGCTTCAGGCCGCCGACATCGCCGCCCTGGTCCGCGAGGACCCCCGGCCGACGCACCCCGGGGAGGACATCGCCGCGATCGTGCGGGACCTGCCGGCCGACGTTCAGCGCGTCGAGGACTTCTTCGAGGGGTGGTTCCACCAGCGCGAGGGAGGCGGTCGCCGGTAGAGCACCCCGGCCGACCCGGCGTCCGCGCCGGCCGAGGCCACTCGGACTCTGCTCACAGCGCTACGGGCACTCCGGCGCGGGCGGCGAAGTCGCGTACTCCGGGCAGGCGCCGGTCATGCCGGAGCAGCCCGACGGCGAGGTCGCGGACCGCGCCGCGGCGGACCTCCTGGGGGGCGGCCTGCTCGGCCGCCAGCAGAGCCCGGTAGCACTGCTCCGGTTTGCCCCACTGGTCGAAGGCGCGAGCCACGTCGGTGAAGAACCGGGCCTGCCGCTCGGCGGTCGGCAGCGCGGTGGGGTCGACGGTGCGGGCGTGCTCGATCGCCCGGCCGGCGTCGCCGAGTTCGTAGTGCACCGACACCTCGTGCAGTGCCACTCCCTGCACCCCGTCGACCAGGCCGGAAGCGCGCCCGGCCGCGGCGGCGCTGTCGGCGGCCTCGGCGATCAGCGCGTGCGCGTATCCGCGGTCACCGCCCTTGGCGGCGGTGTAGGCGGCGGTCGCGTAAAGGTCGCCGCGCAGCGCCAGCCGCTCCGGCTCGGGCACTGTGGTGTCGGCCAGCAGCTCCTCGGCGGCGACCACCACGATGTCGGTCGCCCGTGCCAGTGAGCCCTGCCGGCGCCACGAGCTGGAGACCATTCGCTGGGCCTCGGCGAGCACCAGCGGGTCGCCGCCGGCGCGCGCGGCGGTCAGCGCCCTGTCGGCGGTGACCGCCACCAGGTTGTTGTCGCCGATCTTGATGCACAGCCGCACCGCCACGTTGTAGAGCGCGGCCGTGCTGACGGCCTGCTGCTCCGGGGTGCCGGCCATCTGCGCGGCGGCGATCCGGGCGGGTAGTGCGGCGGCGAGCCGGTCGTAGCGGGCGTCGCGGAACTCCTGGCGTGAAGCGGTCAGTGCCGCCGCCACCGATTGGGCGGTGGGTTCCTGACGGGGCGCAGGCAGGCGGCCGGTGCCGTACAGGAGCAGGTCTTCGAGTCTGGACAGCGGTTCGGCGGCGTGGGCGTCCTGCTGGAGGGCGGCCGGGGCGAGTACCGCCGCGGCCAGGCCCAGGAACGGGCGGCGTCGCACATCGTCCTCCAACTCGCCGGCGGGGGTGCTGGTCAGCGTATCGGAGACGGAGACCTCTTCCGGGCTTGCCGGGGCGAGCAGTTCGGCTCCAGTGGTGCCGAGCACCGTGGCCAGGGCTGACGCCACGGGAGGTGAGAGCGCGCGCTGACCGGCCTCGATCTTCTCCAGCAGCGAGGTGCTGATCTGGGCGGACTGGGCGACGTAGTCGAGGGTGAAGCCGAGCTTCTTGCGGAGGCGCCGTACGCGCCGGCCTTCCACCTGCTGCTGGGTCTTGCTGCGGTCCATGAAGCCCCCCGAGGCGGTGAGCTGCTGTCTGGATCCACCGTACCGATTCCGGGCGGCTCGCCACAGGCCGCCTATGCTGCGTCAACTTCCTTGTGTGGCTTGGAGAGTCCACACAGAAGCCGCACAGATCGGGCCTGCGTGTTCTCGAACGCTTGAGTCAGCGGCACTCTCGATGTCAGCCGGCTCCCCCGAGCCGGAGACCGACAAATCCCCCCTGCGGAGGCAGAGATGGACATCGAGACCACCGAGACCGAGTACGTCACCCCGGCGGTGGACGACCTGGGCGAGATCGGCGACGTCACCCTGGGCAGCGGCGGCTTCAACAACAAGGACTCCACCATGTACTGGCAGGGCTGACCTCCCTGCGGCGCCGTTAGGCGCCACCCGATGGTGAGCGCGCACCCCGGCCCCTGCCGGGGTGCGCCGCTCTTTCCGGAACGCCTCTCCACCAAGGGAACCCACGCCATGAGGTACGTCGCAGGCACGGCCACCCGTACGTCCCCGCCCACCGCCCGCCCGATCGGCGGACACCTGATCCTCGACGACGGCCCGCTGAGCGCCTGGGCCGTCGGCCACGACGCCCGCGAGGTGCGGCACGCGGCCTCCCGGGACGGCACGGCCGAGGTGGTCACGGCCGGCACCTGTCCGCCGACCACCGAAGAGGTCCAGGCCGCCGCCGACGCAGCCGCCCGCGGCCACTGGCACCAGGCCGCCCGCCTGCCCGGCTCCTACCTGGCCATCGTCCGGACCGGCGACACCTTAAGGATCATCGGCGACCGCGCCGCCGCCGTCCCGGTGCACTTCAACGCCACCCGGTCGGGTGTGAGCTGGTCGACGTCCGCCACCGCACTGGCCGCCCTCACCGGCGCCGCCCCGGACCCGGTCCGCCTGCTGGCCGAGGCCACCACCTGGGGCACGGAGCCCGCCGCGGACGGTTGGTACGCGGGTACCCACCGCGTTCCGCCCGGCGCAGCGCTGACCCTCTCCCCCGGCGCCCCGCCGGCGATCGAGCAGCTGCCCGTCCCGGCCGGGCGCTCCTTCGCTGCCGCCGCCGAGCAGTTGCGCCACGAACTCCCCCTCGCGGTCGGCCGTCGCGCCCTGACCGGACGGCCGCTGTCGAGCGACCTGTCCGGCGGCGTCGACTCCAGCACGATCACCTGCCTGGCCGCTGCCCACACCGACCTGACCGCCGTCACCTACGTGGACGCCGCGATGGCCGGGCAGGACGACACCCTGTACGCGGCCGAGATCGCCGCCGCCTACCCGGCCGTCACCCAGCACGTGGTCGACGGGCGGGTGGCGGGCAGCCGGCACTTCGACCGCCTCGCCGACCCGGCCGCCGTACCCGCCACCGACTCCCCTGCACTCAGCGTCGACATGCTCGGCATCTTCGCCGCCCAACTCGCCCCGGCCGTCGCCGCCGGCAGCACCGGGCACCTCACCGGATTCGGCGGAGACAACGTGCTGGACGGCTTCGCCTCCCCGGGCGACCGCTACCGCTCCGGTGCCCGGGCGGCCGGACTGCGCGACGCCCAGCGGCTCGCCCGGGACCGGCGGGCAGCCACCCACCCGCTCCTGCGCGCCACTGCGGCTGCCGGCCGCGGCTCCTACCCGAAGGCCCTGGCCCGCCTCGCCGACACCGTCCTGACCGGCTCCGCCCCGCGCGCCCTGCCGGATGCGGCCGACGCGGCCCGCTGGTGCGGCATGCTGCCCTCCGCCCGCTGGCTCACCCCGGCCGGGCGCACCGCCGTGGCCGACCTGTTCGGTGCCCGCGCCGAGGCCGCCGACCCGGACGTGGGCCCCGGGGCGCTGCGCGAGCGCCTGGCCCTGGAAGCCACCGGGGCCGAGTTCGCCAACTCCGACACTCTGACCCGCGCCCTGTTCGGCCTGCCGCTGCACGCCCCCTTCCTGGACACCCGGATCGTCGACATCAGCCACGCCGTCCCCCCGTGGGAGCGGCGCATCCCGGGCGACTTCAAGCCGCTGGCCCGCGCCGCCCTGACCGGCCTGGTCCACGGCCCGGTGCTGTCCCGTCGCACCAAGACGGCGTTCACCGGGGTGTTCGACGGGCTGCGCCACAATGCGGTCGCCGTGCGCGCGCTGCTCACCGCCTCGGCGCCGGCCCAGGCCGGGCTGATCGACCCCGCCGCCGTCTTGGCCTCGCTGGACCGGGCGGTCCACGGCTCGCCGGACGACCTGGGGAGCCTGCACGCTCTGGTCGCCGCCGAGGTGTGGCTGACCAGCCGGCCCGTTTCCTGCGCCAGCTGGTGGGAGCCGGTCCCGGTCCGGGAGGGCGCCCGGTGACCCGGGCCCGCGTCCACGCCGCCCGGGGCCCGGCCGGCGCAGGGGTGCTCGACCTCGCCACCGGCCGTTGGACCGTGCTGGACCCGGTCGCCGCCGACCTGCTCGACGTGCCGGCCGATGCCCTGGAGCGCTCCGCCGCCATCGAGGCGCTGACCGCCCGCTGGGCAGCGACCGGCGCCGACCCCGACCGGGTCCGGACCGATCTGGTGCGGGTCGTCGGCGACCTGGACCGGCTGCTCGCCGGGCGGCCCGTCCACCACGCCCCGGCCGCCGCAGCCCCACCGGTCCGCACCGTGCTCCCGGCCCGGCCGACGCCCCGGGGGCGGGCCGCCGCGGTGCTCGGCCTGGCCAGCGCCCTGCTGTTCCTACGGCTGCTGCCGTTCCGGCACACCCACGCCCTCGCCCGCGCCGCCGCCCGCCTTCCCGGGCGCCCGGCCGCCGTCGGCGACGCCGAATCCATCCTGGCCGCGGTGCGCGCCGCCGGCCGCTGGTGGCCGGGCCGGGTCGCGTGCCTGGAGGAGTCCCTGGCCGTCCACCTCGGCTCGGCACTCACCGGCCGACGGGTCAACTGGGTGCTGGGGGTGCGGTTCGCGCCGCGCGGCGCCCACGCCTGGGTCCTCGCCGACGGGCACGTGATCGGCCAGGACCCGATGGACCGCGTCTGGCCGTACCTGGCTGTCCTCACCATCGGCTGATCGAACATGTGATGGAACGGGGGTATGGCCGTGTCCACCCGTATGGGTGAAGCGTTGCGGCAGATGTGACAGACACACAGCTCCGCACCACGGCCTCACCGAACACCCCAGCTCCGCTCCGGGAGCGGATCGGAAGCCGGCTCCGCCGCCGCCGGCCAGCACCCGATCCGCTCCCCGCCTGGACGTTCGGCAGCGAACGGCACGACGACCGCACCGACGGCCTGCTCACCATGGCCCGCACCCTGCCCCGCCTGGCCCGCATCGCCCTGGGCCTGGCCTGGCAGGCCGACCGCACCGCGCTGCTGCGCCTGCTCGGCCTCCAGCTCGCCGCCGGGGCGCTGACCGCCGCCGGTCTCCACCTCACCCGTGCAGCGTTCGCGGTCCTGTTCGCGGCCGGCGCCCCGCTGGACCGGCTCGGCCGCGCCGAGACCACCCTGCTGGCCCTGGCTGCCGTCGCCGCCGCCCGCTCCCTGGCCTCGGCCGGCACCGTCGCCCAGGCCGCCCGGCTCGGGCCGGCCGTCGACAGCCGCGCCGAACTCGCCTACTTGGAGGCCGCCACCCGCGTCCCCCTCGCCGTGTACGACAACCCGGCCTGGTGCGACCACGGCGAGGCGGCCAACCGCGCCGCCAAGGACGCGCACACCATCCTCGACTCCCTCATTGCCGTGACCGGCGCCGCCTTCGGCATCGCCGCCGCCGCCAGCGTGGTGAGCACCCTCGACCCGCTGCTGCTGCCCCTGCTGCTCCTGGCCGTGCTGCCCCGGGCCTGGGCCGCCGCCCGCGCCGCCCAGGCCGCCCACCGCGCCGACCGGCACGCCGTCGGCGACCGCCGCACCCGGCACATCCTGATGTACCTCGCCTCCGGCCGCAGCACCGCGCTCGACGTCCGCGCCGGCACCATGCGCCCGTGGCTGCTCGGCCAGTACCGGGACGTCAGCCGCCGTCTGGAGGACCACACCGCACGGATCGGTGCGGACAATGCGCTGCGCCAGCTCGGCGGCGACGTCCTGGCCGGCGTGGCCGCCCTCGCCGTCTACGGTGCGCTGCTGTGGCTGACCGTCCACGGCCGGATCCCCACCGCCGACGCCGCCACCGCGCTGATCGCCGTCCAGACCAGCCGGGCGCTCCTGAACGGCCTGGCGACCGGGCTGACCACGACCTACCGCATGGGCCTCTACCTGGGCGATTGGGCCGACTTCCTCGCCGACGCGAAGGCCCGCACCGCCCTTCCGGCCGCCCCCGCGCCGGTCCCGGTGAACCCCGCCGTCATCCGCGCCGACCAGGTCACCTTCGCGTACGAGGGCGCAGCCGCCCCGGTCCTGACCGACATCTCCCTGACCGTGCGCCGCGGTGAGGTCCTGGCGATCGTCGGCCACAACGGCGCCGGGAAGTCCACCCTGGCCAAGCTTCTCGCCGGCCTCTACCCGCCCACCAGCGGCACCGTGACCTGGGACGGCACCGACCTGGCCTCCGCCGATCCGGACGAGCTGTTCTCCCGCGTGGCGATGCTGCCCCAGGACATCGCCCGCTGGCAGGCCACCCTCCGGGAGAACATCACCCTGGGCCAGGGCGACCAGGGCGACGGGGCCGTTCTCGCCGCAGCCCGCGCCGCGGGTGCCACCGAGGTCATCGACTCGCTGCCCGACGGCCTGGAGACCCACATCCGGCCCTCCCAGTCCGGCGGCCGGGACCTCTCCGGGGGGCAGTGGCAGCGGATCGCCGCCGCCCGAGCCTACGCCCGCAACGCGCCACTGCTGATCTGCGACGAACCGACCAGCGCCCTCGACCCCCGGGCCGAGCAGGCTGCCTACGACCGCATCCGCGAACTCGCCGACGGCCGGACCGTCATCCTGATCACGCACCGGCTCGGCTCGACCCAGCACGCCGACCGCATCGTCGTCCTCGACCACGGCCGCATCCTCGAAGAAGGCGACCACCAGACCCTGCTGGCCGCAGGCGGGGAGTACGCGGCGATGTGGACCACCCAGGCGCGCGCCTACGCCCCTGTCCCGTAGCCGCGATCGGTGCCGGTGGCGCGCCTGGCCGGCAGCTGGCCAGCCAGGCGGGTCCGCGGCACGGCGGCCGGCTCGGCCGGGGACTGCCCGAAGGAGCGGACCGCACCGGCGGAGCCGGTGGGGAACCCGCTGTTCATCGGGTCATCCTCGTGCCGAGGACCGGGCGGTGAGCCTGGCCGTGATGCCGGTGAGCGATGCCGGGTTCGGGGCCGTCTGGACGAGGTTGGCGGCCTGGGCCCCGTGCAGGTTCTCGGCCAGGACGTAGACGGCGGCCTTTCCGTCGTTGGCCGACAGGTCCGGGCAGTAGGTGGCCACGACCGCCGCCTCCGGCTTCGGCCACTCTCGCGGATCGTTGCTGGTGGGGCCGACGACGGTGATCTGCCACTCACGGTCGAGGTGGTCGACGGCGCGGCGCTCGTCGCTGCCGAAGGGATGCGCGGCTGCGCCCCCTTCCAGTTCGGTCTTCCACGGCGCAGCCAGGGCCGGGTTGGCCTCGTAGAAGGCGTTCGTGTCCGCGTAGAGCTGCGGCGGCGTCAGCGCAGCAGACAGTGGGCCGTCCAGCCACTGGTCGTAGAGCGGGTCCAACGCGGCGTACTCGCTGCGCCACCGGGCGAACGCCGGATCGGCGGCGAGCGCGGAGAACAGCGCGCTCGCCCGGTCGGCGAGTTCGGCGAGTTCGACGGCGAGGTAGCGCTCGCCGGCCCGACCGACGTCGGCGGTCCCGCCGTTGCGGCTGAGGGCGGCGCAGCGGCGGGTGGCCGCGTCGAGTTCGGCGCGGGCGCGTTCGACGTGGGGGTCGTCGCCGGTCCGGTTGTCGGTGCGGGCGAGAGCTTCGGCTTCGCGGAGCCGGGCGGCGGCCTGGTCGCGGTGGTCGGCGGCGGTGAGGGCCTGGTGCAGGCGTTCTACGCGGTCGCGGAGGATTGCTTCCTCCGCCCGAAGGCAGCATGCGACGTGGGCCCACTCGGTCCGGGTGAGACGCGGCTCGTCCTGCGGGTCGGTCTTCCTGCGGCCCGCAGGTCCGGTGGTGGCGCCGGTGTCGATGGCCCGGGCGAGCGTGGTGGCGGCCTGGCCGGCGCCGATGCCGACCTGGAGCATCTGGTGGATCAGTTCGATGTCGCGCGCGTTGCCGAACTGCTCGAAGGTCTGCTGGAGGCGCTCCTCTACGCGGCGCGTGTCCCGGAGGAGGTCTCGGATCTCGTAGTAGTGCAGCAGCGCGTCCGACAGGCGGGGGCCGTCCTGCTCGGAGGGCTGGTCCTGGAGCTTCTCCGGAGCGAGGTGGGGCGGGAGCAGCCGAACCAGGTCCCGGTCCGCCACGGCGAAGCGCTCCGCGTTGTAGCTGAGCAGCGTTGCGACGGGGCTCTGGTGGCGCGGCTCCCGGCGCAGGTAGACCTCCAGTCGGTAGTCGCTGTTGCCGACGATGTTCTGCAGGTCCGCGAAGGTGGGCTCGCGCTTGCCGAGCTCGTAGCGGCTGAGGGCCGTCTGCCCGATCCCCGCAGCGGTGGCCAGGTCGTTCTGGCTGAGGTCGGGGGTGCCGGTTCTGGCCCGCCTGATCAGTGAGCTCGCGCTGATCACGGCGTTCGGGTCCGGGTATCTGGCCATGTGTCACTCCCCCAGCATCGGCATGCCATTTCGACTCTACTGTAAGCCATTTTGGCATTAAATGATGCCGACTTCGGTAGCATCCCGATCGGCCGCGGTCGAGCGGGGTCCGACGACGACCGTCGCCAGAGGGCCTCCCGTCGGCTCCGGCGACCCCGCGCGGGGTCTTGTCAGTAGGTGCTGGCACCCTGCCCCCGTGCTGATACCCCTCGCCGACGCCCGGACGACCGCCGCGTCCGTGCTCGCCGCTCCCGCCCTGCGTTTCGCCGCCGACGGCCTCCACTCCAACTTCCTGCGCGACACCGGCCACATGTACCTGGGTGCGACCGCGCTGCCCGGCGTCAAGCGCGGCGGGGTGTGGCACGTCGACCAGGACCTGCTCGACGGAGCGCTGCAGGAGCTCGCGGCGGTGGCAGCCGCACCGGGCCGGCTCGTCCCGTTGGGGCTGCCGTGGACGGAGCTGAACCGGGGCTGCCGCTTCGACGACGACTGGCGCCTGGCCGTCCAGGGTGAACTCGTTGACCGCGCCGCCCGGGCCCGCCGCCGCCCGCCGGCCGCCGACCTCCTCGACACCGGACTCGACCTCGCGGTGCAGCGCCTGGCGGTGAAGGAGCTCAGCCAGCTGCTCGGGGGTGCCCGGGAGCCCGACGGTCGTGACCCGCTGGTGGTGGCGGGCGTGGTGGTGATGGACGTGGTGCGCCGTCGGGCCGGGGTGTGGTGCATCCCCGCGCGGTGGGCGGAGGTGCTGGACCGGTGGCGTGCCGAGCACCTGGTGCTGTTGGCGCGGGCGCAGCGGTGCGCGGGGTGCGGTGCGGTGGAGGACCTGTCCGAGCGGACAGTGGCGGCCCGGATACTGCAGAACCTCGACTGGCGGTCCTCCGGCGCGGACGGCTGGATCACCCAGTGCCCGGCCTGCGCGGGCGGCGAGCACCGCCTGTACGGCGGTTCGATGCGGGGCGTGCGCTACACCAGCGAGCGGCGGCGAGCGACGCGCGCCGACGGCTACCTCTGCACGGTGTGCGGGCTGCGGCAGGCCGCCGTCTGGGACCACTGCCACGAACCTTTCCACGACTTCGTCCGCGGGCCGGCCTGCGCGAGTTGCAACCAGGACGAACGTGCACAGAAGGGAATCTGGCGGACCTTCTGGAACCACAGCCCGGCAGTACGGCACTTGCTGGAGTGCAACGGCTGCCGCACCACCGGCAGCCTTCCGCCCCGGCACCTGTCTGCGCTGGTCGCCGCCCGGCTCGGCGCCACCGCGCGGCACGGCCGGTGCTCTGCCGAGCCCTCGGCCGCCCTGGAGCTGCTGCCCGGCGGCGGCTTCCTCGCCCGGCTGCACTGCGCAGCCCACCCCGGCCGAGAGGTCCGCTGGGAGGAGACCGTTGACGCGGCGACGGCCCTCGGGTGGGTCGCGGACCTGGCGGCCGAGCACTCCTGACCCCCGGCCGGGCCGACGCCGGCCCGGAAGTGCCGATCGCCCGACCACCCAGGCCCGGAGAGCAGCGAGACCGAGGAGACTACAGCTGCTCCGCCCAGCCTAGAAAAGATCACGGGAAAAGGCCGTGGGGTGCCGCGAGGAGCAGCACGTACAAGCCGTCACCGGACGTCGGGGACCTACAACCCCGCTGTCGGCAGCGTGTCCGGCCCGCCGTGACCGGCTCCGACGCCTTCTCCTGCCTCCGGTGCAGCCTCCGCGGATAGTCTTGCGACGCGGCGCAGCAGCCGGACTCGACCCGAAGGAGAGACCCATGCCCGGACCGAAGAAGATCGGCACCGCAGCAGCGGATCTGTCGACCGGCGAGAAGGAGTACTTCTTCGTCTACGAGGACGACCAGGACCGCGGGGACGGCCTGATCGCGGTCCGGCCCGCCAACGCCTGGCGGCACAGGCCCAACCTCCCGCCGATGCGCGTGCGCCCCGACTGCTTCAGCAAGGTCACGATCAACCAGTAGCGGGGGAAGCCGAGTTGACAGGATACCAGGCGCCGCTGTTCCAAGCAGGAGAGCCTGTGGCGGAGCGGCACTACCAGATCCACACGCGGTACCTATCATGGGCGGAACCACCGTTCGCCAAGGTGGAGCACATCCTGCGCCGGCACCGGATCGCGGAGCACCTGGCCTACTCGCACAAGGGCGTGATCATCGGCGCCGTTCTCGACGAAGACCAGCTCGCGGCGGTGCGGGGGGACCGGCAGGTCGAGTACGTCGACCGGGATGTCGTCGGCGGGGCCGCCAGGTTCTTCCGGCACCTGGACTCGGAGGCCAACCTGATCAAGGACCGCTACTCCGTCGTACTGGATCGGGGCACCAGCGCAGCGGCGTTCGCCGCCCGCACAGGAATCGTTCCCACTGGGCTGCTGGCCGACTTCAGCTCCTCGGTCGGCGCGGTGCTGACCGAACAGCAGATCGCCGAACTCCGTCGCCAGCCCGAGGTCCGCTACATCGAGGCGCAGGGCTGGGCCAGCCCGGCCCTAGCAGAATCCGTTCCCCGCACTCGAACCTCACCTCCCCCCCGCAGGCACCGACCGTCCGGCCCCTCCGCGGCCCCCAGCCGGGGCGGGCTTCTCCGCCACCGCGTAGACGGCCAGGCGCAGCGCGACGTCTTCCCGGGAGAGCCTGCTGCGGACGCCCCGCCCGCCCCTGCTCTCCGCCCGGGGCGGGCCGTTCGCCCTCTAGCCGCCCACAGCACCAGGGCGGGAAGGAATGGCCGGTGACCGGGCCGAACAAGGCGGTCAGGTGACGGGCGCGGTGCACGCTGCCGCTGAGCGCCGCTCTGCCTCACCGTCGCAGGTAGGGAACCTACACCGGGCGTTGGTCAGGCACAGGGCGGGGACGCGGCCTCGACCTCCCGCCAACGAGCAGCGTCGTGGCCAGGCTGGCCTTCCCACGGACCGGCCAGGGTGACCAGGTGGTTCCAGTGCACGGCGATGTCACGCTCGACGGCCTCGCTATCGCCGTGCCGGTCGAGCGCGGCCAGCAACGGATCGACGAGGGCGACGATGGCGAACTGGAGCGCGGTGGGGATGCGATAGGCGTCGGAGTGGAAGTCGGCGGCCCGCGCCAGTGCCTCGGCGCGCTCGTGCAGGAAGTCCCGGACGGCGATCACGTCGGCCGGCGTGATTCCTCCGTTGAGCGGGCGGTGCCCCTGGTCGGTGGTCATGCTCGGACCCTACTGGCTGCGGGTGACGCCGGCGGCGCCCGTCCTACCCCTGGGCGTCGACCAGAGACGGACGCCCCGGAGTGGTGCTCCAGCTCGGCCCCCGCGGCCTGGCCGTGGCAGTGGCCTGGCAACCCACCGAGCAGCACCCGCTGCCCGGTGGTGTCCTGGCCGTCAACGTCTGCCGCACCAGCGACGGCGCACCCAGCGCCCGCAAGGTATACAACCTGATCCTCCAGGGCTTCCTCGCCGACGCCGGGCTGCGCACCACCTTCGCCGACGAGCACCTCCTCGTCGTCCACCCCGACCTCGAGCTCCCCGCACCGGCCGCCGCCAGGACCGCCCCTCGCGCAGCCCGCCCGACTCCGGCGGTGGTGGTCAAGCCCGCCCCGACGGCGGCGGACCGGCTGGTTCCCCCTCATAAGGTCGCGACGCACCTGATCGCCCCTGGCGCCGCGGCGACTGGCGCCGGTCGGTGAGGGCGGGGAAGCCTCACCGGGTCACGGCACCTGATCCGCCACGGCGCAGCGCGTCGGCGCCCTGACAGCGGACTCGCTCGGCGCTGACGGCCGCCGTCGGCTTCACCGGCACCGGGCGAACGGGAATTTGCTGTTCACCACCCCGGGACGCGGCCACACTGGGGCCATGGCTCCCGATCTCCCCCGGCCCCGCGTGCTACCCGGGGCGCTGCCGCTGAACCCGACGGCCATCGACCCGATGGCGCTGCGCGGGCGGATGCTGCTGGCGGTGCTGGACACCAACGTCCTCCTGGTCGAGGCGTGCAGCCAGGCCAAGCGCTGACGGCCGCACCACCCGCTGGCCGCGCTGGCCGGCACCCGGCGGGCGACGCCCTACGTGGCGCCGCACGTCCTCGAGGAGTTGGAGGAGCACCTGCCCAAGATGGCCGGCGCCTTCAAGATCCCGGCACGGGCGGCGGCTGCCGCGCTGCGGGAGCACGTGCTTCCGCTGGTGCGGGTGGTGGACCTGGAGATCCGAGACCACCTCGCTCCGGGGGCACGGCACATCCTGCACCAGGTCCCGGGTGTGCCCACGGCCAGGCGGGGCGACCCGGACGATGCCCCGACAATGGCGCTGGCCGAGTTCCTGGGCCCGTCGGTGCTCTTCACCAGGGACAAGGTGTTCGAGCCGTTCGCGGTCATGGACTCGCTGACGGCGGCGCAGACCCTGCTGCTGACGGCTGGCCTGGAAGCCAACGGCGCCAACGCGGTGATCCTCGCCGGGTTTGTGCTGGAGGCGACGGTGTCGGGCGTCGGCGCGCTCGTGGACGTCGCGGCCCGCCGACCCGGGCTGACGACGGCCGCCGTGGCCGGAGCGCTCTGGTACCTGTGGTGGACCGGTCGGCTGACCGCGGGGTGGCGGCCCCTGCTCTCCGGACTCTGGGAGATCACGGAGCGGGTTCTGCAGACGGTGGCCGACGCGAAGCAGCAGCACACCGACCTGAGCCGCACGCTCACCGTTGTGGAGGCGACGCCGTTCGCCACGCTGGAGCAGACGGCCGCCCGCCGCCTGGCCCGGTACAGCGCTCCCCTCACCGCGACGGAGCTGCGCGACGCGCTGGCCGACCGCGACGACCTCTCGGTCTCGGCGGCGCGGCTGCGCCGGGAGATGGCGGCCCACCGCGCCTTCGTGCGACTGCCCAACGACCAGTGGACCATCGGCCGGCCGGCACTCGAGGCCGCAGGGCCGTAGCACCGCTGGCCGACAGAGGCGTTGGCAGCGCAACCTGCCCCCGTTGGCCGGGTCACCAGGTCCGCCGCCGGTCCGCCCCCACTGTCCAGCCGGGACGGCCTCGGGCGACGGCCAGTGCGGCGGGGGCGACAGCGCCGCTCCCGTACCGTGCCGCGGCCCGGTCGAGGACGGGCTCCAGAGCACGGGCAGCCTCGGTGGCCGCGTCGAAGCTCAGCTGCACCCCGCCGGTATGGCCCGCGGCGACCAGGCCCCCGATCCGGGCGGTCACCGCCCGGATCCGGGCCCGTTCCAGCCCCAGTCCGCCGAAGACGGCGTACAGCACGTCGCGCAGGGCCGGGCTGTGACTGGTCGCCTCCCGCAGCGTCCGCGACCTGGTGGTGGTCGAGCGGTCCGCGTAGGTCACCTGCAGCTCGACAGCACGGGCGCTCTGCCCGGCGGCGCGCAGCCGGGCGCCGAGGTCGAGGGCGAGGTGGAGGAGGGCACGGCGGATCTCGGCGGGATCGAGGACGTCGTGATCGAAGCGGCGGGTGGAGGCGATGGTGGCCGGCGGTCCGGCGGCCGTGATGGTGCGGCGGTCGGTGCCGGCGGCGCGCTCGGCCAGCAGCCGGCCGGTGCTGGCGCCGGCGATGCGCTGCACGGTGGCCGTCGGCACGGCGGCGAGGTCGCCGACGGTGTCGATCCCGTAGCGGCGGAACTTCTTCTCCAGCGCGGGGCCGACGCCGGGCAGCAGCCGAATGTCCTGCTGGTGCAGGAAGGCCCGGGCCGCGGCCGGGTCGTCCGGCAGGACCTGGACGGTGCTGGGGCGGGCGGTATCGGCGGCGATCGTGGCGTACAGGCGGCTGACGCCGATGCCTCCCGTCGTGACCAGGCCGAGCCGCCCGGCCAGGCGGGTCTGCAGCACGTCCGCCAACTCGGCCGGTGACTTGTCGAAGTAGCGCACCGCGCCGCCCAGTTGGAGTAGGGCACTGTCGGGAGGCAGTGCCTGGACGACGGGTGTGGTGTCCGCGAGGACCGTGAAGACCTGCCGGTAGACGTCGAAGGACGGGCGGTGGCAGCGCAGGTGGAGGACCGTCGCCGCGGGGTCGCTGGTGGTGGTCACGGCGTTCACCCGGCCGCTCCCGGCGAGGCGTGCCACATCCGGCCGGCGCCGCCGGGCCCGCCGCTGCGGCGGTCCCCGTGGGGGTAGCTGGCGTCCCCATGGCCCGGTTCGGCGAGCAGCGCCCGGACTGCGGCCGTGCCGCCCTCGGCCCGCACCCGGGCGAGCTCGGCCAGGTCCCAGGCCCGGCGCCCGACCACCGACACGGAACGGCCTCGCCGCTGCACCTCGCCCCGCGCCACCAGCAACCAGCAGTGGAAGAGCGTGTGCGCGCTGGCCTCCGCCTCCGGACCGGAGAAGTACGCCAGGTCGACCGGCGGCCCGTCGGCCCCGTCGTCCAAGGTCACGAAGATCGTCCGCCTGCCGCTCTTCTGCGGCGGGGTCTGGATCGCCACCTTCGCCCCGGCCACCAGCACCGTCTCCCCCGCCTCGACCTCGCGCAGCCGGGTGGAGGGGGTGACGCCGAGCTCGGCGAGCAGGTCGTGGTGCTCGGCCATCAGGTGCCGGGAGGCGTCCAGGCCGATGACCTCCAGCTCGGCGTCCAGCTCCTGACCGGGGGTCATGGCGGGCAGTCCGGTGGGGGCATGCGACTCGGCGGGAGCGGGCAGGGCGAGTTGGTCCGGCACCGCAGCGCTGCGGCGGCCGTGGTGGAGCTCGTCCAGGAGCAGCAGCAGGTCGCGGCGCGGCCGGGTGCCGCCGGGCACCGCGGCCAGGGCGCCGATCCGGGCCAGATGCTGGGCGGTGGGCAGGGAGGGGCGGGCCCGCTCCCACAGGTCCGGGACGGAGGTGAAGGGGCGGGCCGCGGTGATCCGCTCGACCTCCTGGTCGGTGATGCCCTTCACCGCGGCCAGGGCGATCCGCAGACCCTCGCGGCCGTCCGGGCCGGTCTCGACCCGGTACCCCGCACCGGAGGCTTCGACGCACACCGGCAGCACCGGCACGCCGTGGCGGCGGGCGTCGGCCAGGAGCAGGCGCAGCGGGTACATCCCCGGCTCAGCTTCCATGATCCCGGCGTAGAAACTCGGTCCGAAGTGCGCTTTCAACCAGGCGCTCTGGAGGGTGATGACGGCGAAGGCTGCGCTGTGCGATGCCGGAAATCCATACGCCCCCATGCCCTTGAGCTGGGCAAAGGTCGTGTCGATGACCCGCTGGTCGTAGCCGGCCGCGGCGGCACAGGCGCGGAACCAGGACTCCAGCGCGGGCAGGCGCTCGGGGCGGCTGAGCGCTCGGCGGGCCTCCTCCCCCATCGCTAGATCCGTCCGCGTCAACATCGAGATCACCTTGGCCACCTGCTCGTTGAACACGAGCACCCCCAGCGTCGGGGCCAGGGCGGGGATCAGGTCGGGGTGCGGGTAGCGCACCGGCTGCCGGCCGTGCCGGGCGGCCAGCCACGGACGGATCATGTCCGCAGCCACCGGCCCCGGCCTGAACAAGGCCAACTGGACCACGAGATCTAGGAAACACTTCGGCTGGGCGCGGCCCAGCAGATCCCGCTGACCGGGGCTGTCGATGCTGAACACGCCTAGCGACTCGCCCTCGCGCAGCAGGGCGAAGGCGGCTTCGTCGTCCAGCGGCACTTGCTCGGCGTCGTCCAGGTCGATCGTGCGGCCGGTGGTGCGCTCGACCTCGGACAGCGCGTACGACAGGGCCTGCATCGTGCGGTTCCCAAGGATATCGAGCTTCAGGCACCCGAGATCTTCGATGTCGTCCCGGTCGAAGACGGACATCGGGAGGCCGTCCTCCGGGGTGGGGAGCACCGGAGTGCGGGCCAGCAGGG
Source organism: Kitasatospora sp. NPDC002227 (assembly GCF_040296285.1). NCBI lineage: Bacteria > Bacillati > Actinomycetota > Actinomycetes > Kitasatosporales > Streptomycetaceae > Kitasatospora > Kitasatospora sp. NPDC002227. The sequence goes on from NZ_JBEOWY010000013.1 coordinate 24,645, forward strand.
TGTCGTCGGACAGCAGCAGGCCACAGGGGTGCATGGCACTTCCTCTGGGCAGGGCGTCAAGTCCTTCGACCAGGTCCCAGAACCGGTCGCCGTAGCGGCCGGCCCGCTCGGCGGTCTGCCGCAGCTCCGGCAGCTCGGCCATCGCCGCCCTGGCGTCCCTGGCCCGGATGTGCGGGAATGCCTTCGCCAGGCGCCCGGCCTCCTCCGGCGGCAGGCCGGTAGCGAGGGAGACGTCCCTGATCGCCCAGCGCACCCGGTAGGTCTCCGGCATCGCGACGGCGGCCACGCGCGAGGTGCCGAAGCGGTCGAGCACGAGCCGGTAGCAGTCGATGCGGCGGTCCGCGGGGACGTCGACGTCGATGTCGGGCAGGCTGCGGCGTCGGAAGCTGAGGAACCTCTCCATGATCATGAGGCCGTGCTGGAGCGGGTTGACCGCGGAGATGCCCAGCAGGTGCACGACCAGCGACCCGGCGCCGGAGCCGCGTGCGGACACCCGTACGCCGGCCGCCTTGAAGTCGGCGACGATCTGGCCGACCGTCAGGAAGAAGGTCGACCAGCCCAAGCCGGTCACCACCTCCAGCTCTTCGGCGAGCCTGCGGACGGCTTCCGGGTCGCGGTCCATGCCGCGCTCGGCCAGCACCGACTCGCACCGCTCGCGCAGCACCCGGGCGGATGTGCCCGGCACCAGGCCGAGCCGGTCCTCCTCCGGGAAGCGCACTCCCCCGATCCCCAGGTCCGACTTCGGGTCCAGGCGGCACTCGGCCGCGGTGCGGGCGGTCACCGCCAGCAGTCGCCGGCCGCCGCCCGGACCCTGGCCGGCCGCCTCGGCGACCTCGTCCGCCAGTTGCGCCATCGCGGCCGGCGGCTTCAGCCACCGCTCACCGTTGCACGTGGTGCCCGGCTGGACCGGGCGCAGCAGGCGGGCCGCGTCCAGGACGTCGGCGACCGGGCTCTGGCCGGGGTCGGCGTAGCGCACCGCGTTGGTGAGCACCGCCTCGAGGTCAAGGTCCGCGGCCAGACCCACTGTGCGGGCGGCCAGCCGCAGACTGCCGGGGCTGGTTCCGGCCCGACCGAGGTGAACGGCTTCCAGGCGCAGTGCCGGACCGAACATCTCCCGCCAGGGGGCGAGCAACTGAGTGGCGCGGTCCGGGCGGCCGGCCGCAAGCGCCCGCACCGGCTCCGAACCGGGGCCGAGCAGCACGGTCAGGCCCTCGGTGAGGCCGGCCAGTACTTCGAGCGGGACCACCGGCTGGCCGCCGCCGCGCTCGGCGCGCGCAGCCCAGGCCGCGCTGATCAACGAGCAGATGTTGGCCCAGCCGGCCTTGTCACGGGCGAGCACCGTGATCCGAGGCGCGGACTCGTCCACGAACGCCCCGCCACGCGCCGGGCTGCGCCGCCGCGCGGCCGCGGCGGTCGGCTCGGCCAGGCCGACGGCAAGGTCCGCGCCGAACAATGGCCGCACCCCCGCCGCTGCGCACGCCTTCGCGTGCCGGACCACCCCGGAGACGGTGTCCCGGTCGGTCAGTGCGAGCTCGGTGACGCCGCGCTCGGCGGCCCGCTCGGCCAGGGCGGCCGGGAGCGAGGCCCCGTAGCGCACCGAGTAGCCCGAGGCGACATGCAGATGTGCGGACACCGCACCTCACCTCCGGCCCTTCGATCAGCCCCCTTCGGTCATCGAGCCGGCTCCCCTCCGGCTCTTCCAGCGTAGGCCGATTCGACACTATGTTCGAATATCGTGGCAACTCGTTACCCCAGGTGGAGGGCCTGCCACACCGAGTCGCCAGCTTCCGGAGCAGCGCCTCGCTGCCCCGTCGGAAGTCGACGCTGGTGTCGTTGCGCGGCACGCCCCCGCTCCTGCAGCCCCGGCAGGCGGCCCGCAGCCAGAGGCGAGTGGCGTCGACCTCAGCAGCGTCTCAGGGGTGGACGTCCTGGCACGCCCAGCTGCGCAGCCCCGTGAACGAGACGCAGACCTCGCCTGCCGTCAGCTGCACGGAGTTCCACTCGGCGACCAGGTCGTCGCCGTCCGGGTGGGGCGTGGCCCGGGGCTTCAGCTCCCGCCCGCCGTCCTCGTGCAGGATGCCCTCCACGTACGACTGGGTGCCGCCACCCATCCAGCGCGCCACCACCCGGTCCGCATGCAAACCCTCACCGTGAAGCTCGATGCACACGTCCGGACGATCGGTGCCGGTGTTGACAAAGTTGTGGGTGCACGCGCTGCTACTCCTCAAGGTGGCTGCGCTCGCCGGTTCGGCAACGCCCGGGACAAGCAGGGCAAGCACCGCTGCGGGCGCCAAGAGAGTCTTGATCATGTAATGAAGAACTGGCCGCGGACGGTCCGGACATGGCCGGTCCACCAAGTGGCCCATCCTTCGCGACCGTTGAGGGCGCGATGACTACCGCCGGGTCGGGCAGGGCGTCGCAGGATCGGTGCAGCGGCAGCTGGCCTCCGGCATCTCGCCGGGCAGGGCCGCCCGGACGGTCGCGGTGTAGAGCCAGCCGTCCTCCCAACCGAGGCCCGTCGTGGTGTAGTGGCTGCCCTCGTCCGGGACGAGCCCGAACGACAGGCCGTCATCCTCCAACCAACGCCGCCGGTGGGCTGAGCTCCAAAAACAATGTCATAGTGACTATGACATGGTTTTGAGAGGTGAGTTCCGTGAAGATCCCCACCGACGCCACCCGCATCGTCCTGCACAGCCGGACCGACCCGGGATGGGTCTACCTGAGCGCCGCAGATTTCACCGCCTACGCCCACGAGGTCCAGCCGGAGGACAGCGACACCGTGGAGGCGGTGGCCGGCCCCACCCTGCTCCACCACGCCAGCCACCTCGGCAACCCGAACCGCGAGGCGACACTGACGGTCTGGTCCGACGGCCTACTGTCGGGCCTCAACTGCTCCGCCCCGTACGACCTCCGTATGAACCACGACTGGGACGAGTCAGGGCTGCGCCCGCGGCGCCTGGCCGCCGTCGAACCCCTCCTCGCCGACCTCCTGCGCGCCGGGAACTTCGCCGACCTGCCCCCGGGTGACTGGTGGATGAACTGGGTGGACGCCACCGCGCTGGACAGCGCCGAGCCGGAGCAGATCGACCGGGTGGATCGGGCCCTGGAGACCGACATGTCGGCCTGGCGGATCCTCGCCATAGTCCGGCACCGCATCACGCTGGCCGACGGCACGGAGCAGGGCGTCTTCGAGGTGAGCTCCAAGACCTGGGCCAAGAGCAGCAGCCCGTTCCATGCCCTGATGCGCGCTGGCGCGGGCCTGCCGGTGGCCAGCCGCCACGTCTTCCACCTCACCCACGAGGAGGCGGCCCGGACCGCGGAGACGTGGCGCGCGGAGCAGTCCGGCCACCCGGCACTCGTCTCCCGGGTGGAGGCCGCCGCCCTGTGCGGGACGACCCCGGCCGCCTTTGCTCAGGCCCTGAGTCGGGCGGACAGGGAGTGGCGGGCCCCGGGCCCTGTGCCCCGACCCAGGAACGCCTTCACGGTCACTCGTAAGGAGTGGTTGGACCCCTACCAGTGCGTGCAGTGGTGGGAGTCCCGGCCGGGTCCGAGCGCCGGTCCCGGCCGGGGACACCGCACCTCGGACTGAAGCTGCTGCTCGGTTCCGAGGCCCCTGCGGATGGGGTCGGCGTCAGGCCATCGGCCGGCCGTCCACCGCCCGCTACGCCCACCTGCTCCAGGAGGGCCAGTTGCTCATCCTCGACCACAGCTGCTTCGGCCACGGCCGACTGCCGGTGCCCGCCACCGGCCCGGACGGGCAGACCAACCCTCGCACCCTCTGGTCGGCCGCCGTCGGTAGTCCGCGTGAACTGGTCCAACGTCTCCGGACTGGAAGGAAACTTGCTGGTCAGCCCATGCTGGAGGCAAGTAAGGGTGCAAGGAGGCAAGGGTGCCGAAGACATGGAAGGCAGCGGGCCGGGGCCGGACGCCCCTCGACCTTCCGGTGGAGCTGGCTCTGGCCCGCCCGGTCACCGCTGTGCCCGCGGCCCAGAGCCACCGGTGGTTCGAACCCAAGGCCGACGGCTGGCGGGTGTGCCTGCGCACCGGTGAACGCCCGGCCGTGTACAGCCGCCACGGTACTGACCTGACCGCGGCGTTCGCGGACATCGCGGCCGTGGCCGCCGGTTTGCCGGAGGCGGTCGTGGACGGCGAACTGCTGGCCGTCAGGAGCGACGGTTCACTGGCCTTCGGCCTGCTGCAGACCCGCGCGGGCGGACGCGGCCCCCGCGCCGGGGAGACCTTCCACGTCCAGGTCGCCGCGTTCGACCTGCTGGCCACTGGCGCGGTCGACCTACGCCGCCTACCTCTCGAAGAACGACGCTCCGGCTTGCTTGACCTGCTCCCCGCGGGCGGGCGAATCTGGCCGCTGCCGACCACCGTCGACCCGGAGCAGGCCAAGGGCTGGTTCGGGTCACTGGGCGGCGGCATCGAGGGCTGTGTGGTGAAGGATTCCTCCCAGCCGTATCGGCCGGGGCGCCGCTCCGGTTGGCTGAAGTACAGGGTGAAGGACAGTACGAGCGCCGTCGTCCTCGGCATCACCCCGGGCGCGACCCCCGCCTCCCAAGGCGCTGTTCTCGGGCTGCCCGACAGCAGGGGCCAGCTGCGCGCGGTCGGAGTCAGCCTCCCGCTGCCACCCGCGGTACGGGCGGACCTGGCTACTCGGCTGCGACCGGCCGCCGCCGAGCTGGCCGAGCTGCCCGGCACCGTCGGGGGGCTCCCCGGTAGCCCTCCGGTTGTCTACCGGCCGGTCGTGCCGACCATCGTCGTCGACATCGAGGTCGACGCCGGGCAGGTCGAATTCGGGCGCTGGCGCCACCGGCCCCGAGTCCTGCGAACCCGCCCTGACCTGGAGGTGGACGACCTCCTCCCGGGTTGACGTACGCCGGCCTCGATCGGTGGAGCGGGTGCTGCAGAGCCCAGTCGTTGTCGGGCCCTGCGCCTACCGTCCTATTGCATGACCTCCATGACCTCGCACTCATCGTCCAGCACCACCGTCCTGCCCCACCCGGACTCCGCCGGCCACCCCGCTCTCAACGGTGTGCCGATCACGCACGTCACTACCGTGCTGCGCACCGCCCTGATTGAACTGGGGGCGCACCTGGACCCGCCCGGCGCAGCGCTCGACCCCGATGGTGCGGCGTGCGAGGCGCTGCGCCTGGTGGTCGCCGCCGCCTACGACACCGCGGAGCCGGGCGAGGAGCCGGGCCTGCTCTTCGTCACCCCGTCCGTGGCCCAGCTGGGGCACCGCCCGGTATGGCTGTGGCGGGGCCGCGACGGGTCGATGACCGCGGGGTTCCCGGCCGACCACCGCTGAACAGCCGTGGCGCCCAGCCGCTCGCCCCATGCGGTCTGACCACCCTGCCGAATCCGGCGGAGCAAGCGCCGGGGCCACCGCGCGGAGGGTACCGAAGCCGAACGGCTTCGCGGAAAGCAGTCGCTGACCGGTTCTCACGGGCGGCATCCTCGGGGAGTGCCTCTTACCAACGATCCCACGGTCTACTTCGATGAGACCGGTAACTCGGGCCAGAACCGGGCCGACCCGGTGTCCGGGCAGGCCGGGGCCGGTCAGACCCGGACGGGTTCGGCCGCCGCCGCGTAGACGGCCAGGCGCAGCGCGACGTCCTCGTGGAAGACGCCGTCGCGCACGGCCCAGTGCAGGGCCGGGGTGAGCAGGGTGCCCTCCGGCACAGGGGTCTCGGCGGCCGTGATCGGCAGCGCGTCCATGTCCCGGGCGGCCTGCAGCCGCACCGCCACGACCACGTCCTCGGGCCTGGGCACCCGGGTTCCGTCCACCAGCGAGTGGGCTTCGTCGTACAGCTCGCCGTACTCGTGGACGCGGTCGCACAGCCAGCCGGCGTCGCCGGTCCAGTAGACCGCGTGGGTGGAGCCGAGGCGCAAGACGATCGCCTCGCGGGGCGCCGAGTAGAGGCGGTCGGGCCAGGTGATGCCGGTCCCCGGCTCGACCAGGTCGCCGAGGGCCGCGAGAACCGCGGCCCGGTAGGCGGCGGCGGGAGGATCGGGCTGCGTGGTGGTGTCCATGGGCGCCATGGTGCCCGCAGGCGCCGTCGCCCCGACAGCAACACGCCGCACACGCACCACACTGGTGCGGCAAGGCCAGCGGCCCCGGATCTCATGCCGGCGGCACGGTAGGGTCGCAGGATGCACCACCACCCCGGCGACCAGCACGAACACCGCGACTCCCCCGTGGACGACGACTGGACCCTGTGGGACGCGACGGTAGCCGCCCTGGCTGTGGTGGGTATCGACATCGTCCAACCGGGGGACGGCCGCCCCGGGGCGGTGCTGCAGCTCGGCCCCCGCGGCCTGGCCGTGGCGGTGGCCTGGCAGCCGACCGAGGAACACCCGTTGCCCGGCGACGTCCTGGCCGTCAACGTCTGCCGCACCAGCGGCGCCGAACCCAGCGTCCGCAAGATGCTCGACCTGATCCTCCAGGGCTTCCTGGACGGCGCCGGGCTGCGCACCACCTTCGCCGACGGGCACTTGTTCGTCGTCCATCCCGACCTCAAGCTCCCCGCACCGGCCGCCGCCAGCGCCACTCCTCGCGCAGCCCGCCCGGCTCCGGCGGTCACAGCCGCGCCTCCCCGGCCGCGGCGGGCCGGCTGGCTCCCCCGCATCAGGTCACGGCGCGGCTGACCCGCTCTGACCCGGCGCGTCGACTCCGAGCCGTCCCGAACCCGCCGGTCGGCTCGGGATGGCGGTTCAGGCGGTCAGTCCTGCGGCTGTGGCGAGTTCGGGGACGCCCGGTGTGCGGGCGTGCTGGCTGCGCAGCTGGGCGACGATGCCGCGGATGGCGGGCCGGTCGCGGACCTCCGCCCGGGAGGCCCGGGCCGCGGACAGAAGTGCCGCTGCGGTCTGGTCCGGCTTGCCGAGCTGCCACCATGCCCGGGCGAGGTCGGTGTGCATCCGCGCCTTGCGCTCGGCGGTGCGGAACTGGCCGGGGTGCAGCGTGCGGCCGACGTCGAGTGCGGTGCCGGCGTCGCCGAGCGCCCAGTGCACCCCCACGGCGTAGAGCTGGACGGCGGCGGGGGTGAGGGGGAACAGGCGTCCCTCCGGAGCCTCGTCGGGCAGGGAGCGGGCCGCCGCTCCGGCCTCCCGAATCATGGTGAGGGCCTGGGCGCGGTCACCGGCGACGGCATGGGTGTACGCCTGGGTGCACAGCATCTGGGCGTAGGCGGACGCCTGCGCGGCGGTCCTCAGGCCGGTGGCCTCGACGCGGGCAACGGCGGCCATGATGTGGCGCTGGGCGGCGGCCGATTCGCCCTGGTGGCGCAGGATGATGCTCATCTCGCGGGCTGCCGCGGCGGCCGCGATCGGGGAGCCGGACAGGTCGGCGTACACCAGGGCGCGGTCGCTGGTCGTATGGGCCTGGGCGTAGTCGCCGGTCTTGATGAGGACCTGGGAGGCCAGGGCGTACACGGCGGAGAGGCGGGCGAGGGGGATCTCCTCACGGCCTCGCGCGGCGTGGTGGGCGTCGGCCAGCAGGCCGGGCAGCTCCGTGACGAGCTTGCCGTGCCGTCCCGCGTCGAAGTGGGAGCGGGCCTTGGTGATGCGGGCATCGAGCGGCACCGGGGAGCCGGTGGGCTGCTCGGGCACCCGGGCGAGGGCATCGCCTGGGCCCGTGACCACCGAAATGGGGACGGCCAGGCCGACGGCGGCGAGCAGGGTACGGCGGCGCATCGGGTCCTCCTCGGCACGGCGTGGCCCTGACGGACCGACTCTAGTGGGGTCAGCGGCGGTCAGGCCTAAGCACGCCGCCAGCAGGTGTGTCGGGACGCCCACCGCCTCGGCCGCCTGCCGCAGCAGGGCAACGTCGGCTCGACGGCCGTGCTGCTCCAGGCGCGACACGGTCGAGGGCGAGCAGCCGATCCGGACTCCGAGATCGGCCTGACGCCATCGCAGGGCCTGGCGCCCCAGCCGGATCAGGCCACCTGGGTCGTGGGCGGCGATGAGCGCCCGGACCTGCGTGGTGTCCCACGGTGCAGCTGCAGCTGTGTTCACCGGGCCTCCCCTGGATGGCGGGCCGAGCAAGACGTCCAGGCACAGAGTAGTGGATTCGCCACGGACCGTAGGTGCCGTGTGCGGGATCTGCACACGGCATGCGGAACATGACTGCGGATCACCACGGGCCGCCCCGGCGCGGTTTCGTGGATGACGCAGCCGCAGTGCCCGGGAAGTCGTGGTCGAGCGGCTGCCACGTGGGCCCCTCCACCAGGGGTCTTTCTCCGAGAGGAAGGCACGATCATGTTGGCTCTCAGGCGCGCCTGCGCCGGCCACGGCGACCCGACGCTGCTCAGCGAGGTCTCCTACAACCCGCTGACGCAGATGTCCGAGCTCGGCGGCGTCCCGTTCATCGACGCCCACGGGGAGGCCCTGGCGTCCACCACCCACACCACCGTCGTGATCAACTCCGAAGACGGTGACTGATGCTCCTGCTCCTCACTCGCTCCCTGGACCCGACCGCCGACATGGTGATCCGGGAACTGGGCACGACGGGAACCCCCGTGGTCCGCATGGACCCGGGGGACCTCCCGAACGCCATGGAGATGAACGCGCGTTTCGAGCAGGGGCAGTGGCGCGGCACGTTGACGACCGCGCACCGCACCGTGGACCTGGCCGAGGTGTCCGCCGTCTACAACCGGCGCCCGAACCCGCCGCAGGCGGGAGCGCCGGGGATGCGGCCGGAGGACGCCGAGTGGGCGTCGAACGAGTGCTACGAAGGCTTCTACGGTGTCCTGTACTCGCTGCCCGTGCTGTGGCTGAACCGCCCGGACCGGAACAGGACCGCGTCATTGAAGCCGCTGCAGCTCTCCACCGCCCACGCCTGCGGGCTGCTGGTCCCCGAGACTCTCGTCACGAACTCCCCCTCCGACGCGAAGGAGTTCACGGCCGAGGCCCCTTCCGTGATCAAGACCTTGCGAGGAGTCCCGCAGCGCGACGCGGACGGCGCACCCGGCCAGCCGCTGATCGTCTACACCTGGGAAGTTCCTCCGCACGAGGTGGACGGCACCGTCGCCCAGGGACTCTGCCAGTTCCAGCGCCGGGTCGACCCGCTCTACGAGGTCCGGCTGATCGCGGTGGGGACGCAGTTGTTCGCCGCCCGGATCGACTCCCCGTCCGGCCGCCCCGACGAGACCACTGACTGGCGGGCCTACCAGGACACCGACCGGATCTCGTACACCCCGATCGGCATCCCCGACGTGATCCGCCACGGCGTCCTCGACTACCTCGCCGCCTTCCAGCTCCTCTACGGCGCTTTCGACTTCATGGTGGATGCCGACCGGAGGTGGAACTTCCTGGAGTGCAATCCGAACGGCCAGTTCGCGTTCGTCGAGTACGGGACCGGGCAGCCCATCGCCCGCGCGGTCGCCGACCTCCTCACCCGGGCCGACGCCGAGCACGCCACGTCCACGGCCCGGATGGGCGGCTGACGGATCCGCGAACGGCTCTCAGCCTTCGGAGGTAGCGGACCCGGTCGGCTTCACCGGCTCGGGCCGGAACCACCTCGTGAAGTTCTGCTGCTGGTCCGTGTCGACAAGAAGGCCGCTCTCGGAAACGCTGATGCCAAGGGCACTGCCCATGAACGCCTCCCAATCGCGGTCGCTCAGCTCTGCACTCATGAAGTCGTCCTTTCCACGCAGGGGGTCGGATCCGGCGGCTTCCAGGACGGCCCTACGGGGTGGTCCCGGCAGCCGCCGGCCGGTCGGTGCGTAGCAGCAGGAGCTCGCGGAACCTGCCCTCTTGGGAGAGCTCGTCCCAGGTGCCGCACTGGATGATCCGGCCGCGCTCCATGACGTAGATCCGGTCCGCGACCCGGGTGTTCTCCAGGTTGTGCGTCACCAGGACGACGGCCGCGCCGCTGGCGGCCTCCCGCAGCTGCTGGAAGACGCGGTGCTCACCGCGCGGGTCCATGTCGGAGGTCGGCTCGTCCAGCACCAGCAGCCCGCTGCCGCGGTGCAGGGCCCGCGCCAGCGCGATCCGCTGCCACTGGCCCGACGACAGCGCCTGACCGCCCCACATGGTCTTCGCGAGCAGGGTGTCCAGGCCCGACCGCAGGCGGGTGATGACCTCGTCCGCGCCGCTGGCCTTCGCCGCCCGCCACACCGCCGCGTCCCCGTCCTCGCGCGGCTGGCCCAAGGAGATGTTCTCCCGCGCGGGCATCGGCCAGCGCGCGAACTCCTGCGGGACCACCCCGCAGAGCTGCCACAGCGCCTCGGCGTCGTACTCGCGCACGTCCGCACCGTCCCACCGGGCGGTTCCGCCAGTGGGCAGGTTGAGCCCGCACAGCAGCCGCATCAGCGTGGACTTGCCCGACCCGTTCTCGCCGACCACCGCGACCACCTCCCCGGCGCACACCTCGAAGGTGACGCCCTGCAGGGTGTCCTCCTCCGCGCCCGGGTAGCGGTACACCACGTCCTGAAGGGCGATCCGCGCCGGCGGTTTCGGCACGAGGCTGCCGCGGGTGCGGTCCACCCGCTGCTCGTCGGCCGCCCGGACGAACTGCTCCCAGTCGTCCATGAAGTACCCCGACAGCATCAGCGCGCTGCCCTGCGTGACCAGGCTCTGCACCGCCAGGCCCGCTTCCCGCAGCGCCACGACCGCCGTCCCGGCCACCGCCGTACTGATCCGGCCCGAAGCCAGCAGGCCCAGCAGCGCCGCCCACAGCACCGCCGCTCCCGCGCCCGACGCCAGCGCCCCCGCCACGCCCACCCGCAGCCGGGCCGCCACCGCCCGGTCCGTGGTGGCGCGCACCCGCAGCCCGGCCCGCCGGTACTGCTCCAGCAGCACCGGCGCCACCGTGTCGGTGCGGACCTGGTCCGCCTGATCGGCGCCCACCAGCCACCACCGCAGCACGTACAGCACCCGCCGGTCCCGCGACATCTCCGCCATCGAGGTGTACGTGATCCGCTCCGACCGCAGCGCCGCCCACACCCGGGGCACCGCGCTCACCGCCAGCAGCACCAGCAGCAGCGAGTACAGCGCGCCCACCACGGCCGCTGCCGCCGCCAGACTCGCCACGGCCGACACCAGGTACTGCGCCTGCCCCAGCGCCTTCTGGGCCTCCTCCACCCCGCGCTCCGCCTGCTCGTAGCGGTCCGCGAAGCCCGGGTCGTCGTAGACGGCCATCTCCGTCCGCGACCCGGCGTGCATCAGCTGCAGCCCGGCTTCCTGGTAGATCCTCGGCTCCAGCCGCTGCACGAGCCCCTGGATCGCCAGCGTCAGCAGCGCCCGCGCCCCGGCCGCGCCGGCGAGCACCAGCACCGACGGGACCGCCCGGAGCACGGTCGAGGGGTCTGCCGCTGCCGCCACCACCGCGGTGAGCGCGGACGCGGTCGCCAGAAGCCCGAGCGCGGCCAGCAGGCCCGACACTGCCTGGCACACCAGCAGCGCCAAGGCTCCCCTGCGGTCCACCTGCCACGCCAGGACGAACACCCGGCCCACCAGCCGCGGCAGCCGACGCCGCATCTGCCGCGGTGTCATCACGCTGACCGCATCAGCCTGATCGGCCGTCGGATGAACGAAGTGCATCTCCTCCCGGCCGTCCGTGTCCGCCTCCGCCCGCACCCCGCCGTCTGCATCCATCACGTCTCCTTCTCCAGCGCGGGCCTGGAAGCCCGGCCACGCTGCCGGTCCCTGGAAGGCTACGACTCATTGCACAGGAGGAAGTGCAGAACGTGACACTTGCCGAGGCCCCGGGGCGTGGGGTGAGCACTGACGGGCGAGCGGCCGGCCGGAGAATGGCGTGAAGCACCCGCTCGGGTGATGGATCGTCACGGTCTGTCCGCCCTAGGGTTGTGCGTATGGCACGGACGACTGTCCGGGTATTCCACTGCGACTGGCCCGGGTGCCAGACGGTCCTCGTGGTCCCGGTGGCGGACCTGGACGCCGCGCGGCACTACGCCTGGCAACGCGGCTGGATGTGGACGCCCGGCGCCGCTGAGCAGCACTTCTGCGGAACCTGGGTGGACGGCCGACGGGTCGGCCACTCCCGCCGGATGTTGGACGAGCACACCCCTACCCTTCATCTGCTTTCCTGGCCCAGCCGGGGCTTCTTCGTCTCCTGCGGCTGCGGTTGGAGCGCCTCCGGCGTGCTGGAGCCGACCGCCTGGACGCCCGGCGAGGCCCGCTCCAGTTGGTCTGGCCACCTCACCACGGCGGCCTGAGTCGGCCCCTGGACGGCCAGACCCCGCAGGTGCGGGCCGATCACCAGCACGGTCCGTCCACAGGATCCGCCATGCACCTCGGCTCCCGGCGGGGCAGTACCCGGCGACGCCGGGGGCGTCGGCAAACCGCGCGGTGTTCAGGCTCAGCTCGTCACGGAGGCCGGGCTGGCACCGAGGTACGCGGTCATTGAACAGCGGACGTACGTGGCGGAGGAGGGGAAGCGGAGCAGTTCGGGATCGGTGTCGGCCTCGGCCCAGGCTTGGGCGGCGTCGGCCTCCTCGACGTGGTGGCGCTCTTCGAGGGCGTCGATCGCGGCGCGGACCGCCGTGCGCTCGGGGCCTTCGGGCAGGCCCAGCCGGCGGCGGTTGAGGACGTTCAGAACCCGGACCTGGCCGACGCGCAGCTTGCTGCGGTAGTCCTCGCCGCCGTCGGCGAGGAGGTCGGCGACCTGGGCGGGGGTGAGGCGGCCGGCGGAGCGGCCGGCGAGGGCCTGGTGGAGGGCCTGCTCCCGGGCCGCCCGCTCGGCGGTGTGCCGGGCGTCCGACTCCCGCCGGGACAGGTCGGGGTGCCAGTTGACCAGTTGCCGGCCTTCGCGGGTCCAGTCGTGGTCCCCCTTGCCGGGGAAGCGGGGGCCCCAGGTCTCGGCCCAGGGGTAGCGGCCGTCGGTGCCGACGCCGAGGAGGGCACTCAGGATGCCGGCCTCGCCGAGGCCGCCGGGGAGCCAGGCGAGGGTTGCCCAGACGTTCGCCTCGGTGTCCCATACCCGCAGTTCGTAGTCGAGGCGCTGCCCGTGGTCCGCGCCCCGCCAGCGGGGCTCGGTGCTGTGGGTGCTGTCAGCGGGGCGTCCGGGCCGGTGCAGGAAGGGGGCTGCGTGCCGGAGGGTCGGGCGGGCCGGGTCGGCGTCGAAGGTCTCCACCAGCGTGGTGAGGGGCGGGTGCCCCTTCGAGTGCTGGATGATCCGGGCCTGGACGGTGCCGCCGCCGGCGCGCTTGGGGCGGTTGAGGTGGTGGGCGGTGTAGGCGACGGCGACCTGGCGGGCGTGGTCGAGGCTGGCGCACCACGCCTTGGTGTACCAGCTGGGGGCCTGGGCCGCTCCGTCCTCGTAGGGCCCGCCGCTGATGTTCAGCGTGCGGACCTCGTAGGGCAGGTCGGGGCTCGGGCTGATCGGGTCGGCTCCCGGGAGGAACGTACCCGGACGTCCGACGGACCAGCCGGTCTCTACCCAGCCCCAGTCGCGGGCGCCGGACGGCCAGGCAACGGCGGGGTGGAGCAGCGAGGTGCGCATTCGGCCGTCGGGGCCCCGGTGGGCGACGGGCAGGCGGGTGCCGGCGCGGACCGCGGCGCGGATGTCGTGCTGGTAGGGGACCTGGCGGATGTGCCAGCCGATGGGCGTGGGGGTGGCGACACCCCAGCGGGTGGACGGGTCGTTGGGCTGCTGGTCGAGCCCCTCGACGGTCACCGTGAGGTGGCCGGCTTCGTCGAGGGCTGCGGTGTGCACGGCGAGCAGGTCGGGGTCCAGGCCGTGGCGTTCGGCGTAGGCGCGGGCGGCGAGCTGCTCGGCGGCGGCCTGGCCACCGGCGAAGGTGGTATCCGGATCGGTGCGCTGGGCGGCACGGGCGCGCTTGGAGGCGGTGGACTGCTTCTTCGGCATGGTGACGGCTCCTCAGCTCGGCGAGGACCCACGCTCCCGCCGGCCGGTACGACGTCAGCCGGTGCGAGACAGAACTCGGTGGTGCTCAACTTCCGCGGGCCCCTGGAGACCTCGGCCCTCTCGTGCCCGGAGCGTGGGTCCGGGCCAGGGCCGCCGACGGTGCGCGTCCAGCCGGTGATGCGACCTGTACACCATAGCGTGAAGTCGTGACAACGGAGCGCGACTTGGCTCAGAGGGCAGCCGGGCTCCCGGTTGCGGCGCCCACGGCCGCCCACGGGCATGCTGGCATTCCGCCGGGCCCGCGCGGCAGAGGTTCGCCGCCGCCGTGAAAGAACTTGAAGATATTCCGTGGGGTGGATCGGGAAGCCTGACGTACAAGTCGTGGACGACAGCGAACAGGCCCCTACAACCCGCCGTTGCAGCCCCCTGCGGCACTCCGAGCGGGCACCCGCCAGCGCCCCGGCCGCACGGGACGGTCAACGCGAGGCGCCCGATCCCTGACGGGACGGACGCCTCGCGTTTCCGGAGCCGGGCCGGGAACAGGCGGATCAGACCTCGGGCAGCAGCTCGAGCGCCTCCTTCGACGCCAGCGACCCGTCGGCGGCCAGCACCGCGCGCACGTGCCGCAGCACCCCGGCGGGCAGTTCGGCACGGTGGATCGTCTGCACCGGCGCTGTGCGCTTCCACCCGGCGCGGTCCAGCAGCGTGGCGAGGGTGATGTCACCGGCGTCCCACGCGCAGGCGTCGTCGAAGTAGGCTGCGACCTGGGAGACGGATTCCCCTACGCCTTCGACGCGGAGCCGCTCGACGATCCCCTGGGCCTTGCGCTTCTGAGCGGTAGTCAGCTCGTGGTATCGCATCTGTCCTCTTCATCGGATCAGGCGCCGGCACTGCCTGCCTGGCGCTACCCCTCAGAGGGCTGATGAAGCCGCGCGGACGCGCGGAGCCTGTCAACAGGCGATCCCCACATGGGGCAATGAGCTTGCCACTCTACCAGTTCACGCGCCGCGGTCGGGAGGCGAAGAACGCCCGCGAGCCCGCCCTGGCCCTCGCCCTGTGGGCCAGCCCCGGCCCGGGAAGGCGCCCGGTGACCGCGGCCAGGGTCCACGCCGCTAGCTCTCCCTCCGGAACTGGGCCGGTGCTGTGCTCGGCCTGCCCGCCGCCCTGCTCCTCCTGCTGATCTGGTACGGCAGCCCCGTCCGATCACAGCGGCGCGGGGCTCCGCCGGACGTTCCTCCGGCCTTGCCCTGCCGGGCTCGTAGCGGAACCGGCTGGGTACGGCAGGGCCGGTCTCACGCTGTCCGTCGGCTCCATTCGGGCTCCGGAATCAGGGCTTGGGCGTGATAGCCGAGGGCCGCACCGAGGACCGTCATCGCGAACCGGGTGCCGCTGCACTGCCCGGTGAGCCACTGGTAGGTGGTCCAGACGGACACCGCCAGGTGGATCACGGAGAGCACGATGATCGCGGTGCTGAGGGCGATGGCGATCTGCGGAGCACGGCGCCAGCCGCGTCGGGCCGCCTCTCTCTGAGCTGCGCACGCGGCGAGGATCAGCGTGACGAAGGCGGCGATGTAGATCGTGAAGGACGTCTCACTCACCTGCTTGTCTCCCTGTCAGGACGGCGGCGGCTTCAGGAAGGGCAACCTGCGGTCTGTGCAGGGGAGCCGATGACTTGGCCCTCCTTCACGCTAGCGCCCGGCCCGGTGGTGGAGGAGACGATCGCCTGAACGAGTGGCCTGCGGCGGACGGCGGGCTCGCCGCCCGGCTCACACGATGGGGGGTCGGCCCGCGCGAGTGAGGCGCAGCACGGTGTTCCAGGTCATGGGGCGGCGTTCGCCGTGGCCGCCGCGCAGGCCTTCGCGGAACCCGGCGAGCCAGGTGGCCAGGGCCTTGCGGTCGCGGGTGCGGGCGGCGGTGATCAGGACCCAGGCGGTGAGGTAGAGGGGGACGAGCGGGGCGGGCAGGCGGCGGTAGGCGATCCAGACGCGGTTGCGGGCGACCAGGCGCAGGTAGAGGGCGTGGCGGCCGGGGTCGGTGGCGGGGTGGTGGATGACGATCTCGGGTGCGTACCAGCCGGTGTAGCCGAGGTCGGCCAGGCGCCAACAGAGGTCTAGACCTTCATGGTAGAGAAAAAAGTGCCCGGGCCAGCCACCCGCCTGCTCGTAGGCGGCGCGGCGGACGAGGACGACGCCTTCGGCCATGACGGTGACCGTGCCGGGCCGGGTGGGGTCGCCGGCGCGCAGGCGCGGCACCCAGCGGCGCACGGTGATGCCGGTGTCGGGGTCGGCGATGCGGGGCTGGATGTAGGCGGCCTCGGGGTGTCGGCGGGCCTGGTCGACGAGCCGGGCGAGGGTGTCGGTGGTGGGGATGACGGCGTCGTTGTCGAAGAAGAAGACGAACTCGCCGGCCTCGGGCCCGGCGAGGGCGTCGGCGCCGACGTTGCGGCCCTCGGGGATGCCGAGGTTCTCCGGCAGGACGACGGTCTTGACACCGTCCGGGACGTGGTCGGGGGTGCAGCCGTTGCCGACGATGACCACGCGCAGGTCGACGTCCTGCTGGGCGAGGAGGGAGGCCATCGCCGGCGGGAACTCCTCGGGGCGGTCGTTCATGGTCAGCACGACCGCGTCGATGGTCGGCTTGGAGCTGGTGGGCAACGGGTCTCCCGAGGGTCAGGCGGCCTGGTCGAGGCGGTCGGTGATGAGGCGGTGGAGCTCGGCGGCGGCCGTGGCGGCGGGCCGGCTTGCGTGGTTGGCGACGGTGGGCCAGTGCTGCTCGGTGGCGAGGGTGCGCAGCCGGACGG
Organism: Kitasatospora sp. NPDC002227; assembly: GCF_040296285.1. Taxonomy (NCBI): domain Bacteria; kingdom Bacillati; phylum Actinomycetota; class Actinomycetes; order Kitasatosporales; family Streptomycetaceae; genus Kitasatospora; species Kitasatospora sp. NPDC002227. The sequence goes on from NZ_JBEOWY010000013.1 coordinate 41,279, forward strand.
CGATGTGCTCGGTGAAGCGGCCGTAGCCGTCGGGGTCGTGGCTGAGGGCGCCGGCGCGGTCGAGGTAGGGGTCGGGGCAGCCTGCGGCGCGGTACCAGGTGGTGCGGTCCCCTCGGGTGGTGTCGACCAGGACGGTCAGGTGCTGGCGCTCGGGCAGCAGACCGGGCGGTAGGAGGCTGCGCTGCCAGGCGGCGAAGGCATCCTGCTGCTGGGCGGTGCGGTCGTGGTGGTGGGCGGCCTCGAGGCCGAGCCGGATCCAGGTCTTGTCCCACCAGCTCTCGGCGATCACGACGGTGCCGGCGGCCACGGCCGGGGCGACCTGGGTGTGCAGGATGGAGCGGTACTGGACGGCGGCGGCGAGGCTGAGGAGTTCCCAGCCGGCGTCGGTGGCGGCATCGGAGCGGAACAGGGTGTTGACGGCGCGCACCAGCTGGGCGTGCGGGCCCTCGCCCTCGGGCCGGTCGCGGTCGATGCGGTGCACCGTGCGGCCGGTGGCCGCGAGCGCCGGCACGAGGTGGTCGGTGATCGCGGTCTTGCCGGAGCCGTCGGCGGCCTCGATCACGACGAACAGGCCCTGTCCGCCGGGGTGTTCAGCCACCACTCACCTCCCGCTGCGCCTCGTTCCGGGAGACCACGGTATCGGCCCCAGCAGGGGCCGGGGACACGGTGGTGTTCGTGAGGGCGTCGAGCGCGGCCGTCAGCAGCTGCTGCAGGGCGGTGGTGACGCGTGGGGAGTCGGCGCGGGGCGTGCGGTTGACCAGGGAGTCCGCGACCGCGAACGCGGCGGCCGTCGGCACGTGCCGGTAGCGGCCGACCGCGAACAGGCCGGCGGCTTCCATCTCCACGGTGAGGACGCCGTGCCGGGCGTACAGCTGCGCCTCGGCGGCGCTCTCCCGGTAGAGGGCGTCGGTGGTCCAGGACGCCCCCCGGCGCCACCGGGCGCCACCGGAGTCCAGGGCGGAGTGCAGGGCGGCGGTCAGGTCCGGGTCTGGGTGGGCGAAGTAGCCGGGCGCGACGTAGTGGCGCGAGGTGCCCTCGCCGCGCAGCGCCTTCTCGCACAGCACCGCCTCTCCGGCGCGTAGCTCGGGGACGATCGCGGCGGCGGTGCCCAGGGAGACGATCGCGGGGACGCCGAGCGCGGTCAGCTGCTCGGCGACCAGCGCCGTGGCCGGGGCCCCGGCGCCGAGGCGGGAGCACAGCACCACGTCCTGCCCGCGATGGCTGACCACGTGGAGGTCGGCGCTCGCCCACCCGTCCAGAGAGCGCGCCTCGGTGTGGACGGCCAGGGCATGGCGTAGCAGTCGGCCTTGGTGGACGAGGACGGCTCCGGCGGTGGCAGCGAGGGTGGCCTCGGGGTGGCGGGTACGGACGTAGGCGGCGTGCTCGCCCGGGTCGACCGCCGAGGGCAGGGTGTGCTTGCCGGGCAGGACGGTGCTCAGCGCGGTGCGGCGGCCGGCGCTCATGCTGGGACCACCGCCGCGGTGCGGGCCCGGAGCGCGGCGGCGAGGGCGCGTTCCTGGTCGGCAGGGACGGTGTCGACGGTGTGCCAGGGCAGCAGGTCGGTGTCCATGGTGCGCAGGTGGTGCTCGAAGGTGATGCCGTGGCGGGCCAGCGCTTGGCCGAGCTGGGCCTTGGTGAGGTGGGTGAAGTCGGTGCCGGCGTCGTGGAGGGTCTCCAGGGCGTGGCCGACGCGGCGGTCGCCGCGGTCGCAGACGGCTTCGAGCAGCAGGCGGGAGTGCTCGCCCCACAGGACGCGGAAGCGGTCGTGGTCGGGGCCGGCCAGCGCGGCCAGGCGCTCGCGGATCGCGGTCACCCAGCCGTCCACGAGGTCGGGGTCGGCCATCGGCAGGCGCTGGCTGACGGTGCCGGGCTTGGGCATGAACTGCTGGATCTTGACGATGACGGCGCCGTCGGGGCGGCCCAGGCGCCGGTAGACGCGCAGGGCGTAGTCGGCGATGGCCAGGCGGTCCTGCTCGCTCTCGCCCGGGGCGCCGACCATGAAGTAGAGCATCACCGTGCCGAAGTGGCTGCGGGTGCGGCACAGGTCCAGGGCCCGGCCGACCTTCGTCTCGTCCATCGTCTTGCCGAAGATCCGCACCAGGTCCGCGTCGGCGAACTCGGGGGCGATGGTGAGTACGCCGCGGGGGGCGTCAAGGCTGAGCTCGGTGAACAGGTGGCCGGGGTCCAGGCGGGCCACCGCGTCCAGGTAGCCGGGGGTGACCTCGTCGGCGCGCACGGAGCCGATGATGACGCTCACCGGCTCGTCGGCACGGTCGGCGTAGGCCGCGATCCGCTCGAGGAGCTCGTCGCGGTGCCGGTACTGGGTGAAGGTCGGCGAACTGATGACGATCTTGCGGATCCGGTGCTGCTCCAGGGTGTCGATGTAGGCGGTGAGCTGCTCGATCGGAGCGTTGCGAAACGGCGGGGTGCCCAGGGTGCACATGTGGCAGGAGTGCCGGCAGCCGAGGTTGGCGATGACCAGCGCGCAGGAGCCGTCGCTGATCGGGGAGGCGAAGTGCGCCGCGCCCACCTCGCCGGGGGCGAGGAACTGCGGGTGCACGGCGGTGGGCACGGTGAGGGAGCGCGGGCGGATCGCCGCGGTGCCGCCGCCGGGCAGCAGGGTGTGCTCATACAGCGAGGGCACGTACAGGCCGGGGATGCGGGCGGCCTGCTCCAGCAGCACGGCCCGGGGCGCGCCGCGCAGCTGGTGGACCAGGCGCAGCAGGTCGAGGAAGGAGCGCTCGGCCTCGCCGAGGGCGACGACGTCCAGGAAGTCGGCCATCGGCTCGGGGTTGGCCAGCCCGCCGCTGCCGCCGACGACCAGCGGGTGCCGTCCGGTGGTGCGCTCGGTGCTGCGCCGCGGGATGCCAGCGAGGTCGAGCAGGCGCAGCACGGAGTGCAGGTCGCCGGCGTTGGTGACGCTGAGGCCGACGACGTCCGCCTGGTGGACGGGGGCGGGGTTCTCGATCGTCCGGTAGGGCTCGCTGCCGGGGGTGTGCAGCTGGTTGCCGTCGCCGGTCAGGCAGTCGTAGGCGAGGGCGCGTTCGGCGGTGGCGGGGACGTCGGTGCGGCGGTTGACGAGGTCGTGCAGGGCCATGGGGCCGGTGGCCAGCAGGCTGTAGGCGTGGCCGTAGGGGGAGACGAAGACCACGCGCAGGTCGTCGGGGTGCCGGGGGCCGGGGTAGGGGCCGTGGAGGTGGATCTCGGCGGCGCGGATGCGGTCGGTCTCGGCGGTGAGTGCTGCGGTCACGGCGTGGTCCTGTCCAGTCGGAGGGCGGACGCGCCGGTTCCGGCGCGCGGGGCGGGGGTGAGGACGGCGCGCACGGCGTCGGCGGCCATCAGGCCGGTGGGGCGCCGCTCGCCGGTCAGGAAGGTCTCAGCGAGGTAGTCGCTTGTGAGGACCCGGCCGCCTGCGGGCAGGGTGGGCGGCCAGGTGGCGACCGGGCCGGCCAGGTGCGCGGCGGTGTGGCGGGTGAGCCAGGCGGACCAGTCGCCGGGGGCGTCGGCGACGACCAGCTGGTTGGCGAACGGCTCCAGGGCGAACAGGTCGGCGCGGGTCAAGGTGGTGCCGAGCCGCGCGGGGCGCAGGCCGCTGTCGGACAGGACGACCGGCAGGTGGTGCTGGTGATGCAGGTACCGGGCGACATCGGTCAGCAGCCGGTGCCGGTCCGGGGTCCGGTTCGCCCACGGGGCGTCGATCGCGCCGAGCGGTTCGGTGAGGCGGGCGGTGAGCTGGTCGATCCGGCCGGTGATGTCGGCCAGGGCGGGCGGGGCCGTGCCGGTCTCCGGCAGCCGGTGGTGGCCGGCGCTCCAGCTGCCGCCGGGGGCGAGGTCGGCCCGGGCGTAGCCGCAGGCGCGTTCGTGGCCCTTGACGACCATGGCCCTGCCGGCCGGGGTGGGGCCGTGGTGGTCGCTGTGGCAGTGGCCGGCGAAGACCAGGTCGAGGTGGGGGACGGCGGCGGCCAGGGCGAGGTCGTGGGTGAAGCCAGCGTGGCTGAGCAGCACCCAGTCGTCCACGTCGGGGTGGTCGGCGGCCAGGCGGAGCAGGGCGCGAGCGGGGTCGGCCAGCTGGAGGCCGGGGCGCTGGACTGTGCGCACCGCGTCGAACGCGTCGGCGCCCATGACGCCGGTGACGGCGACGCGCCGGCCGCTGATCGTGGTGCGGTGCACGGGGCGGAAGACGGGGCTGCCGTCGGGGCCGGTGATGTTGGCGCACACGGTGATGGCGTGCAGGGCCGGGTCGCTGAGGTAGTTGGCGAAGCCGTGGTTGCCGGGGGCCACGACGTCGTAGAGGCGGGTGAGGATCTGGCGCTCGACGGTGCCGCCGCCGAGCTGGTGGTAGCCGGTGCCCTCGAACCAGTCCCCGGAGTCGACGACCAGGTGCCGGCGGCGGGCCTGGTGGAGGTGGGCGAGGAGCGCCGGTGCTCGCTGGAGGCTGGAGTGGACGTCGGTGGTGGCGGTGATGCCGGTCAGCTGCCTGCCGTTCAACGGGCTCTCCCGGGGCGGTGGGGCCGGGGCCGCGGACGGGCGGCCCCGGCGGCGGGGTGAGGGGTGGTCAGGTGTGGTGGGCGGCCACGGTGCGGACGGCGTCGCCGATCGCCTCGGCGATCTCCTTGTTCTCCGCCTCCGTCATCAGCGGGTGCAGGCACGGGTGCAGGGCCCGCTCAGCGGTGCGCTCGGCCGCCGGCAGGTGCTGCCCGGCGGTCGCGGCGGCGATCAGTTCGTGTCCGAGGTGGGTGGGCCGCTCCCCCGCCAGGGCGCCGACGCCGTGGCGCGTGGCGAGCAGGCGGCGGACCTCGTCGCGCCCGGCCGCGCCCCACTCCTCGGGCAGCAGCAGGTTGTAGAGGTAGTGGGTGTGGGCGCGCCCGGCGGCCGGGGGCAGCACCAGACCGGGCACGTCCGCGTCCAGGCCACGCAGGTGCTCGGTGCGCTGCTCGGCCAGGCGGATGCGCCGCTCGGTCATCTCCGGCAGGCGGCGCAGCTGGACCAGGCCGACCGCGGCCTGCAGCTTGCTCAACTTGTAGTTGCTGCCCAGCAGCCGGCCCTTGCCGAAGGAGCGCAGGCGGCGCAGCCGCACGGCCAGCTGCTCGTCGAAGGTGGTGGCCATGCCGCCCTCGCCGAGCGTCGTCATGCCCTTCTTGCTCTGGAAGGAGAAGACCGTCGCCCAGCCGGCGCGGCCGACGGGGCCGAGCTCGGTTTCGGCGCCGATCGCGCGGGCGGCGTCCACGACGATCTTCGCTGGGCCGTGCTCGGGGTGCGGGTGGCGCTCGGTCAGGTCCAGCAGGGCCTGCATGTCGGCGACCTGGCCGTTCATGTGGGTGACCAGGATCGCCCGGGTGCGGCCGGTCATCAGGGCTTCGACGTGGCCGGGGTCGAGGTTGAAGCTGCCCGGCGTCGGCTCGGTGAGCAGCAGCCGGGCGCCGGTGCGCAGCACGGACAGGTGCGGGCCGGGGAAGTTGAGGGCGCCGGAGATCACCTCGTCGCCGCTCTTCAGATCCAGGCAGGCCAGGACCTGGTCCATTGCGGTGCCGGCGCCGTTGTAGGCGACGGCGAACGGGGTGGCGGCGTGCACCGCGAAGGCGTCCTCGAAGGCGATCTCGCGGGCCTTCGCCCGAAAGCCGGTGCGCCAGTCGGCGGACTCGGCGAGGGCTTCCATGACGGCGTCGAGCTCGTCCTGGGTGTACCAGCCGCCGAGGGCCGGCTGGTCGGGCCAACGCAGCGCGGCTCCAGCGCCGGTGGCGCTCACCGCCTCTCCCCTGCGGTCTCCTGCGCGAAGCCGGCGCGGACCAGGACACCGTGGGCCGCGTCGAAGGCGACCTTCGCTGCCTGCTCGGGTGCCATGGCGTGCAGGTCGGGGTGCTTGAGCTCGACCGACAGCGGCCCCGTCCAGCCCCAGGCGTCCAGCTCGGTGAGCAGCCGGGGCAGGTCGATGACGCCCTCACCGGGCAACACCCGGTCGCTGTCGCGCAGGTCCTGTGCGGCCCGGCCGGCCGGGGCGTCGTTGAAGTGCACCCACAGCGGCATCGTGGGCGGGATCGACTTCAGGCTGGGCGACCCGGACAGGTGCCAGTGGTAGGAGTCGACGAGCACGCCGACGTTGGGGCGGCCGACCCGGGCCAGGACCTCCAGCGTCCCGGCCAGGGTCCGAACCCCGTTCTCCGGCGGGTCGGCGGGCCGCAGCCCCATGTACTCCACGCACACGTTCAGGCCGTGCACGGCGGCGAGGTCGGCGACGGCGCCGATGCGGTCCTCGACCTCGGCGGCCGGCGGGATCGGGGCACCGGTGTCGTCGACGTGCGGCAGCACGAGGGTGCCGCTGCACGCCCCGAGGGAGGCGGTGAGGTCCATCGCGGCCGGGGTGTCGGCCAGGGCCTGCGCCCAGCGGTCGACCTCCCAGCCCAGGCGCAGGTTCCACCCGGCGTGCCAGGGCCGGATGCCGTCTTCGCCGAGCAGGCCACGGAGTGCGGGGTCCTGGTCGAGGGCGATGCGCCACTTCTCGGCGGACAGCTCGACGTAGCGGAAGCCGGCCGCGTGGGCCGCGCGGACCGCGGTGGCGTAGGGCACGCGCTTGTTCATGGTCGAGCGGGTGATGGACAGCTCCACAGCGGGAGCCTCCTTTGCTGTCGGGGCGGATGCCGCGCCCGGTGCGGGCCCGGGCGCAGGGGGTGGTCAGGCCGGGGGGTGCTCGCGCCTCTCGTAGGCGGTGATCAGCGCGAGCTTGGCCGCGGCCCCGGCGGCGGGGTCGAAGCGCAGGGCGAGCCAGAGGACGAGGAGTTCGCGGGCGCGCTCCAGCGGGACGATCGCCTGCCCCAGGCACAGGACCTGGGCGTTCGTGTACCGGATGGCGTGTTCGACGCTGTAGGGGTCGTGGGCGGTGACGGCGCGGATGCCGGGGACCTTGTTCGCGGCGACGGCCATCCCCAGGCCGGTGTGGCACACCAGCAGGGCCCGGTGCGCCCGGCCGTCGGCGACCAATTGGGCGGCGTCGAACGCGGCCTGCGGATAGGCGGGCGGGGTGCCGGGCGTCAGGTCGGTGACCCCCTCGACCAGCGGGTGGGCGGCGAGGTGCTCGGCCAGCGCCCGGCGGTGGCCGGCGCCGGCCGCATCGGACGCCACCGCGATCCGCAGCCGCAGGCTGGAGGTGTCAGCCACCGACGGCCCGCGTCTCCCCCGCCAGTCCGGCGCGGGCGAGGACCAGGCCGGCCATGGTCTGCGGGGTGTGGCGGCCGGAGTCCAGGACCAGGACGGCGCCGTGGCGCTGTCCGAGGTGGTGCAGGAGCACCGCGTCGAAGCGGCGGGCGAAGTCCTCGTCCTCGACGGTGTGGCGGTCGCCGTCGTCGACGTCGGCCTGGTCGCGGGCCTGAAGGCGGGCGCGGCGCACCACCGGCTCGGCGTGGAGGTAGACCGCGAGGTCGAACCGTGGGAAGCACCGTGCCGCCCACAGCGCGAGTACGGCGGGCAGGTAGGGGCCCATCGCCAGCCCGGCCGCCACCGTGCGGTCGACGTAGCTCTCCTGGATCACGACGTCCGCCCCGGCGTCGTCCCGGTGCTGGGGGCGCCGGGCGAGGACCGCGTCGAGCGCGAACCCGCCGAACAGGTGTGCGGCGGTCACCAGGCTGGAGCGGTGCCAGGGGACGGGCAGGCGGTCCAGCGCCTGTTCCAGCGGGTGGCGGGCGGCGAGCATGCCGCGGTGGCGGCGGGCGGGGACGCCCTGCTCCGCGAGGTGGGCGAGCAGGGCGTCCACCAGGGTGGTCTTGCCGGTCAGGTCCAGACCGTCGACCAGGATCCGCAGCGGGCGGGGGCCCGGCGGTACGGCGGTCCGGGGTGCGGTGAGCACGGTGGGCATGGTGACCTCCGGGGAAGTCGCCGGCGGGGCCGCGATCGCGGCAGCCGGGCGGGCCGTCCGCATCCGGCCGGACGGCGGCCCGGCGATACCGGCCGGGCGTCTCCCCAGGTAAGCGGCACCCTGACCGCTGAGGCGATGTCAGAACACTGGAAAATCCGGTGAAAAACCACTCCTTCCGGAATTTCCGCCATCGGTCACTGTCGCTGAACGTGCCCGGTTCGCTACCTTCGGATGAAACAGGGCGCTCTCGGGGGGCGGCTGCATGGGAAGACCGAACACCACGTTCCGCCGCCTGCGCGAGGACGAGTGGAAGATGAGCCGCACCGAGGCCGCCGAGCACCTGGTCGCCGCGGGCCTCGAAGTCGGGATCACCGTCTACCTCGTCGCCCGCACGATCGCGAACTGGGAGGACGGCCAGACCGGCTGGCCCCAGGCCCGCTACCGGCGCCTGCTGCACGCGGTGACCGGCCGCACCGCGAAGGAGCTGGGCTTCACGCCCCCGCCGCCACGGGTAAACCGAGCAGCAGAGCCGGAGAGCAACGACCCGCAGAAGGCAGGAGAGGACGACATGCACCGACGCGACCTCCTGCGCGGCGCCGGGGCCCTCGCGCTGAGCGCCCTCACCCCGGCCGCCGGCAGCCGCCCCGCACTCGGACAGCCGCACCTGCACGCCCTCACCGCCGCGGAGCAGGAGCTGTACGAGCAGGACCGCGACCACGGCTCCGCCGATCTCGGCCGCCAGGCCGCCACCGCCCTCCACACCGCCCACACCTGGCTCGACGAAGGCCGCTACGGCGAGGAACTCGGCCGCCAGCTCCACACCGCCACCGGCATGTTGTCCGTCGCCGCCGGCTGGCTCGCCCTCGACGCCCGCCGCACCGCGGACGCCCGCTCCCTCTACACCGAGGCCCTCGCCAGCGCCCGCCAGGCCGACGACCCCGGACTGGAGGCCCACGCCTTCGCCTGCCTGTCCCTGCTCGCCCACGCCACCGGCCGCCCCCGCGAAGCCGTCACCAACGCCCGGGTCGCCCAGCGCGCCGCCGCCGAACTCGGCTCACCGCGCTGGCTGTCCCTGCTCTCCATGCGCGAGGCCCGCGGCTGGGCCCTGCAGCACGACTCCGCCCGCACCGAGAAGGCCCTCGTACGGGCCTACACCCTCTACTCCCAAGGCCCCAGCGACGCCGACCCCGCCTGGCTCGACTTCTACTGCACCGGTGAGCTCGCCGGACTGGAATCGCTGTGCCGGGCCGACCTGGGCCAGCACCAGCGAGCCGTCGCCGGCGCCGAGCAGGCGGTGATGCTCTTCACCGACGGCCACCCCCGCAACCGCGCCCTCTACACCGCCGACATCGCCCTCCACCACGCCCGCAGCCCCCGACCCGACCTCGATGCCGTCACCGACGCCGGGCGTCGCACCCTCGCCTACCTGCCCGACGTCCGCTCCCAGCGGCTCGTCCGCTCCCTCAACGGCATCGCCGACGCCCTGCACACCCACCGAACCGTGCCCTGCGTCGCCGAGTACCTGGACACCCACCACGCCGCCCACCTCCCACCCGCAGCCTGAAGGACCACATGAGCCCCGCTCTCGCCCTGCAGCGCTACGGCGCCGGCGACACCACCGACCTGCTCGACACCCTCGCCGACGTCTGGGCCGAAGCCCACACCGGCCACCACGACGTCGCCGCCGCCGGGTTCACCCCCGACACCCTGCGCCGCCAGATCACCGGCCACGCCCGCCACGACGGCTTCGTCCTCGTCGCCGCCTACGCCGAGGGCCAGCTCGTCGGCTTCGGCTACGGCTTCCGCTGCTCCCCCGCCTACTGGTACGGCGAGCAGCTCCGGCCGGCCATCACCCCCGACGCCCGCGACACCGACAGCCTCGCCGGCATCTGCGAACTCGCCGTGCGCACCGGCTGGCAGGGCCGCGGAGTCGGCACCGGCATCCACACCGCGCTGCTGGAGGCGCTGCGCACCGAATGGGTGTCGCTCCTCGCGATGCCGGGCAACGGGCCCGCCCGGCAGCTCTACGATCGCCTGGGATACCGGTACGCCGGCCCCTACAGCCCCGGCCCCGACGGACCGGTGCTCGATCTCCTCCTGCTCCGCACGCCCCTCTGACCGGCGCAGCGCACCGGGCCCGGCCAAGGCGGCGGCGGCCCGACCCCCGGAGCGCCATGACCACCGCCACCGCCCGGTTCACTCCCGGCAGCACCGCCGTGCGCCGCGACGTCCACCACGGGCGCGTCTGGTCCGCCCAGCCCTACCGCACCCTCACCGACGACGGCGACGTCCTCGAACTCCTCTACTGGCCCGGCCTCACCAGCCTCGGACCGACAACGTGGTCTGACGCGATGCGCACCGGTGACCACGCCCTGCGCCAGTCCGGCTTGGAAGACCTCGTGGCCGGCGACTGGCAACTCGGCCCTTGGAAATGGGAGAAGACCACCCTTCGCTCCCGCTTCGAGGCCGGCGCGTACTTCAGCGTCCACACCTTCCAGGACGCCGCCACCGGCGAGCCGCTGCGCTGGTACGTCAACTTCGAGCTCCCCTACACCCGTACCCCGATCGGGCTGGACACCTTCGACCTCTTCGTCGACCTGGTCGTCGACCCCGACCTCAGCGCCCACCACTGGAAGGACGTCGACGAGTACGAGCAGGCCCGCCGCCTCGGTCTGATCGACGACGACCTGCACATCCGGGTCGAGGCCGCCCGCGAGCAGGCCCTCGGACTACTCCAGGACCGCCGAGGACCCTTCGCTGAAGCCTGGCCGGCCTGGGCACCGGACCCCGGCTGGCCACGCCCGCAACTCCCCCGCGACGCGGCCGACTACGAAGCCGGCCGCACGAGGTGAGCCCCGCCGTCGAGCTGTTCAACGCCCAGCACCTGGAGCTGGTCGAAACCGCAGCCCCTGCCCTCTCGACCGAGGAGCTGACCACCATGGACCGAATCTGGGCCCAGGACACCGCCGGGAACCCCACAAAGCCCTAGCCAACGCATGGCCGGAGTGGCGGGCGGCAGCCCAGATCAGCTCTGCTCGGGAAAGAGCAGCTCCTCCACGCCGACCGCCGCCGCCTCCCGCCGGGTCAACGCCTGGTTCAAGAGATCCTCCGCCTCGTGTAGGCAGTCGGTGACCTGCTGAGCGTGGTGCTCTTCCGCTGCTCGGTCGGTGCTGTCCGCCCGTGACCGGAATCGGATCGCCTCGTCGGCGGCCTCCAGCAGCTTAGCCACGGCCGCCGCGAACCCTTCCTCCATCCGCCCGCCGGTGTCCAGGGCCACGGCGCCCGGCGGGGCGAAGTCCTCGGCAAGTACCGCCAGGTGGCCGTCGGCCCGGCCCAGGTGACGGAGCACCGCGGCCTGGTGGTCCTCGGGCACGGGCCAGGTCAGCGACTTGGTTCGCTCGGAGATCTCGATCGCGGTGTTCGGGCTGACGGCGGCCAGCAGGTTGTAGCTGGCGTGATCGGCCGCACGACGCAGGTGCGCGGCGAGCAGGCCAGCCTGCACCTCGCCGTCCTCGTGCTCAAGGGCGGGCGGGATGTCTACGCCCAACGCCCGCAGGGCCCCACGCAGTTGACCTTCAGTCGGATTCAGGTTCGTGTACACGGCGCGATTGTCCCCCCGCACCGGCTGTCGCGGGGAGCGTGTTCACCCGATCGGGTGGCGTCCGTTTGGGACGATGTAAGGGCGAAGCAGGACGGCCAGGCCCATGGTGACGCCGAAGGCGCCGGGCCCGGCGAGGCCCAGAACCACCGGGCGGGCGGTTCCGGTGAGGAGGTTCTCGGCGATCAGCATCATGCCGATGGCCAGTGTCACTCCGCCGGCGAGCAGCAGGGCGAGCCGGGCGCCGACCGGCAGCCAGGCGGGGCCGGGAACCTGGAGAACGGCCCGGGAGTGGACCGCGTGCCCGGCCAGATCGACCGTCACCTCCCCGCACTCGCAGACCAGGTGGGTCACGTTCTCACCGGCGAGCGCTGACGTGAGGAGATCGACCTCCCGCACCGGCCCGTGGCATCCGTCGTCCATCGGCGGTCTGGCCATCTGTCCTCCTCGGTTGTCGGTTGAGCTGTTGACCGTATCGCGGGCGTCGGCCGGGGTGCGGGGGCGTTGTCGTGGGTCCGTCTCCCCCGCCTCTGGTGGGCTTAGAGCGGTGCAGCGGGAAGCTCAGCAGCGGTGAGCTCGATCTCCAGGGTGTCGGCGTAGTCCTCCAGCGCCTGGCAGAGCGTCGCGGTGGTCTCCAGGTCCAGTGGCGCCCCGCCCCGCCGCCAGGCTCCGAAGAGCTGCCCGATGCCCCTCACCAGGGCGGTCACCTGGGCGGCCGGAATCATCAGCTGGTCGCCGACGCGGTGGAGGGCCAGGTGGACCGGCTCCCCGTCCTCGTCCAAGGGCTGCCGGTACTTGTCCTCGACGAACGGTTCCCCGTACGGCCGGGTGGGGAGCTTGGGCTGCCGCGGGGTCATCGCCCTGGCCAGGGAGCCGCTTCGCTCGGCGACGCGGGCGGCGGCCCGCTGGGCCTGCTCGGGGGACAGGGACGGCGACTGCCCGGGAACGGTGATACCGCCGGCGGCGGCCTCGATGCGTGCCCGTTCGGCTTCGACCGCCAGTCTGGCCTCGACGGCTTCGACGCCGTCCATCCATCCCTGGTCGTAGTCACGGCTGCGGCCGGTAGGGCCGTCACACACCACGTTCTCTGCGGTGCCCGCGGCCCAGTCGAGGACGTCGAACTCGTCCCGGGCGATGGCCGCGTCCGCGTACTCGAGGGAGTGGCCGGCCTCGATCAGGTGCTGTGCCAGCAGGATCCGGCCGTAGCCGTTCATCTGGGTGTCCTCCGGTTCGTGGGGTGCAGGATCAGTTGGCAGGCTTGGCTTCGGTGTGCTGGACGTGCGGTTGGACGATCTGCTCGGTGCGCCTGGTTTGCTCGGTGGGTGCGGGGGTGGCGCCCCCGCACCCACCGGCCCTAGACGCCGAAACCGACCGCGGTGACGTAGGTGTAGCTGTCGTAGTCGGAGTCCAACTCGTTGAGCACCTCGTCCCAGCAGACGTCGAGTGCGTCCTCGTCGCCCTCGACCCAGGCATCCACGACGGCGTTCCACAGGGTGCCGCGGATGTTCTTCCGCCGGATCTGGATGTCCCGCTTGTACTTCTGCTCGACCTGGCTCTGGTCCACCGGGTAGATCTCGATCTCGGTGCCGCGGCCGTTGTCGTTCAGGCGGGTCTTGAACTCCTTGGCGAGGTTGCGGCGCCGGTAGTCCCAGTACGCGGCGTCGATCTTCTCCAGGTTGCCGCGCTTCGGGACCGTCTTCTTCTCGATCCAGTTGTCGACCGTCTCCGGCTTGACCGTGATCCCCGCGCGGGCCATCGCCTCCCGGCCGCCGTCGCTCTGGGTGAGGTACCTCAGCCGGGCGGCGAGCCCTCGGGGCGTGGTGACCGGGGATTTGATCCCAGTCACCGCCTGCTCCAGGGTGATGGCCATGGCGATACCGCCGGGGATTCCCTTGGCTTTGTATCGGCCCAGATCTGCCCACCTACCTGCCACTATTCACCCCCTACCGCGAAGTCGGATTCCTTCTTCTTCACTTCGGTGACCTTCCTTCCTTCGGCGAACACCGATCGCCAGTCACCGATGACATGGATTTCATCGGTGCCCTTCATGGCCACAAGCTGCACTCCTGCAAGGTGCAGCTTGTGGCCCTTGATCCACAGGTTGGAGAACGCCTGCGACCGGATGATGTGCATCCAGTCGGGGCGGTGGATTTTGCGCTGCTTCGCGCTCTCGCCCATGGTCGAGACGAACTTCGAATACATGTCCTTGACGTATTCGAGAGTCAGATCGTCGCCCGAGTCGATCGCGTCCTGGCGGGCCCTGCCCAGAACAACCCGGAATTCTTCGAGGAGATTCTCGCTGGCGTAGGCGGTGTACGACTCGTGGATGACCGGCTTCTCGCAGAGCGCGCCCATCTTGGGCCCCGCGAGGCGCAGTAGCAGGCGCAGCGTGGAGCTGGTGATCCAGAGGGGGCCCGGCTCGTCGCGGTTGCCGAGGGGGTTCGGCAGGTGCGGGTGGTTCCAGACCGGCGGGGTGATGAGGTAGAGCCCGGCGTGCTTGGGGTCGTACGTGCCGTCGGGGTTGTGGTGGAGCTGGCCGATCGGCAGGTGGGCCTTGAGGGCTGACAGGTAGGCGCCGTTGATGTCGAGTCGCTCGATGAGCCGGCGATCCGCAGCACGGAGTGTGGCAATGAGGGCCTCATTGCGCCAGTTCGGGCGGGCCTCCCAGATCTGGTCCGGCTTGTTCTGGGCGGGCTTGCGCAGGATCTCCAGGCTCGGGGGGTGCGCGGTGTGCTCGTACCTCGCTCCGACCCGGGAGCGCAGGAACAGCGCCGTCGCGTCGATGAGGGCGTCCTTGGTGAGCGCCGCCAGGGCGGGCTTCACCTCGCCCTGGTGACGGCGCGCCTCCTCGTCCACGCGCTTGTGGATCATGCCGAGGAGTTCGGACTGCGACGCGGGCGGCTCGATGGTCTCGAGCTTCACCGGCCGGTCATCCGGGCTGGGGGCGGCTGCACCGGCCGCGGTCGGCGAGCACATCCCGCCGAGGTGGCGGGGCTCGCCGCCGATCCGGTGCCGGGTGGGCACCCCGCAGCGCAGGCACGGGGCCTCCTCGGCCGGCACCGGCCTCCCGTCCGGGCCGAGGTCCAGGGCCAGGTAGCGCTCGTCCGGGAACACGCCGACGGACACCTGGTCGGGCACCGGCGCTGTGACCGGATCAGGGCCGGGACCCGGGTCCGGTGCGGTCGGGGCCGGCACAGCGGGGGCGGCCTCGACCGGCGCCGGTCGGGCGGGGGCCTCCTCGTCCGGGGCCGGCTCGGCTGCGGCCGGAGCCTGCGGTGCGGTGGGTACCGGCGGTGCCTCGGCGGGTTCGGGCTGCACGGGCGCTTCCGCGGCGGCCCGGTCCGCCGCGGCGGGGAAGCCGGGCGGCAGGTAGGTGGCGACGAAGTCCGTGAGGGCGAGGCCGTAGTGCTGGATCAAGAACCGCTCGGAGACGGTTGACGGCCGGCGGCGCGCTTCGGGAAGCAGTTGGTACGCGGCGAACGGGCCCGCGAACAGGGCGATGGCGGGCACCTCGTAGTGGACGGCGACCCGCTCGCAGTCGCTCAGCGTCCAGCCGGTCTTGCCGTCGAGGCGGCGGCTGGTCTTCGGACGGTCGAGGCCGATCGCCTCGGCGAGCTTCGTGATGGACTCGCCGGTCCCGTCGAGCAGCGCCTTGATCGCCAGCCGCACGGATTCGTCCAGCCCGGCCGGCTCCTGCGAGTCCGGCACGCAGGCAGCGATCTCCGACAGGCCCGCAGCGGCCGTGGCGAGCGCACCCACCGTGCGCAGGGGTGAAGTCATGGCAATATCATCTCATGCTCGTGCAGAAAATGCAAGTCAGTGTACTCAAATCTCGTACGTGTGATTTATGCACGAGCTTGCGGTGATCCCTATTCACTCGAAAGGGTCAACACGGCCGAGGCGGCGGGAGCCGGCCGATAGCCTGCTGCCCACGCTGGCCGCGCGGCGCCGGCCCGAGGACGTGGGTGCGCAGCATGCTGGAGCGGTGGGACAAGAGCAGTGAGCGACGGCTGCTGCGGGCGGTCGACGCTGCCACCGCACTGCTCTGCGAAGGAGTGGGCCCGGTGGGCCTCACTGTCCTGCAACGGCTCCTGGCCACCGCGTTCGAAGCCGGCGCGGGCACCACGGACCCGGCCCTGGAGCTCCAGATCGCTGGCGACATCGTCAACTCCCTCTGCTACGACGAGCCGTGGGACGAGCCGCAGGCCCGCGCCTGGCTGGCCGACGCACACCTGCAGCGTGCGGCGCTGCGGGCCACGGCCGCCGGGGAGGACCCGGTCCAGGCCCGTGCCGAGCTGGAGGGCCACCGCTGCTGGGAGATCCACCAGCTCGACGCGCTGGCGCGCCGGCTGCGCCTGTTGCACGCCGCATCCGGCCAGAGCGCGAAGTGGCTGGCGGAAGGCGCTCGGGTGGAGTACCACCACATCGCCCGGTGGATCGCGGGGCGCACCCGTCCGGACGCCCGGCAGCGTACCGCCCTGGCCCGCACCCTGGGCATCGCCGCCGGGTGGTTCGGAGTCCAGCGCGACTCGGTGCCCGACATCGGCCTCTACCGCTCGGTCACCGGGTGCCCCTGCGGCGCCGGTGCCGACCGCTTCGCGCTGGGCACGGTGAACGGCGAGACGCTCAAGACGTCCTGGACGAGCCAGGGCTGGTTCTGCGTCGGCTGCGGCACCCCGTGGATGGCCGAGCACGACGGCCGGATCTACGCCGTACCCGTCCTGAGTCCGGTCGGCGGCGAGCTGAGGTTCCTGGCCGTGCTCGACACGGTCAAGAGCCCGGCCGCCTGCGGGCCCGAACTCGCCCTCCCCTGGCCGCCGGCCCACTGGACCGCCCCTGCAGGGCTCCACCGCCGCGGAGCCGCGCAGGTCCCCGCCCTCTACCGGGCGGCGCCCCCGCGCCCGTAGCGTCGGCCGCTCGGGCGATCGCGGGACGTTCCGGGGACCGCGGCAGGGGCATCGCTCACTGGCAGCATCTGCCAGCCTGCGGTTCGGGTGGGCTCCGCAGGCTGGCCTGGGCATCCACCTTGTAGCGATCGCTACACATTGAGCGTAGCGATCGCTACAGTGGTCCGGGAAGCCGAGAACCCGTCAGAGGAGCTAACCGTTATGGGACTTGAGGTCATCGAGGTCGAGCGCTCGCAGCCCGGCGTCCGCGAGCAGGGCGTCTACGTCGCCGCAGCCCCCTGGGGCTGGCTGGAGTGGCGGGACCGATCCAACCGCAACCACACCTGGCGGGAACGCGGCGGCCGAATGTGGCTGATGGATGGGCGGTCCACCCTGGCCTACGCCGAGCGGCAGTGCTCCCGTGACGACTGGGAGGCCGAGACCAAGACCGCCGCCGGCCTGGTCGAGCCCTGGCTGCGCGTGCTGCGCATCCTGGCGGCCGTGCCCGCGCTGGAGGAGCAGATCGCCGAGCTCCCCCAGCTCGGGAACGTCGCGGCAGACGACCACGACGAACTCCTCTACGGCGAGAACGACTACATCGTCGGGGCCATCCGCACGCTCACCGAGGCGGCCACCGACGAGGAGTCCGAGCAGGCCACGGGCGCCCCGACCGGTGCCCCCGCGCTCGGGTTCCCCGCCCGTCCGGGGCGAATCGACATGCGCAAGCTCGCCGGCCTGGTCGCCGAGCGGAAGTCCGCCGAGCTCCGCACCGCCCAGCTGGTCGCCCTGGCCGCCGCGGACCTCGGGGCGCCCGCCCCGACGGGCTGGGAACTGCCCCGGCCCACCTGGGACCCGATGGAGGAGGGGGCGCCGCTCGGCCGCCACATCGCCCGGAACCTGCTCGCCGGATGGGCCGCTGGCCGCGACCTCCGCGACCCGCTGCTCGCCTGGGCCAAGGCCACCGGCGTCACCGCCACCGAGATGCAGGCGGTGAGCGGCATCGCCCGCACCACCATGAACCGCGCCGGGAAATAGCCCTGCCTGTCCGACTCGCCGCCTGCGGTCGAGCTGGCAGTCCTGATCTTGGCGAACCAAGGCGTGGAGAGCCTGGTCGGGCAGAGCACCTGCTGCCCGGCCGGCAGGCGATGAAGGCCGCAGACGACTCCGACGAGCGGGCCCTGGCCGGCGCCGCGAACGCCCACGCGACGGCCGACCTCCTGCTGTGACGGTGCCGCCTGGCGGCGTCAGCGGGCCGACCTCCCCGGACGCCGGGTCCTAGAAGCGGCCCTCCTTGTCCAGGTTGATCAGCATGACGATCCACACGGCGGCGGCCCGGACCACGCCCAGGGCCTCGATCCGGGTCAGCTTCACGTCCTTCTGGCCGCCACCGTGGCGCACCCACGGCATCGCGGAGCCGAAGTTGTGGAGCTGGTTGATCGCCTGGCACAGCGGGGTGCGCTCGCCCTCGGGGAACAGGCGTCGCAGACCCGCATTGATGTCCTTCTGTCCGGAGGCGATCTTGACGACGCCCTCCAGGGTGTTGACGGCCAGTGCGACGGCCAGGCGGTCGTCGCCGGCCTTCTGGGCG
The DNA here is from genome assembly GCF_040296285.1 of Kitasatospora sp. NPDC002227. NCBI lineage: Bacteria > Bacillati > Actinomycetota > Actinomycetes > Kitasatosporales > Streptomycetaceae > Kitasatospora > Kitasatospora sp. NPDC002227. The sequence goes on from NZ_JBEOWY010000013.1 coordinate 59,197, forward strand.
ACCAGGGCCTTGGCCCAGTGCTCGCGGGCGGTGGCGTACTTCCCGGCGAGCAGGGTCAGCGGGCCGGTGGTGGCGTCCTGGACGTCGAGTTCCTCGGCACCCTCGTCGTCCTCGATGAAGGAGCCGTCGATCATCACGAGTCCGATCCCGGCCTCCTTGAGGATCTTGTTGACCCGTTCGTCGTAGGACGACCACAACCCCCTTCCGTTTGAGCGCAGAGCCTGCTCCAGCAGGTCGAAGACCTTGGGATCCGGCAGCCGCTGCAACTGCTCGTTGACCCACTCGGGCAGGTCCCGGCCCCACAGGCCGGCGGGCACCGGGACGTCGAGCCAGGCCGCGAGGGTCGGTACCGCGTTCTCCTCCTCGGCGTGCACGAGGTCCTGGAGGACTCGGCGCAACCCGGGCGGGGCTACCGAGCGTTCGTGACCCATCGACGTTCCTCCTGATCAGCGCGGTGCTTCAGGGGCATTGTGGCCGACCGGTGCAGCCGGGTGCAGCCCGTTTTGCGCGGCGGGACGGAACGGTTGACGACCGCACCCGCCCCGCCGGGGCGGCCCGGTTGCGGCTGGCTCTCGCTCAGAGGGGGCCGTCCGTCGTCGCGGGTGCCGTGCGCTGCCCGTGGGCATGGCTGAGCAGGTACAGCGCGGCCTGCAGAATGAGCGCGGCGTGGTGCCTGGGCGGGGTGTCAGTCAGGCCGTGCAAGGTGTCGTTGCGCAGGTTCATTCCGCGGTCGGAATCGACCAGGAGGAGTTCCAGTGCCCTGCTCCAGTCCGCCGGGTACCTCGCCTGCTGCATGCTCTGGAGCAGTTCGTTCAGCATGGCGACCCCACCGGGCCGGTGACCCTGGGCCACAGCGACGACGGAGACCCTGGGGCGCAGGAGCTGCCGGAGGATGTCCTCGACCCTGGGCAGGGCGACGCACACTGCGGCGTCGAAGTCCTCCAGCCAGTAGTGAAGGAAGGCACGGGCGAGGGCTAGTGCCCGAGGCTGGGGCAGCACCGTCTCGTGGACCAGGGCGGCGGCCACGTCGAACTCATCGGGCCGAAATCGCTCGTGGATGCGGTGGAGCTGAATGGCGGTCAGCACCCCGTACAGCTGCAGGCCGTGAACCTGCATCGCCACGGCGGCGGCGTCGGGGGCGTCGACGGGCGGGTGGACGAACACCGGCCCGGCCGGGTTGATGCGCGAGCGCGGGATCCGCAGCAGGCCCTCGAGCGCGCCGTCGGCCTCGGCCTGTTCCTGCGCGCGCATCGCCGGGTGGGCGTCCGGCACGGTCAGCCACAGCGCACTCCGCAGGTCGGGGGCGGCGTCGACCAGCGCCCGCTGCCCGGCGATCAGGAAGGGCGGGATGGTGTGCACGTTGCGAATGGTGGTCCACTCCACCGTGGTGTGCTGCAGGGCCCTCTCGGCTCGTGCCCGCAGGCTGGGCAGGCCCCGCTTCTGCGCCTCGGTCGCCGCCCGGGTCCGGAAGTACAGGCGGCGGTGCCCGGAGTCGGTGTCCTCGGCTGCGTCGAGGAGGGCGTGGACCACGGCGGAGTCGATCTCGGCGTAGCGGCTCTGGGGCGCGTCCCTACGCAGCACGTCGAGGAAGCCAATCCGGTCGTCCACGTCCTGGACGAAGCGGTCGGCCGCCCGCTCGGCGAAGTCCGCCACGTCGTACTTCATGGCCTGCAGCCCCTTCAGGACGACCAGGAGGACCCGGCCCTCGTCCTCGGCTGCGCCCAGGAGTCGCTCGGCGAGGGCGACGGCGTCCGTGATCGCCTGGTCCCGGAGGTCGTGCTGCTTGAACTTCAGGGCCAGCTCCCCCGCCGTCGTCAGGCACGCGGCGGCCCGCGGGAGCGCGTGGCCGACCTGGGCACCCGTCAGGAGGTGCCGCGCCGCGTCGAGGTAGCCGCCGGCCGCGCCGCGGACATGATCGGGTGTTCGGCCGTGACCGGCGTCGAGCAGCAGGTGGTGGAGGTGGCCACGAACGAGGGGGTTGTCCACCTCGTCCGCGTACAGGCTCCAGATCTCCAACTCGACCGGTGACGGCGGGGCCGGCGGCGTCGGCCCCGCTTCCTTCCGGGCCCTCGCCACGTCGCGGGGGTGACGGAGCAGGGCCGCAACGAGGGCGTCCCGCTGCTCCACAGCCGCGTTCGAGCCGGCGTCCATGGTTCTGAGCGCGAACGCGGTAGCGGTGTGGGAGGTGGAGTTCTGCGCCTTCGTCAGCATGGTGAGCACGCTCGGCTCGATCCGGAGCACGGGGGCCTCGCTTTCGTCACCAGCAGTATCGGAGTCGGCGCAGCCCGGGCCCACCCGTTTTCGCGCCTCCGGCTCAGGTGTCCTGCGCCTTGGGCAGCAGCGTTCGAGCGCGGCGCCCGTTGCTGGTGGTCGGGGCGACCCCACGGGCCCCCGGCCCTACTCGAGTCCAGCTGCCTGAAGTTCGGCCAGCAGCGCACCGACCACCCCGGGCGCCGGGTCGTCCCTGCACCCGTGCCGCGGCCTCTGCGATCCGGTTGCGGGCCACCTCGCCCAGATCGCGGGCCTCGGCCCCGAGCTGGTCGAGGTAGGCGGTGTGCCCCGGTGGCGGAGTGAGGTCGTCCATACCGACATGATTGACCATCAGGACACCCACCTGCGGGCCTTCGGACCGCTCAGGCCAGTTCCACCTCCAGGAGGACCGGGTGCGGGCCCTGTTCGTTGCCGCGGTTGTCGGCCAGCAGCAGGACTCGGCCGTCACCGCGAAGTACGAGTGCCGTCGCCCGGTTGAGGCCAGGTAGGCGGCACACCAGTGAGTGCCGGTTGGTGGCCACGTCGGTCCGGTGGACTACAACGGCCGCCCCGCCCGGGTCTGGGCCAGCGCTGAGGATGGTCTGCGCGTCCAGGGCGAGCAGCGCGTCGCAGCGCGCCGGCGGCCCGTCGCGCCAGGTAGCCGAGTCCAGGGCCATCTTCTGCTCGATGTCGAGGTGGCCGCTCCTGCTGCCGCCGACCAGGTAGAGCCGGCCATCGGCGGTGAAGACGACATTGTCGACCTGACCGCTGAACTCGATGGTGTGCCGTTGCTCGTCGCCGAGCCGGTCGCCGACCCGGACCAGGGTGTGGGAGCCCCGATAGACAGGGCCTGTGGGGCCGGTTGTGGAGAACGCCCATACGCTGCCGTCGGGGTGGGCGAGCAGGCGCCCAGCGCCGGTGATCGCGCCGGCGAGCGCTTCCAGCTCGCCGTCCCTGCGGGACACGACGACCTCTTCGGTCAGCACCAGGAGCTCGCTGTCGCCGCGGAGCTGAGCGCTGCTCCCGTGCCGTCGACCCGCGAGTACGAGGTCCTCCCTGGTCACTGGGTCACCAGTCGTGATGTTGAGACGGTGCACGCCGCCGTAGGTGGTCACCAGTACCTCGTGCTCGCTCACGCCGGTGAGACCAGTCGCCTCTTCGAGTGAGACGCCCGCCCACAAGGGGCGGACCGTTACTCCTGGGGCGTACTCGGCGCTTGGCAGAACGGTGTCGGGCGCTGCGGCGCGCCAGCCAGGCATGAAGGTCGGCAGGTCCGGGGTGAGCAGGTTCGTGACGCTCACGTAGGAGCCGCCGCGGCGGGCGGTGACGGTGTGCAGGCGGTCGAAGAGCTGGTAGGGCGTGAACAGGCCCGACACCAGTATCTCGACGTGGGTACGGTCCAGCAGCACCACGGTCGGGTCCGTCTCGGCGTTCCTCAAGACCAGGTCGATGTAGCCGGACATGGAGAAGAACGCCGGGCGTACCCCCGGCGGACGGGTCTTCAGGCGCCTTTCGATCTTTCCGATCGGGTCGTCGTTCACCGCGTCGTTCAGCCACTTCGCCTCGGCGATGTAGCGGACACCGTCGACCGCGAAGACCACGTCGATCTCGTCACGGCCGTCCAGGCCTCGGTTGTCCGCCCGCGCCTCGGCGCCGCCCGCAGTGAGCACCTCGGCGAGGAACTGGTTGAACTCCCGGCCGCGTTTCGCTTTGGCGACCTGTGTGTCCGGGACGTCTCGCAGTGCGCGGTACCTGTTGATCAACTGAAGTCGCTGAGAATCCACACCGGCATTGTGCGGCCCGGCGCGCCGCGCAGGGGGCGGGGCGGGCCGGGCCGTGACCGAGCGCAGTGCATGGCTGGTCCTGGGACCAGGGCATGGCCGCCGCTGTTGGCGCCGATCGCGGTGGTGCGACATAACGAAGGCCACGCCCGGGATGGGCAGGGCCTTGGCGGCGCGGGGGTCAGAGGGCTGACGCCAACGTGATGGCGTGGCGGCCGGCTGCATCGGCCCGCTCGATCGCCTTCGCGTGCCGCTCCTGGTCCGGGCCGGAGCGGGTGGGCGTCAAGCTGATCGCGTCGGCCGCCTCGATGGCTGCGAGGTAGACCTCGACGGCCGCCGCGAACGAGTCCATGGCCGCGCTGCTGCGGCTGGCGGCCATGTCCTGCGCCAGGATCCAGAAGCTCTTGGCGAGCGCCTTGTGGTCGGGACCGTCGACGGAGGTCAGGAGATAGGTACTGGCTGCGACACTGGCCAGTGCCCGCCGAGCCCGCACAGCCGATGCCCAGGTGGCGCGGTCGAGGTCCGGGCCGGGCAGCAGGTAGTGTCCCCGGGCCTTGGCAAGGTGACGGGCGACCGCGGCGCGTCCTCCGTCGACCCGGGCCCGCAGCAACTCCAGGGTGGCACTGATGATCACCACCAGGGCGGCCATCGACACGATCATGGGCTGGAAGAAATGGGGCTGCTGCGCGTCCGGCTGCATAGCGGCCATCATTCGGGGCATCCACCAGCTCAGCCCTACCGCTACGGCGGTGGCGAGGACGGCGCTGATGAGAACCCCGCGGGCACCCAGCGCCAGCCGCCCGTAGTCGAAGCCCGCGGTCCGGGGCAGGGGTGCGGACGGGTCGGTGAGCACCTGGGGGTGCTGTCGTGCGAGCAGACGCACCGTCTCCCCGACCTGCTTCGGCAAACCGGGATCCACGATGACGGCATCACCCTGGCCGGACCGGAACAACCCCATCAGCACTCCCCATCGCAAGCCGCCACATGGCGGTCCGCTCATTATGGGGCCGTCGGCTGACAAGCCCCAGGGTCGAGGAGGTCCGCGAAACCGGCGTGCGACGGGGCACACGCGCCGGACGACGCCGCGCAGGAGGATCCAGCCCGTACGCGCCGAAGACCTACTCGAACCCCGAGGCCCGCAATGCGGCGAGCTGCTCGCCGACTGCCTCTGGCGTCGGGCTCTCGTGCACTCGCGCGGAGGCTTCCTCGATCCGGCTGCGGTCCTCCGCACTCAGATCACGCGCCCGGGCCCCGAGCTGGTCAAGATGAGCGGTGTACCCCGGCGCGGGGGTGCGGTCGTCCATGCCAACATGATGGCCCGTCAGGCAGTGCCGCGGAGGGGTTCACCGATCCGGGGGCACGGAGCCTGACGGCCGGCCTGGTTGGCGGCGTGACAGGGGCTACCGCACCGGGGGCTCGTCGCCCTCGGCCCCGGACCCGGCCTCCCCCGGGTGCTCGTCGATCTCAGCCTTCACCGCGGCCCAGCGCGCCGCGCTCGCGTCCAGTTGCTGCTCCCGCCGGGCGCTGTCGCGTTCCCGGCGCCGTGCCCGCACGTAGGCGGCCACCGGCTTGTCGGGCGGGCACTCGGCCGCCCACCGGACTTCCTCGGCCAGGTCGGCGGCGACCGGCATGGCCTGCTCGGTAGCGGCGGCGGCGTAGTGGAGTGCCTGGGCCACCACCGCGAGCACCGCGTCAGCGAACGCGGGGGTGGTGAGCTTGTCGGTCGCCGCGATGTACGCCATCGGAAAGTGCATCTCCGCCGCGGGGGCCATCATCGCCCACTCGCCGGCCGGCAGCTCGGTCGGGTGCAGCCTCTGAACCAGCATGCTGGCGTGGGCGTCGACCCGCCGCTGCAGGCTCTCGTCGTCCGGATCACCGCTGAGGTGGTCGGCTTGGCCGACCTTCACGTGCACGGTGAGCTGGCCGCAGGCGTAGCGGGCGGTCAGGTCCCGGTCGATCTGCACCTGGTCAAATCCGGAGCCCAAGGCGAGAGGTGCGACCTGCCGCAGCCCCGGGAACGCCATGGTGACGGCGGAGACGATCTGATCGGTGGCGGTGCTCTTGAACACGGCGGCTCCTCGTAGATGGTGACGGGGGTGCACACCCGTGGCGGGGCCCGGGTGTCGCCCTGCGCCGTGCAGGGAGGGCAGTGCGCGCCCGAAGGGGCGTTGAATGATCCAACCCCGCGCATGCGGGGAGAAGTCGGCCAGCCATCACCTGGCCGGCGGCTGTCGCTGAGTGACGGGCCGCCCTGCGTCATGATGGCAGATCGCCGGGGCGGGGGGTGCCGCAGCGGGTAGTGGCCGCGGAACTGCCTGGCCGGAGTCCACCCGGCCGGAGCCTGGCGGCCTCGGCGTTCGCCCGCCGGGTGCGACCCTCGCTCCCGCTGCACCGCTCAGCCGTCTCCGCGACGGGCTCGCGCCCCGCGTGCCGCCAAGGGCGGTGTCCGGCTTCCGGCCGGCTCGTTGGACGGGGTGTGCGCAGCCGAACTCCTGCCCGCGCCCGGGGCCTTGGCCCCCTGGCAGCGGCCAACCTGGCAGAGGTCACTGACCCGGGCGGGCGGCTGTCGCCTGCGGTCTCCGGCACGGTCTCGGAGCAGCGGGCCGCTCTCGCCTCCTACCAGGCCGCGGTTGCAGACCTCCGGGAGGAGCTGGACGGGGTCGACGAGGAGGTGCTCCGGGGCGAAGCGGTGGAAGGCCGGTGCCACGGTGACGAGGGCTTCGCGCATTCGGTGGACCGGACGGTGAAGAAGTACCTCGAGCTGGCGGCGGACTGGGACGCGCGGCTCCGGGAGCTCGGCCGGCACCTGCTCTGGCTGTGTCCGGGTGGACTGCCGGAACGGCTCGCCGAGTTCGGGCAGGCCGAGGCCCGCGCGATCCAGGAGGCGGTCACCGGCGTGCACCGGGCCGTCACGGTACTCCACCATGGGGAGAGCGGGCCCGACGTCGACCGGCCGGGCTGGTGGCTCCCCGCCGGGGACGTCCCCCAGGTGCCGTCCGGCGGGCGCGTCCTGAACCTGCCCGGCGCGGAGCGGGCCAGCTGACCCGGCCGCCGAGCACAGCTCCAGCCCCTGGGCACCGGGACCGGCTCGCAACGAGGCCGGCCGCCAGGCGAAGCGGTCCTCCCCCGCTGCTCTAGGGGAGCTGACGGTTGGTGTCCGAGCGGGTCGGCAGCACGGTGGCTGCGGCGTCCTGGGCCGCCTGGAGCGCGTCGGCGAGGGCCTCGCTCACCACCGCGGCGGACGCGCTGAGCGAGGTGATCCCCTCCACCCCGATCCGCGCGGCGGCGGTCCCGGCCACCAGATCGCGCACCTCGGCGCTGCGCGCCTCGATCCCCTCCGCCACCGCCTGGTCGGCGGCGAGCCGGTCGACCTCCTGGGCTCGGGCAGCGTAGTCCTCCAGCGCCTCGACCTGTTCCTTGGCTCCGGCCAGGACAGCGTCGAGCACCTCTCGCTCGGCCGCCAGCAGCTGGTCGACCTCCAGGCTGTCGGCGACCGCCGCGGCGGCGGCCTGCGCGGTCCTGCTGTAGCGGTGAAGGGAGTCGGCGAGGTCCCACAGCAACTGCGAAAGCCGGATCTGGTTCGCGGCGCCAAGGCCGCCCAGGTCGTCCTGCTGGAGCCGGGAGGCGAAGATGGTGTCGGCCGCGTGCTGCGCCCGGCCGAGCAGCAGGGCGGCGTCGTTGCTCAACCAGCTCGGATGGACGTAGCGGCCACGGGCCTGGTCGATGTGGTGGTTGATCTCCGCGTCGTGGCCCGTGTCCAGGAACACCTGGAGAGCCGCGAACGCGGCCCCGGCGATGAACAGGATCAGCCCCATCGCCAAGCCGGCGTCGACCGCGTTCCGCATGAACTTGTCGAAGGGCTCGTACGTGCCCATGTCGATGTCCTCGCCGAGCCCCCCGCACGCCTTGAAAATCCAGATTCCCAGCGCAAGGGCCCCGCCTCCCGCGGCCGTCCCCAGGCTGCGGCGCAGCAGCTTCCCGTTGGTGCGGGAGCGAAGTCCCAGCCGGCCCGTCTCGTCGGCGTCGGCGAGGAGTTCGGGGCAGGCGTCGGCCACGTGGACCAGGGCGTGTTGCGTCTGGGCCGGGACAGCGGGGTCGAACACCGGCCTCGCCTCGGGCTGCTTGCTCAAGTCGGCCATCGGTACTCCCGGTTCGCGCATCGTCAGTAGCCCGCTGCGGTGGGCCGCGAACGTGCAGGCCGGTCGAGGGCCGCTGCTCCGTCCTCGACCGACCTGCGGGCATGGTAGCGCCCGGCCCTGTCGGTCAGCCCAGGGTTTCTCGGCGGGCGGTGCGGGCGGCGCCGCCGGTCGTGGCCGGCCGAAGGCGTCGCCCGTGTTCCTGTGCGGCCGGTGGTGCGGACTACTGCACGCCGGCCATCAGCACGCGGCGCAGGTACTCGTCCGCCATGCTGCGCGGCCACTGGGAGACGGGGTGCGGCATCCTGTCGAGAAGCCAGGCCCAGCCGCGGGCCTCGACCGCATCCAGCGGCTCGTCGGCGTCCTCGCGGGCGTCCAGGACGTCGTAGGTGGCGGCCGGGGGCGTGCCCGTCGCGAGGGCGTAGCGCTGGCGGCCGAGGTCGATCTCGGCCGCCCAGCCCGTGCCGTGCCAGACCGCGAAGTACCGGCCGACGCTGGCCGGGCCGACGCGGTAGAGGCTCTCGGCGAGGACGTTGCGGCACCACGCCGTGGCGGTCTGCGGGTCGGGGAACCGGGTCCACTGGTTCATGGTGTGCGGTGCGATCTCCCCCAGGCACCCGAGGACGTCGCGCCGGCCGAACACCCCGAAGTCGGTGCTGACGGCCTGGACGCGGTGACCGCGGTACGGCAGCTCGAGGAGCACGGTGCCGGCGGCGAGGGCTGCGGCCAGTTCTCGGTCGGAGGGGTGGCCGTCGGGGCCGTCGCCCTGCTGCTGGGGGTGCGGAAGTGCGTTCACGCTTGTGGTCCCTTCTGCGCGCCGTCCGGCGCGCGCGATGTGCCGTGCAGCTCTCCCGGACTCGTGCTCCGGCCACCGGGTTGCCGCCGGAGGTCGGGCCGGACCGATTGTGGCCGGTGCGCTCCGCGGGCGGCACCGTTTCCCGGCAACACCCGCGGAGCGCACCTGCTGGGGCTACGCGGTGAACTTCGTGATGATCGCGGCCAGGCCGATGGCGACGATGGCGAGGATGGAGCTGACGTTGGCCCAGATCAGCAAGGTCATCTTCCATTCGACCAGCCGGCTGAGCTTGTGCAGGCGCTCGGCCCGGTGGTCGACGGCGAGGGCGGCCGGGATCTCCTCCGGCCTCATCGCCGCCCAGCGGGTGAAGCTCGTGGACCGGGTGCGGTCGAGACGGGGTGTCACCACCACGGTGGCCAGCACCGTGGCGACCAGGGTCGCGGCCATGCCGACGGAGGCCAGGACGAGGGCGGCTGGCGGCATCTTCGGCATGAGGGCGATTCCGGCGATCGCCGCAGTGGCGGAAGTGAAGATCAAACTGCTCTTCGGCTCCGTTCGCAGCAGGTCGCCGGTGACGGCCGCCAGCTCGTCGGCGAGGGCATGGTCGGTGGTGTAGGCGGACGGCGTGCCGCCGACGCCGGCGGTGGTCTCCGCCGTCGCGCTGCCGCTGGGGGTCGGGTTGGGCACGGTGGGGGTCTGCCCGGCGGCCTGGCCCGTGGTCGCGTTGGTGGCGCTCATCCGTAGTTCTCCTTCGTGGTGGTGGGGCGGGCTGGGGCCGGGCCGCGCCCGGAGGCGCTGCCCGGCGGTTCGGTGCGGAGCTCCGCGTGCTGGTCAGGTGCTGCGGTGGTGGAGGATCTCGTCGAAGCCCTCCACTCGCAGGAGTTCCAGGAGTTCGGCGGCGTCGCCGATCTCCCGGTGCTGCTCGCGCAGGACGTCCTCCGGTACGCGCAGGTGATCGGGCCTGAGCGCGTTTCGCTGGACGCTGGTCTCGACCGGGGTGTCCACCCAGAGCGCGACGGCTCGGCGGCCGTGCGCGTGGGCGAGGTCGACCAGGTGCCTCCTGTGGTGACTCAGGCTGGACACGTTGTCGATGTACGTCGTTCGGCCCCGGCTCAGACGCATGGTCAGCAGCTGGTGCTGGAGCAAGATCGCGTCGGCGGTGGCCGACTGGTCACCGGCCGCCGAGATCAGGGCGCGGAGGCGGTCGAGGCTGACGACCTGGTCCTGGACGCCGGCCAGGAGCGAGGACTTGCCGGAGCCGCTGGCCCCGATCATCACCACGGCATCCCCGGCTCGGACCGGCCCGAGGACCTGGCCTTCCGGAACCTGGTGACCGCTGTCGAAGGTGGTGGTGCGGACGCTGCCGGCCGCTGTGCCGCGCTCGACCTGGTGGTCGTGCTCGGACGGAGTCGTGGTGGTCATCGAGGGGTTCCCTTCGCTGTGGAACGGCAACGGCCCCGTCCGCACCGCCGTCCGGCGGTCGCGGGCGAGGCCGTGGTGGCGGTGGTCACGCGGCGGGCAGGGCGCGGAGCACAACCGGGCGGTCGCCGGTGCGCTGCCGCGCCATCGTGTCGGGCTTGCGGGAGCGGGGCTGCCCACCATTGGGCAGCCCCGGGGTGGCGTGCGTCACTTCCGGCGCCCGCGCCAGCGTCGGCGGGCGCCGGTCTCGGGCTGCTCCGGCTGGGAGCGGACGAGGACGACCGGCATCCAGCCGTCCCACGCCTCCACCCCGCCGATCCGGCTGCGCAGCAGGGCCACGGCCTCCGGGCTCATCCCGGCGAGATCGCCCAGGCGCTGGTCGCGATCCGCGGTGCCGTCGGCCGGGTCGCTCCAGCCGTCGATCGTCAGCAGCAGGCCCGCGACCGCGCGGCGCAGCTGGGGGGTGCTGTTCTGGGCGGCGAGGTCGGCCAGGCGGCGGAGTTCGGCGCGGGCTTGCTCGCGCTGGAAGGTGCGGAGCCGGGCGAAGTGGGCGGGCAGGCCGACGAGCCGTACGCCCTGGTTCGCGGCGGTGCGCTCCTCGCCGGGCTGCAGCAGCACGGCCAGATCCTCGTTGGTCCAGCCCGGCTGCAGGCGGGCCTCGACTCCGGGGTGCTCGGCGTACCAGTCGGCGGCGTCCACGACCCGCAGGCCGGCGGCGGCGGACTGCCGGAAGAGGTGCAGCCCGATCCTGGCGCTGGTGACCAGCAGCGTGAACCTCGGCGTCGCGGACTCCGGGCGGACCAGGCTGTCCCCGGAGCTGCCGTGCAGCTGGTAGACGGTCTCGCGGGCGGCGTCGTCCAGTTCGGCGTCGCCCGCCAGCGCGAGGGCGCCGGGGGCGAGACCGGGGTTGAGCCGCTGCAGCTCGCTCCACGTGAGGTAGCGCTGCTCCCTCTCGGCCCGCTCGTCCAGCGCCCGATTCAGCTCGGCCTCGTCGGGCCGGTCGTCGGGGAAGTAGCGGCGGACGTCCTTGACCAGGGTGGCGATCAGGTCAGCGGCGGCAGCGGCGGCCGGCGTCCAGTCGAAGCACCCGGGACGGCCGGGGACCGGCGCGAACCCGTCAAGCATCTCGGGGATGAAGAACTTCAGCACGGTCATCAGGTTGTTCATCTGCGCCGCGCTGGCGTAGCCGAAGACGAGCCAGTCGTAGCGGTCGATCAACTCCGGCTCCCTGTTCGGCAACTGACTGCCGGCCGTCACCGAGACCCCCGACAGGAGGTGCTTCGGGAAGTCCTCCGGGTCCTTGGGGCCGGAGTAGAGGGTGCGGCTCTCGTAGGTCGCGTTCCACCGGGCGGTCAGGTCCCCCGACTCGGGGTCGAAGCTCACCTTGATGTACTCGGTGGCCTGGCGCCCGCGGCCGTACGCCTCGTTGTCCCGGGGCGGCCGGATCCAGGTGTCCGGGCTGACGAGGCGGACGGTGACGCGGCTGTCGGCGGTGCCGGACTGGGTGGTGGTGCGGGCGGTGGCGGTGGTGACCATGGGTGTGATCTCCTCGGTGGTCGGCGCTGCGGAAGGCGGTCGTCGGTGCGCAGCGGCTCAGGTCTGTTGGGTGGCGCGGGAGTGGTCCGGGCAGGTGGCCAAGGCGGCGAGCCGCAGGGCCTCGGTGGCCTGGCCGGTGAGGTGCACCGCCCGGTCGAGGGCCTCCTGCGCGGTGCGAGCCTCGGGTGTGCCGGGCAGGTTGGTGCGGGCGAGCGCGGCGAGTCTGTGGACGTCGGCCAGGAGCTGCGTGTGGTCGTGGTGCGCCTTCACCAGCGGTCGCTGAAGGTCGGTCGGCTTGCTGAGCGGTGTGCTGGCGGGGCGTGGGCGGTGCCAGTTCGACCGGGGCCGCCGCATTGATGCGTTGAGGAGCAGCATCATCTGCACGGCGGTGAGGATCGGGCGGCGACTGGGTCTGAACACGGCGGTGGTCTCCTGGTACTCGATCGTGCGGCCCGGACCGGGGCAGGCCGCCCGTGGCGACCGTGCGCAGGCTGGCGGCCGGCTGCGGCCGGTGGTACGTGGGCATTCTTTTTGTGGTGCTGCCGCGCTGTCCCCGGATCGCTGGGTTTGCCGCACGATCGGGCGTGCGGCAGACCCCGGGCAGCGCGCAGGTCTGGGGCTTCAGGCGCCGTAGAGCAGGACTCCCGCGACCGCCAGGGCGTATGCGGCGAGGCGCGCAGGGGTTCCGTCGGCCTGGACGAAGCAGCCCAGGCCCAGCACGGCGATGACCCCACCCAGTAGCCGGAGCGCCAGCAGGCGCGATCGCGGTCCCTCGGACGGGGGGAGCCAGGGACTCACCACGGACCGAAGGGCCCGCACGGGACGGGAGTTCCGTGCGGTGGGCAGCATCAGGGCGAGCAGGAGCGCGGCGAGAGCCAGGAGCGCGGCAACTCGCAGGAAGGTGGACAACGCGGAGACTCGATTCTTCGGGGGTGCTCGCCAGCGCCGCGCCGACGAGCACGGGGTGGATGGGCCGGGCGGGCCGGCTGCACCAATCGCAGCTGGCCCGTCCGGCCCGAGGAGATGCAGGAGATGGCACTGCCGAGGTCCGGCAGGTGCCCGTCGGCGTAGCGGCGGCGTGCTCTAGCCGCCGCTGATCACCCGGGCCATGGCCTCGAAGGCGTCGAGCGCCCGGGTGTCGAAGGGCCCGCACTGGGCTTGGATGTCCGCACCGAGCTGGTTGTAGAGGCTGGCGGCCTCGCGGCTCCTGCCTTCCTGCGCGGCTTGCTCCGCGGCGGCCGTCCGGCGCTCGATCTCTTCGTCGTCGAGGCCGTGGTCACTCACCGGGGACCGTCTCCACCGGAAGGGCGGCACCGGCCGCTCCGCCGGGGCCGGCGGCCCGCTGCTGCGCCGGATCGGGACCGACCCGCTGGCGCAGCCGGTGCAGTTCCGCCTCCAGCTCCAGCAGACGCAGCAGCACGTACGGGGCGCGCTGCCCCAGGACACCGACGAGGTTCTGGCAGAACAGGTCATCGGGCTCGTGCTCGTGGCCCTTCATCTGCAGGACGATCTCGGCGGTGGCCGCGATGATCGCGGCGGGCGTGGCCGTCACGTCCGCCGCCTTCAGCGCCTTGATGAGGTCGGCGCGGACGGCCGGCTGCAGGAGCTTCAGTTCCCCGGTCACCCCTGCCTCCCGGCGGACAGGATTTCCGAACGGTTGTAGGGGAGGGCGGAGAGGGCGGTCGTCCAGCCACCCGCCGCCTGGTCGAACCGGACGGCGTTGTCGTCGACGTACGCGACCGCGCCCGGCTTGACGTTGGTGACCAGCACTCGGCTGTCCTGCCAGTAGGCGTGCCGCTGCGCGCACACGACCGTCTCCAGTCCGGTGTGCTTCTCGACCCAGCGGGCGACCTCGGGGTGCAGGTCGTGGTGACGGGCGGTGACGATTGCGAGGGACCATCCGCCTGCGGCCCGGAACTGCAGCTCCTCGAGGGCGCCGGGGATCGGCGGTCCGTAGACCTCGCCGCCGCGCCATCCGTCGTTCTGGTCGTGGATGACCCCGTCAAAGTCGATCATGAGGGTTCCGGCGGACGGGGAGCCGGCCCTGGCGAGGGTCAGCGCCCGGTCGTACAGCCAATCGGACATGTTGCTTCCTGTTCTGAGGTTGGGTGCTTGCCGGCCGTCCGAGATGCCCTGGGCAGACGTCGGGAGGGGTGCGGCAGCTGGTGCTCCCGCACCCCTCCCGGGGCTGGTAGGGCGGCGGTAGGGCCGGTAGGCAGGTCGGTAGGAGTGCAGGTCAAAGGGGTGGTAGGCGCGGTCGGTAGGGGATGCGGGTGGCCCTGCGGCGCCGGGGGAGAGGACCTCTTGGAAGGGGCTCGGGAAGTGCCGATGCGCGGGCCCTGCCGCCCCTCGTCGAGCGCTCCTGCAAGCGTGGCCGGGAGGGTCGCTGGGGAGGCCGGACGAGGCCCTCCGGGGGCCTGCCCGCCACTCCCTCAAGGCCCCCCGCAGGGCGGTGCCGCGGGCCCTCCCCCGGGGGCCGGCCGGGCCGCCCGGGAGCTCCTCCGCGAGGGCTCGAGTAGGGGGTCCGACGGGGGTGGCTCACGCCTCTCCCCCGCCGGCCGATCAAGGCCCGACGGTCACCGAATGTGACGGCACCTGAAGAGGAGGGATGACCGGAGGAACCCGCGGTCCATGCCGGGCTCACGCCCCGTGCGGTACGCCCTGCGCGTGCGCAGGGCTAGACCGCGCCGGCGGTGCGCTCCAGCGCGGGCTCGGCCTCGTCGTCCCTGGGGGTGTTGTCGCGCACCTGCTGCAGGGGCGGCACCGGAGGTCGGCCCAGGTACGCGGTGAGGTCGTCGTACCGCACCGCGTTGCGGTTCTTCTTCCCGGCCGGGGTGGGCAGCTTCGTCTCCCGCAAGGGGATCTGGAGGCTGCGCAGGTACGCCCCGAAGTCGGCGGCGTCCCAGCTCCGCAGGGCTCCCTCCTCCTGGAGGCCGTGGAGCAGGACGTCGACGTGAACTCCGGCGAGCCCCTTCTGGTGAGCGACCGCCACGGCCTGCTCCACGTACCGGCTGATGGTCGCGGCCATCTGCTCCGGAGTCACCTTGGGCTTCTCCGCTGCCGCCTCGTCAGCCGGCTCGGCGTCGTTGTCCTCGTCCTCCTCCTGCTCGTCCTCCTCCTGCTCGTCGGCGGAGGCATCCGGCGCCAGGGGCGTCGGGTCGTAGATCCACGCCGCGCCGCAGGCGAAGACCACGGCGACGGTGACCGTTACCAATGGCGAGGCCCGGCCGAAGTACCAGCTGCCGTACCCGGCTGCGGTCAGTGCTGCTCCCCGTGCCAGGGGCGGCCCGAGCGCCGCCACCAGCTGCTCCCACAGGTCCTCCAGGTGCCCGGACGTCCCCTCGGCGGGGCCTGCGGGCTCGTCCGGTTTCTCCTCGGGCTCCCCGCCGCTCCCCTTGCCCGTGGCCTTCCGTGTGCTCTTCGGCGGCTTGCCGGTCTGCTTGTCGGCGTCGCGCCGGGCGGCGAGCGCAGGTGCGAAGACCGCCACGAAGTCGCCCTTCCTGACCCACAGCCACGTCTTCTTGACCAGCACCAACGAGCCCCGGAGCAGGCCGAGGTAGGCGTGCGATCCGATCACGTAGACCTTGAGGTCCGGGACGGAGAACAGCGGCGGGGCCTCGCCCGGGGCGGCCTCCAGCGGTGTGTCGGCGGGGGCCTCCAGCGGTGCGGCTTCCCCGTCCGCCGTCTTGGTCGTGTTGGTCATGTCAGCTCCCCAGGTTCCAGGACTGCACCAGGTGGGTGATGGAAGTGGGGACGATGGCCAGCCAGCTGCCCGAGATGCCCCACAGGATGGCGACGGTGTAGCCGCCGACGATGGCGCCCAGCCGCTTGTGGTCCCACAGGCAGAGCCAGCCGGTGACGATCGCCGAGACGGCTCCGGCGCCCCACTTCACGATCAGCCCTCCGAACACGGCGTGGATCACACCGGCGAAGATGTTCCAGCCGGCGGCGTCGTAGAGGCTGGCCGAGAGGAAAGCCAGGATGGAGAAGAACTCCCACTTCATCTTGCTGTCGATCTTGCTGCGGAGCTTCTTCGACCGGACGAGGAAGAAGATCAGGGCGGTGATGGTGGCGGCGGCACCGGCAGCGGTGAACGCACCGAGGCCGAATCCGCCGAGGTTGGTCGCGTGCCCGGGGTCGAAGGTGGGCGGGGCGGAGAGGTTCACAGGGATGCTCCAGTCACGGTGTGGACGATCGGGGTGGTGCAGACCGCGACGATCGCGGTAGCCATCGGGATGCGCGCGATCCAGCCGGGCAGGGGGCGCATGTTCCGGGTGAGCCAGGACAGCCAGGCGCTGACGGCCAGGACCCCGGCGCCGGCGGCGGCCGGGATGCCGAGGGTGCCCAACCAGCCCTGCCGGGCGAGGAATTCGGCGATCTCACCCCGCATCCCCCACCCCCACATGTCGGCCGCGACGATCGCGGTGGCGCGGACCACCCAGCGGCGGACGGGGATGACGTCGCAGACGTAAGGGGCGACGAACCAGGCGGCGGCCGAGGCCCCGGCGATGACGACCAGGGCCCCGACGCCGGCGGGGTCGTGGATCGCGACCTCCAGCGGGTACGCAGCCCAGGGCATGAAGCCCAGCCCGCCGCCGACGACGGCCGGGCTCAGGTACTTCACCGCCCACCGGACCCGCGGGCGGTTCAGGCCGCTGGACTTGCCCGCCGGGCGCAGCACCGGCGGGATACGGTCGAACCAGCGGGGCGGCTGCGCCTGCTCGTCGCCCACGGTGAGCTCGACCGTCACCTCCTGCTCGATCGGCTCGGCGTCGGGCTCGGGCTGGGCGGTGTCGTGCTGGCCCTTCCTCAGGCAGTCGCCGCCGCAGTGGAAGCCGCAGATCCCGCAGCGCCCTGCCGGGGCCGACGGGTCACTGGATGCCGCCCCGGTACCGGGAGGGGTGTTCCCGCCGTCGGATCCTCCTCCGCCGGCGCCCTGCTGCGGGGCGTGTGCCGGGCGGGCGGGGGGTGCCGTCGGCTGCTGCGGGATCGTGGTCCTGACGGTGACCCTCGCGGTCACCGGGGGTACGGGCGGCGGCGTGGGAAGGTCCGCCGGAGTTTCGGGGACGGCGGTGTCGTTTCGGGCCATGGCCTTCGTCGCCAGGTCCCGCCACCAGGCCGGGTTGGGGTCGTGCGCGGTGTCGGGAACCGGCGGCCGGGCCACGGGCGGTGCCGCGTCGGTGATCGTCGCGAGGCCGGCGCGGTCCTGGTGGTTGAAGGGCGGGAAGTCGGGCATCGGGGGCTGCTCGGCGGCGGGCAGGACCCGCGTCGGAGTGATCACGCGGGCGTCCGGCGGGGTGCTGTTGCCCTCGTCGGCGGCGCCGGGGGCGAGGATCTGATCGGTCATCGCGCCACGCCCCGGCCGAGCGCGTGGACGATCAGCGCGCTGAGCAGTGCCCCGTACGCGGCGGCGGCGCCGGTGAACAGGAGGGCGAGAAGGATGGGGGTGAAGTACTGCATGGCCTCGGCGAACATGGCGTGGCCTTCCGGATCGGTCGTGGGGTGTGGATTCGGGGACGTGGGTCAGGTCAGGCGGTACACGGCCGTGGCGGCCAGGTCAGTGACGGCGAGCAGCAGGCCGAGGTAGAGGCCGAGCGCGACGGTGTCACCGCGGGAGCTCCCGGTGGGCCTGCCGCTGAGCCAGTGGCCGGTGACAAGGGCGCCTACCAGGGCCAGTGCGCCGAGCCAGCCGGGGGTGGCCCGTATGAGCAGGGCGACAGTGGCGGCGACAGGGACGGCCGCAAGGTGCTTGGCAAACCAGGTGCTCTGCTCGCCGGCTTCCTCGTTGAGGCCGGCGGTCACGGGCATCGGCAGCGGGCGCGGGTCCGCGGCTGCGGCAATGGCGTTGGCCTGCTCCCAGAGCCGGGTCGACTGCAGCCCGGGGTACTGGGCCCGCAGCCGGGTGCGCAAGTCCGGGAAGCGGCCTTCGTCCGGGGCGTCGGCGCGCTCCTGCGTCAGCAAGGCGGCGATGGCGTGCGGGTCGGGCGGCAGGAGCGGCAGGCTCTGCCCGCCGGGCTTCCAGTCACCAACGGTGATGACGGCGTCCCGGTGGCGGGGGCGTTCGTTGCGCTCGGCCTGAAGGTTGAGGGCGATCACGGCGGCCTGCTGGCGGTCGTCGATGGGGCCGATGCGGACGTCGGCTCGGTCGGTGTGGCTGATGCGGATCTCGTGGGCGGGCATGGCGAAGCTCCGGTCGGCAGATGGCGGGTCGAGCGGCGGGGTGGAAGTGAGTGGCCTGCTCGGCGCGGCAGAGCGATTGCCGGTGGGTGCCCCGCTCCCCTGTCCGAGGTCGGGCATCGTCCACACGGTCGGTAGGCGTCGAGTAGGCCGATATTCGCGCAGGTCAAGGCGGTAAGCAGGGGCCTACCTACCGGCAGGTCGCGGGCAGGGCGGGCGGCTTCCGCAGTGGCCGGCCGGGGGGCTGGCCACCACGGGATGGGCCCGTCAGGCAGCTCGGGCCGGGTGCTTCGTGTCGGTGCGGGGCTGCGGCCGGGGCGGCTCGGCGGCCTTCGGGACGGCCGTGTCGGGGGTCGTTTCCAGGAGCGTCTGCGCCTCGTCGGCGGCCTCCTGGCGGGCGCGGATCCGGTCCGATATCGGCCGGATCACCACCAGCCCCAGCAGGGTGGAGCCGCCGGCGAGCGCGGCCGAGACCAGAACGTGGCTCAGGGTCATCGCGGCATTTCCTAACTCTCAGTCATCGAATCTGGGGTGCCGGGCGGCCAGCAGGAACGTCGTGCCGGCCTGGAGCTGCCGTTCTGGACCGCCGCCGGACGGAGCACGGGGGCGGCGGCCCAGAAGGGCGAGGTGCCGGGAGCGGCGTAGCGGGAGTCCCGACGCCCAGGGCCGGAGCAGTCAAGCTGCGGCAGCGGCGGCACTCGCGAACTCCCTCTCCTTGGGCTGGGCGGGGAGCCGGTTGTCCGCCGCGGGTGCGGCGGACGCCGAGTCCTGCGCCGGCGCGCTCTCCGCCTCGGTCTCGGCGGCCAGGGTGGGGGCCAGCTCCATCGCGGCCTTCGCCTTGATCTGGCCGACGCCCAGACGCTTCTTGACCTCTCGGATGCTCAGCGGCAGCTGCCCATCGGCGTTCAGGTACGGCAGCAGCTTCCGGGCGCGGCTGAGGTCGTCCTCACCGTCGTCCTCGAACTCGTCCCCGCTGTCCTCGCCGTTCACCGCCGTACCCGTCGGCGGCTGAGCCGTCAGGGCGGGCGCACCCGGGTGATCGGCGGAGGCGTGGCGGTCCGGCTCGTACACGCTGTCGGGGCCGGGCACGTACTCGTGCTCGACCGCCTCGGCGGGGCCGGGCGTACCCGCCTGGGGTGCGCCCGTACCCGGCTCGGCGGCGGGCGTACCCGCACCCTGGCCGGTCGCACCGGCCGTGACCTGCGAATTCATCCCGGGTACACCGTCAGCAGGCGTACCCGTACCCGGCACTGCGGGGGCGGGGTACACGGTCGTACCCCACTGCGCCGTACCCGGGTACGCCGCCGTACCCGGCTGTGCCGTACCCGAGTACACCGCTGTACCCGGCTGCTCCGTACCCGGGTACGGCTCTTCGACCGGCCGGGTACGACCCTCCGTACCCGGGTACGCAGGCATCGGCGTACCCGCACCCGCCTGTCCCGCCGCCGGGTACGGGGCGGCAACGGCCGGGTACGTCTTGTACTCGGGTACGGGCCCGCGGGTACCGCCGGCCGTGTCCTGAACCGGCGGCGTACCCGGGTAGAGCCCCGTACCCGGCTCGGCCGTACCCGGCCCGTCACCGACGTAGGACCGAAGTACGGTCTCGACCGCCGCGCGGCGGCGGAAGTCGACCGCCGCAGTGTCGGGGGTACGGACCAGGCGCTCGAGGTCGGCCAGGATGTGCGTCTGGTCAACCAGCGCGACCCGGGCCTGAGCAGCTTGCGCGCGACGGACCGCCCGGGCCCGCGCCCGGTCTGCAGACCTGCGCTGCGCCCCGGACTCCTTGTCCTTGGCCCGCTCGTCCATCAGCCGCACCCTGTACAACCGGGTGGCGGCGGTCTGGATACGGACCCGGCGGGTGGCGTCGGCCTGGGAGAGGTTCTCGTCGGCGGCCAAGGCGAGCGCCACCTTGACGCCCTCGACGGGGTGGAGCATCCGCACCATGCGGATACGACGGTCGAGCCAGTCGCCGGCCCGGCGAGCGAGCTCGCGGGCCGCAGTCCGCTCCTCCAGGCTGCCCAGCTCGAACAAGATCGCGGCGATGATCGGCCAGGGCGCGCGGGCCACGGCCTCTCCGAGGGTCGCGCCCTCGGAGGCGGAGAAGGCGGAGGAGATGAGGGCGAACACCCATACCAGCGCACCGCTGATGCCGGGCGGCTGGCCGGCTCGGGAGCGGCGCCGGGCCCGGGCGCCGCAGATGTAGGCGGCGACGTCCAAGGCGACGAAGGGGAGCCAGTCGAACGGAGAGGACAGCCCGATCAGGTCGCGGCCCATCTTCCGCAGTCCGTTCGAGGACAGCCCGGCCGCGGCGGAGGCGACGGCGACGGTCCACAGGTCGTCGGAGCGCCGGCCGCGGGCGTCCGCGCGCAGGTTGCGCTCGGCGATCTGCTCGTCGGACATGGTCAGCTCGTCCTCGTAGGTCCGCTCCGCCTTGCGCCAGCGGTGCAGGATGAGCAGCGCGGTGGCGACGGCCACCAGGACCCCGGCGAGCAGATCGGTGTGCGAGGCCAGCCAGTGGGGGGACGGCAGCAGGGAGAGAGGGGTGGACATTTTCTGGGTCTCCTGGTCGGGCCCGGTGGGCGGGAAGTGCGGGACACGGCCGACTCGGTGGGGCTCGAATCGGCCGGCTGTCCAGCGGGGAAGGGGAAGCGCCCACCGGGTGCGGCTGGGCGGGTCGGAGCAGGCGCGGTGGAACCGGCGCCGAGGACGCCGCCGAGATGCAGGCGGACTCACACCGGCAGGTGACTGCCGGTCAGGATGTGGTGGACCAGGCCGAGGCCGAGCCGCGCGGAGCCTGCGCAGCCCTCGGCCCGGCGGTCGGTGAGCAGGAGGTAGGCCAGGTCGTCGAGGCGGTTGGTGAACCGGGACATCTCTGCGCTGGTGGCCGCTCCCGGCCGGGCACGGCCGGCACTCAGGAACGCCTGGAGGCGCAGCAGCCGGACCAGCCTGCCCAGCTGGAGGAACACCGCTCGCAGCTGGCCGTCCACGGAGACCACGGACTCGTTGGTGTCCAGGTCAGTGATCGCGTTGAGGAACTTCAGCGTTGCCGCCAGGACCTGTGACCGAAGTCCCGGCCGCTCCAGCGCACGGCGGAGCAGCACGGGGTCCGGCGGGTGCCGCTCGAAGCGCTGGGCGGCGGCCTGCGAGGCGCCGACCAGACGCTCGGCGCGGAAGGTGACGAACGGTGGCATCAGGTCCGGGCCCGGTTCCGGGCGGCGCGGCGCTTCATCGCACGACGCTCGTCCTCGCTCATGCCGCCCCAGACGCCGGCGTCCTGGTTGGTCTCCAGTGCCCTCTGCAGGCACTGCTCCATCACGGGGCAACGCCTGCACACGGCCTTGGCCTCCTCGATCTGCAGCAGGGCCGGGCCGGTGTTGCCGATCGGGAAGAACAGCTCGGGGTCCTCTTCGCGGCAGACAGCGCGGTGAATCCAGTGCATCGTCGTCTCTCCTTCTAGGAATGGCGGGCCGGCCCGGTTGCCGGGCGGCGGATGACTCGGGTGAAGCCGTGGTCAGGTTCCGGGCACCCAGCGGCCCGGGCAGGGCTTGAGGTGCTGGGCCTGACGGGTGGACCGCGCGTCGCTCACCGCGGACCGCCGTCCTCGCGGACCGGGAGGCCGTCGAGCGCGGCGAACCGGCGCATCAGATCCGCCTCGAGCAGATCGAGAAGAGTGGGGTCGGCGGCCAGCACCGCGTCCTGCACCGGCCGGCACCCCTCGATCGGGACGTCGGCCGGGCAGCACAGACCCGCCAGGTGATCAGCGCGGGCCTGGTCGAGCGGCGACAACGGCGCCGGGTCGGCGCCGTCCACGAGCTCGGGCAGGTAGACGCTGTCGGGCCCAGGCACCATCACCGTGACGGTGCCGTCCAAGCAGGAGGCCCGGTAGGCCCATCGCCCGGCGCGGACGGCCAGCCAGAACTGCAGCCGGTCCACCCTGCTGGCCAGGACGTGGAGGTGGAAGGCGTCCAGCAGGCCGGTGGCCCCGGAGGCGCCGAGCGCGAGAAGGGCAATGCCACCCTTCACGGCACGCAGCGAGCCGATCAGGCCGCCGCGGAAGAAGCACGGCACCTGCGGTGCCGGGGAGAAACCGTCCATAGCGACTCCGTTCGGACCTGTCCGGCCCCGCAGTGGGTAGCCGGGCCGGCGCCGGGTGTCGGTCGCAAGCGCTGCGCCTGCGGAGGCCGGGTGATCCGGAACCCCCCAGAAGCCGTACGGAGAAAGGCGGTTGGCGCCCATCTCGGCTGCGGATCCTGGGCAGCTCCGGAGCGAACTGCGACTCGGCCGCCGCTCCCACGCGGGAGCGGCGGCCGAGTCGAACAGGTACTCCGGGTGGAACTAGGAGTGCGTGACGGCCGCGCCCCCGTGTCAGGGAGGCGTGACGGCCGCTTACCGCCCGGCCGAGGCCGGGCGATCGCGCCTGGATGGTGAGCGGGGAGGCGGGCCCCGCGGCCAAGGTTCGTGCGTCTCGATCAAAGGCTTGATTGATCACCTCGCAGCGGCGTCACGCTCGCGGCTGCGGGGTCTAACTCTTTTGCCACACTGTTGAGTTGAGAAGTAGGCGGGCACTTCCATGGAACGGCCCCCTCGGGCCGGACTTCCGGGCGCGTCGTGGTGGTGCAGAGTGCTGAGGCCCTGACGGGCCCGCCGCACACTCCCGGCGCCGCTCTATTGGCATGGCCATGACAGAGCGGTTCCGAGAGCACACGCCGGGACGGCGTACTGCGGGTGGTGATCTACGAGGCGCGCTGCGCCTACTGCGTGCCGCTGCCCTGTGGTACGGGCTCCGGCACGGGCTCCGGCTGCGCCGGAGCCTTCGACCAGGCCAGGAAGAGGTCGGCCTGCCGGGCCTGCTGCTCCTGCTGAGCTTCCACTACTGGTCGCCCCCCTCCGACTCGGCGGACGAACCCTCCGACGAACCGGAGTCCTCCGGACCACGGCCCCCGATGTAGCTGCGGAACTCGGGCTTGAGCGTCATCAGGCACCCCCGCCCTCGACCGTGTACGGGCCGCCGAAGTTGCGCCGGGTGTGCTGCTCGGCGCCGGGCTGGTTGTAGGGGTCCGGGGTGTACGCGCGCTGACCGAAGTCGGCGCTGCGCGGGTCGAGGATGACCGGGGCGGGCGCGGGGTGCACTCCTCGTGATTCTGCGGGCGTCGGCTGGTGCATGATGTTCATGTGGATCTCTCCTCGCGAGTTGATTCCCGGAGACCTCGGTGACAGCTGCTCAGGCGGAGCCGAGGTCTCTTGCTTTTCAACTACTGCTGTGCTCCAGGCCGTCGGCCTGCTGCTGCCTGACCTTTCGCATCTCGTCGATCGACCAGACCGGGATGCGAATCCCGCCGCCGCGCCGGCCCGTCCCGCCCTCCTGCGGCGGATCCGACCCCAGGCGTTTGTGCGCCAGCAGTCCGGCCTTGATGTAGCGGTAGATCGTGCAGGCGTGCACCCCGAGGAGCGTCGCAGCCTCCTGGACCGACACATCCGGTCTCGGCGCCGCCTGCTGGCGGACCGCGGACCGGCGTGCTCGCCCTTGGTGGCTGGCCAGACCGAAGCGAGCTCCGGAGCTGACCGCAACACTCCTCGCAGGCGAACGCCCAGGCGCCGAACGGGCGGCATCCATGTGCTTTCTCCCCTGCGTGGATTCCCAACACCTGAACCGTACTGCTTTTTGCGAAAAGCAGCAAGCTTCTCATTGGGTCTCCGTGCGCCTGCCTGGGCTTAATCTGGAAACCAGCAAGGTGGGACGACTAGGACAGTGGGGGTAGAGACATGGGCGGAGCTGGGTGGACAAGCAGCTCATCGCGGTACGTGGGCGTTGAAGCCCCTGGTGAAGCGTGGGTGGAGGAGGCGGCCGAGGCCGGCCGCCGGGGGACCCACCGGATCGTGGAGGCCGGGGTGGTCGAAGCACCCGACAGGGTCGCGTACCTCCTTGGCGTGCCGACCGGTTCGCCAGTTGGCGTCCGGCGCCGCGCGGTGGACCTCGACGACGTGACCGTGGAGCTCACCGACTCGTTCTTCCAGTTCGACGTGGCCGACGGAACGGCGCTGATTCGGCCTGCCAAGATCAAGGGCGGCCCAGAGAAGTTGCTCCGCGAGGCCGGGATCGAGATGCCTTGCGTCGCCGAGGAGATCGAGGCGAGGCCGGCCATCCAGTCCGAGATCGACCAGCTGCACCTGCCGGCCGACGTGTGGGTGCTCGTGATGCACAGGACCTGCGCGACCGCGGACGGCCGCCCGATCCAGGTGGACGTGGTGGTCGCCTCTGCCCTCCACCAGCGCTTCCGCTACGAGATGTACGCAGACGGGGAGGCATTGTGACAACTGATCAGGGCCGGCCGAGGAAGGCGGATCGGGAGGACCCGCGCGCTGTTCACCAGCGCATCGCGGCTGACCTTCGTGACGAGATCCTCTCGGGCGAGCTGCCGCGGGAGGCGCGGCTGCCCTCCACGGCTGTTCTCATCGACCGCTTCGGCGCCTCTAATGCGTCGGTCCAGAAGGCCGTGAACCTGCTGAAGGACGAGCACCTCGTGACGTCGCGCGCAGGGGCCAGTACCACGGTGACCTACAGGCCGCGACGGATCATGGTCCCCGCCGCTTACTCGGCTCCGGCGGCACCGGGTGAGACGTACCGCTGGATCTCGGAGGCGGAGGGTCAGGGCTACAGGGCCACGATCGAGCTGCTATCCGTCGGGAAGGTGGCGGCTCCGCGCGAGGTCGCGGCTGCCTTCGGTATCGAGGCCGGGGAGCTGGTTGCCCGCCGGGCCCAGATATTGCGCCTGGATGATCAGCCGGCCGAGCTGGTGCACTCCCACTACCCGCTGGCGATCGCAGAGGGAACTCCTCTCCTGGAGTTCAGGAAGATCCGGGGCGGCACACCGGCGCTTCTCGCGGCGATGGGCCATACGCCGGCGCCGGATGGGACCGTCGACCGAATCTCTGCATGCATCCCGACCCAGGAGCAGTTCGTTGCCCTGCATTTGCCGGGAGAGCTGGTTCCCGTGTTGCGGACCTTCCGGGTCGTGCGCAGCACCAAGGACGTGATCATCGAGGTCACCGTCATGGCGAAGGCGGGCCACCTCTACGAGCTCCAGTACACGTTCTAGAGGGTCGCCTTGCTGCTTTTTGCGAATGGATGTACCGTCAGCCAGGCATGATCGCGCCAGCGGTGGCGCAGCGACACACGCGAGAGGCCAAGCAAACGCATGGCGATTGCCGTGTGTGATGGGTTTAGGATCAGAATCCGGCCGTAGTGGCTGACTGGGAGTTGGAATCCCCAGCAAGCTGGACAAGTCGGACAAAAAGAATAGGCCCCCTTGGGTCGCCGGCGGGGTTGGAAGTCCCGCACGATCGGCGGCCGGGGGCCAGAGTCGGGGGCCGTGTATCAGACGGCTCCGGGTGACTCGTCGCGAAACACCTAACTCGAGGATGGTGTAGCGCTGTGAATCAGCGTACCTGGATTGTGGTCTCGGGGTGCAACAGCACCCGGCCGATGTCGCGCAGCGGAACGCCGCGCCCGGCCAGCCCGGTCCAACCTGTCCTCAGGACTTCCCCGCTGAGCGCCGCCCTGCGGCCTGCTGCGGGGTTCACTACTGCGCGTGACGCCCGATCGGGACGTATCCGCGTGGAACAGCTCGCGCTCCGAGTCGTCAGGAGCGCGGGTTTCGCCGTAGCTGCCGAGTGCAGTCGGCCCGGTGCGGGGGTGTGGATGACCTAGCCCCTCAAGGGGCGGCGCCCATCTCGCTGTTCCTCCCTTGCCGGGGAGGACTTCGCGTAGCGCCGCCCGGGAGCAATCCGGTTGTCAGCCGGCTCGCGCCCAGATCGTCCATGTGAGGGACCGCCCTGGCAGGGGCCCGTCGCCTCTCGCACCCTTATTCGGTTTCTTCCCAGGAACCGCGTCAAGCCCGGTGAGGGCTCTTCTGCGTGCTCTCGCCAAGAGGCGATGAACGAGGCCATCATGCAGCAAACGGCTGCCGTTTGCCACTTCGGCATGCCCGAAAGTCCGTTGAGCCGCTGCTTTTCGGACTTCCTCCTCGCGCCCTTGCGCCGTCGTGCGATGGCGCCGTTCGGTGCTGCCCGGTCGGCCGGACAGGGGCGTGGGTGGTGAGCACACCAGCGCGCGCGTACGACGGACCGCCGGCTCAGGTCCCCCCACAGCGAGCGGCCGGCCCGGCCCTGCGGCTGGTCCCTGGCCAAGGCTCCGAGGCACCCGCCCCGCACCCGCTCGTCCTCTCGCCGATGATGCGGTCCCGGCTGAGCGCGGCGGTGCGAGCGCTGCTGGCATTTCCCGGCCTGAAGGAGCAGAACGACTCGGTCCGGCTGGCCGCGGTGGTGCTGATGGCCCGCACCCCGGTCACGACCGGCGTGGTGGAGATCCGCAAGGCGGAGTTGGGCCGCTGGTGCGGCACGGGCCGCGACAACATGAAGCACGTGCTGCGGGCGCTGCGGGGTGCCGCCCTGCCCGGCGACGTCCAGCCGGTGGCGGCGAGCGTCCCCGGCACTTCCGACGGAGGTGAGGACTCCCTGCGGCTGAAGGTCCTGCCGCTGTGGAGCGCGATGTCTTCCGCCCTGGGCCCGGCCGGGCGCTGCCCGGAGACGGGGGAGCGGGATCCGCTGGCCCTGAGCCAGCGGGAACTCGCGGTCCTCTTCCGCGTGGTCGAGCACCTCTTCGCGCCGGGGTGGGCCTTCCGGGACGGCCGCGATCCGGTGGTGGGTCTGCTGGCCTCACGCACCGGTCGCGGAGCCAGCACGGATCGACTCGCCCTGCTGCTGCTGGTGCTCTCGGCGTCAGCCCGGGGCCGGGTCCGGATGTGCGGCGGCCGGGTGGACACCCACGTCGGACGACCGGCGGTGACGCTCTCGCGGATGCTGGGCTGCTCCCCGGCTGGCGCCGCGCACGTCCTGGTCCGCCTGGAGGAAGCAGGCGTGCTGACCCGTCCGCGCCGTGGCGCGTCCGGGCTGCGCTCGCGTGCCCGGATCGTGATCCCGGCAGTGGCCGCCGCGCACCAGGACGACAACGCCACCTCGTCGGCCGGCCCGGCGCTGCGGTCCGTCCCGGAGCCCGCCGCTGCCCGGACGAAGGCGTCGTCCTGCCCGAAGGCCGCGCAGCCGCCAGCTGCCCGGGAGCGGCCGTCCGCAGATCGCTGGTGGGAGTTCTGCGGCGAGCCCGAGCTCGAGGAGCCGCCGGTCGCCGATCCTGCCCTGGAGGACGGGTTCGACACCGACCTCGGCTTCGCCGGCAGCCCCGCCGCTGCTACCCCACCCCAGTTCGCCGCTGCTGTCGGGGAGAACACCCAGGTCACCGGCGCGCCGGAGTCTGAGAAGCCTGCTGTAGGAGACCTCGCGGCTGCTACCCCCCTTCACGCCCTGCACTCTCCGGTGGTTGAGGTAGGTGGTCTTGCTCGCGCTGTAGATGGCTTTTCCGGCGCGTGCGCCGTTGGGGCTGAGGATGTCCGGCCGGAGCGCGCGGGTGCGCGCGAGGGCGAGCCCGGTAACGCCGCACCGCAGCTGACCCTTTTGGAGAGCTCCGGCCACCCGCTTCGCGGGGAACAGCCGAACCCCGACTCGACCGACTTTCAGCAGCGCAAGCAGACCCCTGGCCGGGAACGGCGGGGCCGGCACCTGCAGTCGGTCTCGGCGGTCGCTCCTCCTGCGGACCTTGTCCAGGCCCTCCTCCCGGTTCTTCCGGTCTGGGAGCGCCTCGACCGGCCGTACCTGCGCGACCAGGTGGTGGTCGAAGCCCGGAAGGCCCTCGGACGGATCGCCCTGTGGTCCGGCTCCGGCCTGGCCGTCGACCTGCTGGCCGACCGCCTCAAGGACCGGCTCCACCAGCAGGGCGGTCCCGCGATGGTCACCAACCCGTTCGGCTGGCTGATTCGCAAGGGCCTGACTCAGCGCCAGATCTGCGGCTCCGCGGCGTGCGACGACGGCATCGACCTGACCTGGGGAGCCGACTGCGCGAGCTGCGACGGCCGCCTGGCCGACCGGCGCTCGCTCCGCCGCGCCCTGATCGCCCAGGTCGTCGCATCCACTCCCGACGCCACCTTCGAGGACCGCGGGCCCGCGATCGACGCGCACCTGCGCCGGCATGCCGAGCTGCGGGCGGCAGACCTGGCTGCAGCTCTGGAGCGGGCCGAAGCAGACCGGAAGCGCTCCGAGGAGCGTCAGGCGCAGCGGGCGGCGCAGCGGTTGGCGGCGGAGCTGGAGCGGCAGGCCATGCCGTGCTCGCGGTGCGGCGCGCAGCAGTCGGCCGGGCTGTGCACCGGCTGCTCAGCTCAGCTCGCCGCCCGGGCGGCGCTGGCCGAGGCGGTCGACCTGGAGCTGGCCGGCGGTGCCGACCTGTCCGACCGTGCGAATGTGCGGGAGGTGATCGCCCGGGCCCGGAAGAACCTGGACGCGGCGATCCGGCGGGAGCGGGCGACCAACGGGCTCGGTGCGGATGCCAGCACTGCGGCGCTGGCCCTGAGCGACATGGTGACGGCCCAGAACTGCGCGGGCATCGCCCGGACGTGGGCCCTGCGCGAGCTGGCCCGGAACCCACAGGCCACGGAGGAAGGGCAGATGGCGCACGACGCCGTCATGCGCGTCGCCCACCGGTACGACAACCGCGCCGCCGCCAAGCGCGAGGCCGTGGCGCAGGGGAGGGCCGCGATCCGCCGCACCGCCGAGTACCTCCTGAACCGGCGGCTGGAGAAGATCGCGAAGCTGCGTGAGCACGGACGACCGGTGCAGCCCGCACCACTGAGCCGTCGGGCGGTTGGTGAGGCCCTGGCCGCTGCCGAATCCGGGAGGTGAGCGTGCCGTCCAGGAGGCCCTGCGGTTCGGGTGGAGACCCGCCATGCGGCGGCCTGAGCGGATACGCGGCGACCTCGTCCCGGAGACGGCCTGGTCGACCTTGAAGAACCTCCTCTGCCCGCCTGTCGAGGCTGGAAGACTGTCCCCCGCGGCGGAGTCGAACCGGCCGGGGGAGAGGATCACCAGTGGAAGCGGAACGCTTGGGCCACCATGTCGTCGACGGTGTCGCCTTGGACGTCCCTGCAACTGCGGAAGCGTTCAAGCGCCGATTCGAGGAAGCCTTCGACCGACAGCAGCTCTACGTGGTCGTCGGACTGGCCGGGGTGGCCGGACTGCTCGTCTTCATCGGGCAGTGGGTCGACCTACTCGTCCTCCCGGCTCTCTTCGCCTTCGCCTTCCTGGTGATCGTCATCGTCGGGATCGGCCAGCAGCGCATCCTCGCCCGGGGCGAGCGGAGCATCCTCGCCGGCCATCCCTGGCAGGTCTGGCCGTGCCGCGTGCAGGTACTCACCCGGGCGGAGGCCCAGGCGCTGCCCGGCCGTAAGCGGACCGGTGCCACCGCCGTCCGCGTACACCTCCTCGCCCGCAACGGGGCCGTGGTGCGGTCGGGCAAGACCCGCCTACCCACCAAGCTCTACGGAGCAATGGCCGACGGCATCGGCACGGTGTGGATCTGCGGCGACCTGCGGCAGCCGTACCTCGTCGCTGCTCCCGGCGGCACCGACTGGGCCTATTGCCACCCCGACGCTCCGCCGACCAGCAAGGTCCACATCACCATCCGCATCTGATCAGGCCCCCGCCGTCCCCGTGCTCGGGTCGCGCGCACCGTGCTCAACACGGCGACGGATCGACGTGGCACGCCGGGGTGAGCGGAATCCGCAGCGTTGCGGAGGGCGCTGGCCAACCGGAGCGAGTGGCAGACGCAGACCGCAGACCCAGGCCGGGCCGCCGCCCCGGAACACCAGGACCGGCCGACCGTGCACAGTTGTCCGACTGTCAGTTGCTGCGGTCGCTGTGTGCGGGGTTCGTCCCGGTCTCCCGCGCTGGCCGGTGCGGAGGAACTGACACACTGGTGATCATGAATCAGTCCATCCGACGGCCACTCTGGCAGCCCTTCTCCGA
The DNA here is from genome assembly GCF_040296285.1 of Kitasatospora sp. NPDC002227. Taxonomy (NCBI): domain Bacteria; kingdom Bacillati; phylum Actinomycetota; class Actinomycetes; order Kitasatosporales; family Streptomycetaceae; genus Kitasatospora; species Kitasatospora sp. NPDC002227. Next base: position 89,199 of record NZ_JBEOWY010000013.1, read on the forward strand.
GCCAGCCGCCCACACCCCTCCGCAGGACGTTCAGGCCCGGATGCTCGCCGCCGAGCGGAGCCCGTTCCTGGAACCGACCTTCGTCCAGGACTCCGCCGAGCCGCGCCAGCCCCCCAGCGCCCGGCGTCGGCTCGGCCCCGGCGCCACTGCCGAGGCCGAACCCGCCCCGGAGCCACAGCAGCCCTGACCCCGCCGGATCCACGGCACCCCAGATCCCCGGTCCGAGCCGGTGAACCGCTGGCTGGGCACAGGGAATCGGCCGACCGAAGCCGATCCGGCCGCAGCGATCGAAGGCCCCACGCGGCCCGGTAGCACCTGCGACACTGAGCGTGACATCGCCTGTGCGGCGGGGGAGTCTCCAAGGGAGAGAGCGCAGTTGAGCAGCTACACCCGGCACGACCTCAAGGCCACCTACGACCCGGAGGGCACCCGCTCCTGGGCGAACTTCGTCCTCTACACCGAGCCCGGTTCTGACGTCGTCACCAGCGGCCTGCACCCCGAGACCCGGATCGAACACACCAGCCCGTACGTGCAGGAGTGGGCCGACCGCCTGCACCGCTCGACCCCGAACGCCCTGCACGCCCTCCTGGTCACCAACCAGGAGCTGCCGCGGCTGTTCGACCCGTGCGTGGATGAGAACACCGCGAGTCCCGCCGCCGTCAGCGAGTCCGGCTGCGTCTGCCGGCGCACCTTTACCGACCCCCAGTTCGGCACGCCTGTGGTCGCCGAGCACCACCGCACCGTCAGCGGCAGCACCGACCGGTGGACCTACCAAACCCTCGCCCCCGTCAGCCTGCGTGACGGCGAGAGCGTCACCACCCTGGTCATCGACCGCGGCACCTTCTGGACCAGGACCAGCCGCAACGTCCTGGCCCTCCTCCCCCAGCACCGCGCCAACGAGTACAACGCCGGCTACAGCGGCGGCGGCCCCCGAGCACTCGCCGCCTACCTCCAGCAACTGGTGGAGTCCGACGGCAAGAACACTGCGGCGCTGCACCCGGGCGGCGGAAACCCCGGCCAACGCCTCCTCGAGTTCACCACGAGCAACGCCGCCGCACGCACCCAGGAGCTGACCCTCGATCAGCTGAGGACCATCGCCGGGACCTGACCGACGGGGAGTACGCGGTGCACACCACCATCAGGTACTGAACCGGCCGGCCAGGCGGGCCGTACGACGAACGGCCGGGTGCCCCACCTTCACGGTGGGCACCCGGCCGTTCGTCGTACGTTGTGTGGTCAGGCGGCGCTGGGGCCGAAGCCGTCGGCCCAGCGGTCCTTGAACTTCTTCACGTCTTCGGCGATCTTCCGGCACTCGCGCAGGACCACGTCCACCGTGAGGGCGATTTTGTTGGCCCGGGCCAGCACCTCTGCCGCAGTCGCCCAGTAGTAGCCCGCCTTCCGGAAGAACCGGCGCCAGCCTGTTTCGTCTTCGCTGCCCGCCTGCTTCTTCGCGGCCATGATCCCCCCTGGGGTTGCGCCGCACGGCACCGTCGCGGTCGCCGTGCCCGGCGCCGCGACGGATCGACGCGGCACCGGGCAGAACGATCGGCACCCGTGCCGGTTACGGCCGGCCCGGCCTACAACGGCCGCGACGGCGACAACTGGTCGCTCACCAACGGGCGAAACGACGTCGCGCTGCTCCACCCGTTGACCGACGAACTGCGTCAACTCGTATCCGACCCGACACCCCGCTACGGGCCAGGCCGTGCGGCCTGAACCGGCCTGCAAGCTGGCCGGGATCTCGAGTCCGCTCCCGCGCTCCGCCTGCGAGCGGCTACCGTCGTCAATACAGGCCCGGCCACGCCGGGACACGCCGACGCAGGGAGAGGGTGGTGTGGGGATGAGCGCCCAGCACGCCGAACACCACGGGGGTGGCCGCTTCGGGCTGCCGCCGATGGACACCGCCCAGGAGCTGCGCGCCGCACTCCGGGCCGGCTACGGCTTCCCCGGCGATGCCGAGAAGTTGGACGCCGAACTCGCCGAGCAGTTGCTGCCCAGGGTGCCTGTCGACCAGGTGGCCGAGGTCCACGAGCTGGGGACCGTCGTCGACCTGGTCACCGTCGCGGAGATCCTCGCCGCCTACCGCGGCCGGGTGCACCTGGCCGCGGACCGCGAGGCAATCGCTGCGGCCGAGGAGGCCGTCGTCGAGCTGCTGGCCCGGCAGGGCGCGGAGTGAGCCACCCCGACCAGCCGGACGGCGAGGTGATCGCCGCTGTCACCGACCGGGCCGCCCAACGGGCCAAGGAGCTCGGCGCCGACGAAGTCCTGGAGATCCTGCGCCTCGAGCTGGAGCACCGGCCGCGCCTGGGCCGGCTGATCCGTACGGTCACCGAGGGCGGCCACCTGGTCGAGCTGTACTCCACCCGGATCGAGGCTGACCCGGCGTCCGGCCGCCCGGCCGTCAATGTGGTGCACGCCTACGCCCCCGCCCCGCCGTGGCCCCCGACGGTACGCATCGCCGCTGTTGTTCCGGAAGATCCGCCCCGGCCTGAACTCTGACCGGCCCAGCCTGCCGCGGTACCTGTAACGCAGGCGTTCGGGTCAGACGTACAGGTTCGTGCCGTGGACGGGGTGGCGACCACGCTCGGAGCCAGCCGAGCGAGCGCGGCAAGCAGTCGCCGGTCGTGCTGCGGACCACGGTGACTGGAGCCCGGCCCGCACCCGCGGCTGCGTACTGCGGAGGTTGAGGGAGCGGCGGGCCTGGCTGTTGCGTGACCTCCGCACCGCGCTGCAGCCCCCGTACCCGCAACTGGCGCGGTGTTCCGATCTTGGTCCTCGCCTGCGGAGCTGCGGACCCCTCGCTTCCGTGCCGACGGCGCTGGGCTGCGGTGCGGATGTCCCTGCGCCAGTGATGCGGCCAAGAGGGCATCCCGTGAGCCTATGCTGCTTGTGATGAGCAGATGGGTGCTACGCACCGCATCTGACCTGCTGAAACGGGGGGTTTGCGGAGGCAGTTCCGCAGCGTCTCGCCCGCTACCCGGCGCTGCCTCGGGCAGGTCCTTGAACCCGTGCAGGTCGCTCCGCCTCCTGCCCTGCAGCACCGCAAGAGGCGGTTGACGAGGGAGGCATTGCGGAAGTGCGGTGTGAGCCGAGCGAGCGACGGGGTCCGCACCCGGCTCTGCACCCGCATCCCGCGACCGGCTCGACTGCGTACCTCTACCGGCCGCCGCACGCCTGGCTCCGCACCGGCGTTCTCCGCCCGGCCAAGGCGCGGTGGCTACCGGAGGTCGCTGTGCGCGACGGCGGCGACGCCGTTGCTCTTGGCAAGGTCGTAGATCTGCTGCTTGGGGAAGAAGGAGGTGCGCCGGTGCCGAACGAGCGCGCCGTCCTCGGTGGTGTAGCGGGAGTCAGCCTCACCGAACCACCATTCACACCTCGGGGTGAACCGGGGAGACCGGGCGGCTGCCGAGCCTGTGGGAGCGACCAGCCGGTGCGTGACCTCCATACCCGCACTCTCCTTCCGCACCCAGGAGCCGCCCGGACGCGACTGGATGAGACACTCGCCTCCCGGGATTTCGTCGACGAAACCTGTCGCTCGGGGAGCCCGCAGCGACGTCGCTGCCCTGGCGTTGGTCTCACCTTCGGGAGCCCGGGCGACTGGATTTCGTCGACGAAATCCAGCGAGGAAGCCGTCCAGGGGGCCACGAACGTATGCAGTTCGCCCAAACGAACGGTGCGACTACCTGAGAGCAGCTAGCTTGAGCCGACGAGGGCACGCCGCCGGACAGGCGCAGAGGCGCGCATCTCCCCCGCTAGGGTTCTCATGACTATTCACCCAGCGCAACCGGGAGCTATCGGATGTCACCCCGCAAGACCACGGTACGGGCACCTCAACCGCCAGCTAAGACGGAGCAGGCAGAGGACAGCGCCCCGCCGTCGCCTCCGACATTCGAAGACCGCCAGCCGGGCAGCGGTGGCACTGCACCTCGCACTAGCTCACCTATCCCTGTGCCCGTCAACGACGGTGAGCGGTTCAAGGCCCCGTTGGCTCATGTGGCTCCCAACCCATTGAACATCCGCGAGGAATGGGAATGGGAGACCGACGACTTCGAGGACCTCGCCGACAGCGTTGAGGGGATGGGCGTTCAGCAGGACCCCACCGTCAGCTCGATCGCTGCCTACCGGGCGGCGTTTCCCGCTGTAGCGGCAGAGCTCGGACCGGAGGTCTTCTGGGTGCTCGGCGCCGGCGAGCGACGCTACCGGGCAGCACTCAGCAAGGGCCTGACCGAGCTGCCGATGGTCCTGCGCAATGACCAGCTTGCGGTCATGGACGAGCTGATCTGGACCGAGAACAGCATGAGGACCGGCCTGCACCCCCTGCAGGAAGGAAAGCTCTTTGCCCGGTTCCGCGGGAAGAACCTCACCAATGCGGAGATCGCCGAACGGCTCGGCAAGCGCAATGAGGGACTCAGCGACAGTGCGATCACCAAGAAGATCCGCTTGCTGGAACTCCCGATGGGCCCGACCCGGGTTGCGGTCGGCCGCCGCGAACTGGGCGTCGACCCTGCCTACACACTCCTGGTTCGATATGGCGTTGACGGCGTAGACGCTGCCTTCCAGCGCATGCGTGAGCAGAACATCACCGTCAAGGAACTCGTCGCCCGAGAGTTCCCGAAGCCTGCACCCCCCGCCCCTGCTGCCTCGTCCGCCGCTGGCACCGAAGTAGCAGCCGAGGGCCAGACTGCTGCCGCCGCGCAGCCAGCGGCTGGGGCATCAACTGGTTCCCCCGCCGCCGCCCCCGCAGCCGGCATCCCGGCCCAGGGCGGATCGTCGGCTGCGACCGCGACGCCCCCAGTTCCGGCCGTGGTCAACGAGCCCCAGATTTCGTCGACGAAACCGGCCGGGGCCACGACTGAACCGCAGACCCCCACCCCTGCGGCCGAAAGCAACCGCCTGGCCGCCGCCAAGAACCTGCTTACCGCAGAGCGGGACACCCGTTCCAGGATCGAGCGACTCGCAGCTGCGGTCACTGCCCGCGCCACCGACGCCGAGAAGCACATGGCGGCGCAACTCCTGGACGACTACGACAACGCCGACCAGGTCCTCGTGGCCGAAGCAATCGCGATCGCAGCCGCCGAACTTCGACTGCGCGCACAGGAACCCGCTGACTGGACGGACATCCAGTACCTGCACGATCTGGAGGCGGCCGGATACCAGCCGACAGAAGCCGAGAAGACGCGAGTCCTTCCGGCCGGATCTGCTCATCAGAACTAGGGCCCAGGTGAAGGAGCCAACGCCATGACGATGCAACGACCGCGTCTCTACCCTCCGCCGGGGCCCCTCGTGATCGGATTCGCCAACGAGGGAGGCGGAACCCGGAAGACCGGAACCTGCGTCAACCTCGCGGTTGAGCTGGCCAGCCGCGGGATCTCCACCGCAGTCCTGGACGGCGACCAGACTATGGCGGCCAGCTGCTACCTCGGCTACGGCGTGACGAACAAGAAGTACAACCCCCTTCGGGTCCGTGCCGTCCACGAGAAGCTCGACTCGATGACCAATATCTACGACGTGCTTCACGGCCGCGCCACCCTGCTGGAAGCATCGGTCCCGGCGCGAACCCGGACCGTGCCGTTCCAGCGGTGGGACAAGCTCGTGGACGACGAGGACAGCAGCTTCGCCGAGATCCCCAACCTTCGGCTCATCCTTGGCTCCCGCTCCATGGGCCAGGCGAGCAACGACCTCAAGAGCCACCTCCTGGGCAGCCCCGACGAGCAATGGCTGCGCCGGGCGATCGTGGAGATGCCCCCCGGCGCCGTCGAGGTGATCATGGTTGACTTCCGCGGCACCTTCGACACCTTGGAGTACTCGGAGGTCGCAGCCTGCGACTTCGTGGTCGGCTGTGTGAAGCCCGACCAGAAGGATGACGACACGTTGTCCACGCTGATCGACTTCATCGACGAGGCACAGAAGCGGTACCAGTTCTCTGGCGGCGCCGCCGACCTGCGCTACGTCATGCTCAACGGGATCAAGCGAGGCCAGGGCAACCACTGGGTGGAGATGGAGGAGGAGATCATCGGCTTCTACGGCGACCGAGTCCTGCCGACCATCACAGAGGCAGTGCAGATCGCCGAGAGCGTCAGGGCACAGGAGCCGGTGCTCTACTGGTGCGATCCGGCGTCCCGGCCGGTGAAGGAGTTCAAGGCAGCAGCGGACGTCTTCGAGAAGCTGGTACGGGCGGCCTAGATTTCGTTGACGAAATCGCTGTGGGGCAGGGGAGCGCAGCCCTTGCCCCACAGCTGTTCCTGGCCCAGTAGCGTCACCTGCAACAGTCGGCGGATGCCCTGGCGGAGCCCCGACACGGATCACAGAACCGCGACTTGGCACCTCCGCACCGACGCACCGGAGGCCCGGGAGAAGGGCGGTAATGCTGCTGGCAGTCCGCACCCGGCCCGTACGGACCAAGCGCTGATCGCTAAGGTGGCGCCGGCCCATCCGTCCCGTGAGATCAGGAGACCAACATGCCCCGGCACGAGTTGAAGCCCCTTCCCGAAGCGGAGCACTTCGCCATCGCGATCGGCTGGGACGGACCCCTCGCCACCTTCTACGCCCAGGTCCTCGACAGCGCGGCGGAGGAGGAAGACCAGGAGGTGCTTTGGGAGGGCACCGAGCCCTACCAGTACCCCGAGCCTCATCCCCTGATCGAGCTGCTCCGCCGGTACGCCGAGATCCCGGACGGTCTGGCCGACGACCTGAAGGGCGACGCGGCCTCGGCCGGCGACGCTTTCCCTGGCCGCGCCGCCACCGCTTTCGTGGCCGAGCACTCGCTCCCCCGGGGCACCGACCCCGCCCAGGCCCTGAAGCTCTTTCAGGTGCTTGACCGCGAGCGCTGAGCACCAGTCGCGACGAGCGCCGGCCGCCGCGCCATCCGGACCCCGCCCGGGCCGATGGCCGATGCCGGTCCGGCTTCCGGAAGCGCCCCCGCAGCCCATCCAGTCCCGATAGCGTGACGACATGACGTCAGACGGACTGGACCGGGCCTTTGCCGAACACGGTGACCGGTGGCTGGGACCGCTCTGCGGTACGTGGCCGGACGCCGGCGATGCCGACTGGGAAGCCGTACTCGCCGAGGCCGGCTCCCGCCTCGCCGCCGTCCTGGACCAACCCGCTGGCGCCTCCTACCGAGACGTGGCCGAAGGACTCGCCACTGCCGCCACCGCAGCCCGCGGACTCCCCGTCGCGGATCCGGCCACTACCGCCCGCACCAAGGGGGGAATCCTGGTTCGCCTGGAGCGTGCCGAGCAGCTTGCCGACGAACTTCGCCAGCAGACCATCACCCGGGCCGCGCACGCCGACGGCATCACCGCTGGCCGGGAACCGGAACTGACCCGACCGGAGGCGCAGCGGTGAGGTGGTTGCGGGATCGGGTCTCCCGTCGGCGGGCTGCCCGCTGGCGGGCCGACCTCGAGCAGGGCGTCGTGAAGGTGCCCACCGACCTGGCGCAACGCCAGGAGTACGCCCGGGTTCTGAAGGACTTCAACCTCTACGACCTCCTGCCCCCGGACCTGCACGACCGTACGGATTCCTTCCTGGCAGCCGTGCGCAACTGCGACTCCGTGATGGAGGCCGTCATGGAGTGGAGTGTTCGGCTCGGGCGCCGCCCGGAGCTGGAGCCCGGCGAGTTCGCCGCCCCGGACCCCGACTGGGTCGCCCGCCGAACCGGCCTCACCGAGGGCATGGTCATGACCGCCGTCATGGCGTTCCTGGTGGCCGGCCTCATCCTGGTGCCCCGCGAGGGCGTGTGGGTCCTCGGCCCCCGGGAGATCCCGACCGACCCCCGGGAGATCGAGGCGCTGCGGGAGAACTTCTACGGCGCGCTTGCGACCGTCCTCCGCACCGGTCTTCACTCGGTGGCCCTCGACCAGGAGCCGTAGCGCAGGACCGCTGCCTCGGACCCGGTGCCCTTCCTCGGAGGAGTCGGCTCGGACCGCCCGGTGCGGAGCTCCGCAGCGGAGCCAGTCGGCCGTGCCCGGTGTCGGTCGGCCGCGACTGCGTAACTGCGGTGTCGCCTCCGCAGTGCGGACGCCGGGTGCGTAGAGGTCTCCGCACCCGCTGCGTGGCGGGTGCGGAGGCGCCGTGGCCCCAGCTGAACGGCATCGGCGGGCGGGCTGCGGACGGAGACCTACGTCTGGGCGGCGGGCCCGCCGTGGGGTGAACGAGCGAAGCGGGCGCAGCCACGGCAGGCACAGGACGTTCCGCACCTGGGACGCCCCGGTCGGGGGCGCGGGGCGCCGGTGGTGGACGTTCGGGCGGGGTGCGCAACTGTTCCGGCTGCGCCCGCGCGGCCCGTACCCGGTACTTGCGCGGGACTGCGGGACCGGATCTGAAGTCCCGCAGTCGGGCTGCGGACTCCGCACCCGGCGGCAGCGGGACGGCCTCTCCTGGGTGCGGGGTCCGCAGTGGTGGGAGCTAGATCACGAAGCGGGAAAAGCCGCACAAATAGCCAAAACGGGGCGTAAGGGACAGTGCGAAGCGATTGTCCCGTGCGTCACACGGATGTGGCGTGACATGGTTGGGTCTGGCTCAGGTTTCAGGAGGTAGAACATAGTGACCAGGCCGACTCTGAACTGGGGACACAAGCTGCTGGCCGCAGTGGTGGTGGTGTTCTGCGGTGCCGTCGCCGGCATCGGCTTCGTCGGCTCGTACACCGCCGTACGCGCCCTCGCCGAGCGGCACGGCTTCGGCGACTTCTCGGCGGTCTTCCCCGTCGGAGTGGACGCCGGCATCGTCGGCCTCTACGCCCTCGACCTGCTCATGACCTGGCTCCGCATGCCCTACCCGCTGCTCCGCCAGACCGCCTGGTTCCTGACGGGCGCCACCATCGCCTTCAACTCGGCATCGGCCTGGCCGAACCCACTGGGCGTCGGCATGCACGGCGTGATCCCCGTGCTCTTCATCATCGTGGTGGAGGCCGCGCGCTACGGAACCGGCCGCTGGGCCAACCTGACCGCCGGTGCAAAGACGATGGAGGGCCTCGGAATCACCCGCTGGTTCCTCGCCCCGATCAGCACCGCCCTCCTGTGGCGACGCAAGCACCTCTGGGGCATCCACAGCGCCGACGAAGCCATTCTCCTGGAGCAGCAGCGCCGGATCTACCGGGCCCGTCTGCGCTTCAGATACGGCCGAGGGTGGCGCCGGGCAGCGCATCAGGACGCACTGCTGCCACTGGAGATGGCGAAGTACGGAGTCCCCTTCGCGGAGACCGCGGCCGAGGGGCTCGCCGCCGCCGGCATCACCACCGGCCCGCTGACCAAACCCTCCAACAGCCCCGCCGGAAACACCCTGCCGAGCGGCGAGCGGCCCATGCTGGAGAAGGTGCCCGCACCGGCCGACCGCACCGGGCGGCCGGAACACGGCAGGCAGGCTCAGTTCGAGCCGGCAGGCGAGGACCCGGCCATAGATTCCGCCACCGCCCAACTCGAGCCCGCGGCGGCTCCGCACGCACAGGTCCCCGAGCGCAGCGCCGAGATCGAGCCCGAGACCGCTCCGGTGCCAGTGGCCCCCCAGCAGCTGGTCCTGGACACGGCCGACCCCGCCCAGCAGCCCGTCGTCGCAGTCGAGGTTGAGGCCGAGGTCGAAGCCGAGATGCTTATGCCCGCGCTGCCGGAGGGGGAGGACCTGATCTCCGCCGACCAGCCCGAGCCGGCGGTCGACCAGGAGAGCCAGAACAAGGAAGACCTCTACTACACCTACTGGTGCGAGTATGTCCGCGAGCACGGCGACTACCCCACGAAGAAGCAGTTCGTGGACTACATCTTCAAGAAGCACCGCGTGGCCGGGCAGGGCGGCAACCAGCCGGTCAGTCCCCGCTCCCTCGACCGCTACTGGCCCAACATGCAGTCGCGGTACAAGAAGGAGTTCGAGACCCCGCAGCACAGCGACCCGCTCACCGGTCAGCTGGCCGGAGTCTGAGACCCGCACCTCCACGAAGGCGCCGGACCCCAACCGCGGTCCGGCGCCTTCGTGCTGAACGGGCGATGGTGGCCCGGCCGGGCGACTCTGCGTCGGGCTGACCGCTGGAGTCCAGACCGACTGTCATCTGGGGGAAGGTCAGGAACGTGAGACATTCCGGCGGGTGATCGTCAGCGCGGCGGATTGCGTCGCAGGATCCGCAGGAATATGTCCAGGTGGTCCAGCAGGGTGGTGAGGGTGCGGTGGGCTGCGGTTCGACGATAGGGGCTGCGGGACCATACGGTCGGCAGGATCACGCCGACGTACAGCAGTCCGAACATGACCAGGGCGGCGGCGCCGATCGGTCCGAGGACCCCGGCCGCGTAGCTGAGGAACGCGTGCAGGGCATTACTGATCGTCATGTCGGGCCTCCTGAGAGCGGGTCCTGCCCCGGCCGACTGCCGGGGTAGACGGCCCCGAACATGCCTGTCCAACGGGGTGTCAGTCAGCCTTCCGCGAGCAGTTGGACGATTCCGCGCCATAGCGGCTGGTCGGTTCCTACGCTTAAGCGATGTCCAGGGCGGGCGTTCTGGACGGGTGGACACCTAGGGGCGGCATGAGGAGCGGACACCACGACGGCCTGGAGGCGGAGTTCCGCGCGGATCTGCGCCGACTGGGAGAGCTGCATGGGCGGCATCTGGCCATGACCTTGTCGCAGCGGGTGATTGCCCACCAGATCGGTGCAGCACCAACCACAGTCGGCGAATGGCTGAAGGGCAGCCGCCTCCCCCAGCGGTCGGACGCCCTCACCGAACTCGTCACGCTCCTTCGTGCCGCCCTCGCCGAGGCGCACATTGAGATACCGCAAGGCGACCAACACCTCCTGGACCCCGACACTTGGCGCCACCGGCACCAGGCGGTCGCCGAGCAACGCGCCGAGGCAGTCGGCACAGGAGTGCAGCGCGCCCGGGCGGCCGCCGCGCTCGCGGAAGCCGAAGCCTGCGCGCGCCTCGCCGCCCTGCCCGACAGACCGCGCCCCGTCGCGCACTGGAGCGCGCAGCAGCTCGGCGTCCACCCCGCCATTCTCGGCACCCAAAGCGCCGACGCCGGTGGAGGCTTCGTGCTCCCGGACTACGTCGAGCGCGGCCACGACCGGCAACTACGTGCCCAGCTGGAGGCCGCAGCCGCAGACCGGCAGACGGTACTGGTGGTGGTGCGCGGAGAGTCCTGCACGGGCAAGACCCGCACCGCGTTCGAGGCCATCCAGAGGTGCCTGGCCGACTGGCAGCTGGTCTTTCCCAAGGACACCGACAGCCTCCTCGCACTCCTGGCCGCCAGCGTCCTCGCCCCGCGGACCATCCTGTGGCTGAACGAGGCGCAGGACTTCCTGACAGGCCCCGCGGGTGAGGCCGCGTCAGCCGCACTGCGCCGTCGGCTGGAGCAGCCCGGCCCGGTGGTGGTGCTCGCCACGCTGTGGCCGGCCTATCACCGTGAACTGACCGCCACACCCCCACGCGGTGAGGCTGACGTCCATGCGCGGGCCCGGGCCCTGCTTGGTCCGGTGGCCCCGGTCGACGTGCCGGGAGTCTTCACCGGCCAAGCCCTGCGCAACGTGCGCTCCCGCACCCACCCCTCCCTGGCCACGGCCGTCCGCACCAGTGCGAACGGTGCGATCACCCAGACCCTGGCGGCCGGACCCCAGCTTGTCGACCGCTACGAGCAGGCCGGCACACCCCCGGCCTGCTACGGCAGAGCGGTCATCACCGCCGCCATGGACGCACGCCGCCTCGGCCACACCTCCCCGCTCCCCGCCGAACTCCTCAAAGCCGCCGCCCCCGGCTACCTCACCGACGAGCAGCGCGCCGCGGCCGACTCCGACACCTGGTTCGCCCACGCCCTGGTCTACGCCCGTACCAAGGTCAAGGACGTCGTGGCCGCGCTGAGCGAGGTCCCTCACCCAACCGGCATGGGCGCCCTCCCGGACTTCTACCGTCTCGCCGACTACCTCGACCACCACGCCCGAACCACCCGGCAGCTGGTCTTTCCACCGCATGCGTTCTGGACGGCCGTACAGCATCACGCGGCCACCCTGCCCGAACTCCATGCCCTCGCCGGCGCCGCCGCTCAGCGAGGCCGCTACCGCATCGCCGAGCGGTTGTACCGGCAGGTCCCCGACGCCGACGCCACCGACACCTATGCCCTGGCTCACCTGGCGGTGCTCCGGGAGGATGCGGGGGACCGTGAGGGCGCCGAGTTGCTGGCGCGGCAGGCCGCCGACGGCGGCTACCCCGACGGCCTGGCCAGCTTGGCAGAGTTCCGGGAGGAGGCGGGGGACTCTGAGGGGGCCGAGCAGTTGTACCGGCAGGCTGCCGACGCTGGCTACCCTGACGCTCTGATCAACCTGGCGCAGCGACGGGAGAAGGCGGGGGATCGTGAGGGCGCTGAGCACCTGTACCAGCAGGCCGTCGACGCTGGCTCCACTGGCGCCCTGACCAGCCTGGCAGACCTCCGGGAGAAGGCGGGGGACCGCGAGGGCGCCGAGTTGCTGGCGCGGCAGGCCGCCGACGCCGGCCACCGCTACGCTCTGATCAGCCTGGCGCAGGGACGGCAGATCGAGGGGGACCACGAGAGCGCTGAGCACCTGTACCAGCAGGCCGTCGACGCTGGCTCCACTGGCGCCCTGACCAGCCTGGCAGACCTCCGGGAGAAGGCGGGGGACCGCGAGG